>JAAWEA010000051.1 GCA_022794055.1 Clostridia bacterium
ATTATTGGTGTTGTAGGACATTTTTTGAATCTAATGTAAGTTAAAAAATATTGCTTGATTTAAGTTTTACAGTAGAGAGAATAAGAGTATATCGTATATTAAAAAATTATGATATACTTTTTTTAATATTATGGTATAATTTAAAATAAAAAATAATAATTATAATTAATAATAATGTATAAGAAAGGAAGAATTATGGAAAAAAATTTAAAAATAGTAATAGGAAATTGCCCACAAAATCATAAATGCCCTGCTGTAAAAGTTTGTCCTGTAGGAGCATTAACTCAAAAAAATTTTGAAGCCCCTGAAATAGACCATGATAAATGTATAAGATGTGGTAAATGTTCTAATTTTTGCCCTAAAAAAGCATTAGTATTAGAGTAATTTTTAAAACTCACACATTTTTCCCTTTTGAATATTAATATTTAAGAGGTGATAAAATGAGTTTCGATGAAGATATCGATAGACATGGTACATATAGTTTAAAATATGATTGTAACAAGAGAAGAAATAAACCAGAAGGTGCTTTTCCCTTATGGGTTGCAGATATGGATTTTAAATGTCCAGAACAAATATTAAAAGATTTACACCAAAAAGTTGATTTTGGTATATTGGGGTATTCTGAGCCAGATGAAGAATATTTTGAGTCTTTATATAATTGGTATCATAATAACTTTAAAATTGATTTAAAAACTGACTGGGTTGTTATGACTCCTGGTATTGTATTTGCTTTAGCTATGGCAGTAAAAGCATTTACTAAAGAAAATGACTATGTTCTAATTAATAATCCTGTATATTATCCTTTTTCTGAAGTAATTTTGGATAATAATAGGAATTTAATTAGTAGTGATTTAATATTAAATAATTCTCATTATGAAATTGATTTTGAAGATTTTGAAAATAAAATTAAAAAATATAATGTTAAATTATATCTTTTATGTTCTCCTCATAATCCAGTTGGTAGAGTTTGGACTAAAAATGAATTAAATAGAATAGTTGATATTTGTAAGAAAAATAATGTACTTATTGTTAGTGATGAAATTCATTCAGATTTTGTTTGGGAAGGTAAACATACTTGTTTGCTAAATTACTCTGAATATTTAGATAATATTATTGTTGCTACTTCTCCAACAAAAACTTTCAATTTTGCTACTTTACAAATTTCTAATATTTTAATTCCAAATGAAAGCTTACGTTTTAAATTTAAAAAGGAAATTGATAAATCTGGATATAGTCAATTAAACTTAATGGGAATTGTAGCATGTAATTCTGCTTATAAGTATGGGTTACCATGGCTTAATGAATTACGAGATTATCTAAGGGGCAATATAGAATTAGTAGATACATTTTTAAAAGAAAAACTTCCTAAAATAAAACTTATTAAACCTGAAGGAACTTATTTACTTTGGTTAGATTTTAGGGATTTAAATTTATCTAATGAAGAATTAGAATCTTTAATTTTAAATAAGGCTAATTTATGGCTTGATTCTGGCTCTATGTTTGGTAACTCTGGAGAAGGTTTTCAAAGGATTAATATTGCTTTGCCAAGAAAAAAATTAAAGTGGGCATTAGAACAATTAGAAAAAACATTTAATACTATTTAAGATTAATAAATTAAAAAATTATGTGTATATGATAATTAGAGACAATTTGTTCTAATAATCATATACACATTTTAATATATGGTTCCCCCGTTTTTCTTATATTTCTCAAATGTCTTTATACACTCTTCCCTATCTATTTGTTCAAGTTTAATTAAATTTTCATTTTTGCCTTTTAAATAATCATATATTATATCATCTCTAAATCCAATTTCACCAGCATCTTCTTTAGAACAAGCATAATAAACTTTTTTAATATTTGACCAAATAATTGCAGATAAACACATTGGACATGGTTCAGCAGATGTATACATTATATAATTTGATAAATCGTAAGTATCTAATTTCTTACAAGCTTCTCTAATTGCGACTATTTCTGCATGTTGTGTAGGATCTTTTTCTTTTAAAACTCTATTATTTCCATTTGCTATAATATTTCCGTCTTTATCTACTATTACAGCTCCAAAAGGGCCTCCTTCTTGTTTTTGTATTCCATTTTCTGCATTTTCTTTTGCCTTTTTCATATAAATATTCATATTTAGTTTCATTCCTTTCCTATTATTTATTATATAACTATGTCTAATTTTCATCAATAACTCATAAAATATTTTTAAATAAATATATTTATATGAGGTGTTTTGATTGATAATTAAATGTTATAAATTTAATAAAAAAATTATTTTTTCTTTTCTAATAGTTTCCTTAATTACAGTATCTGTATCTTGCTATGGAATAATTTCATTTGGTATTTCAGACTTTCCTCTTTGGGATAAGTCTCGTAATATTGACTTAGAAGAACATAAAGATTATATAAAATGGGTTGATTTTAAAGTTACTTCTGAAGCATTAACTAAAGTTGCCAAACTAGATATTGATTCTCATAATTCAGATTCTCCAATTAAATATAATTGGATTGAGCTTTTAGCTTATCTTGCATGTAGAAATGGTGGAAATTTTAAAAGTTTTAACCAAAATCATTTGAATAAATTATTAGAACAATTACAATCTGGAAAAACAATGGATGAAATAACTCAAGATATGAAATATTATTCTTATTATTATGAAAGTTATTCTGCTGTTCTTGGCGGTTTTATTGGGGAATACTCTATTGAAACAGAGAATGAAGATGGCAAAACATCTTTCCAAGATAAGTATGGTATTAAAGCATTTCTTCCAATTGCTAGAAACTACTCTTTTAGTCATTATGATGACTTTGGTGCTTCTAGGTCTTATGGTTTTAAAAGAACTCATTTAGGAAATGATTTAATGGGAAGTATTGGAACTCCAATTATTGCTGTTGAAAGTGGTATTGTAGAAAATTTGGGCTGGAATCAGTATGGAGGTTGGCGTATTGGTATTAGGAGTTTGGATAAAAAAAGATATTATTATTATGCACATCTAAGAAAAGACCATCCTTATGTTCCTAATTTAAAAGAAGGTGATACTGTTACTGCTGGCGATGTTATTGGCTATTTGGGAATGACTGGGTATAGTTTAACAGAAAATGTTAATAACATAAATGTTCCTCATTTACATTTTGGTATACAATTAATTTTTGATGAGTCCCAAGTAGAAGGAAATAATGAGATTTGGATTGATGTTTATCAAATTATCGAGTTTTTAAAAAAGAATCGTTCTAGTGTGTTTATGAATAATCTTGAAACTAAAGATTTTGTACGTAAATATAATTTTAAAGAATAATCTGTAAGTAAGGATGTCTTTTTTGACAACTTTAATTAAAGATGTTATATATTAATTTTTTAGACAAAAACATATCTGGGGTCTTCCTATAGGTCTTTGTCTATAAAAAATTAATATATAACATCTAGGTGGAGTTTTTAATTAAGGTAGTCAAAAAATGATATCCCTTCTTACACATTATTTTTTACCGTAATATAATATTCAAATTTTTATTGATTTTTCCCCTTGAAATTTGAAGAGATACCATGTCATTTGGTTTTTTACTGTAGAGATATGTCCTTAAGTCATTCATATTATTTAATTCATTTCCATCAATGGAAACAATAATATCTCCTTCTTTTAGTTCACTATGTGAGGCTGGACCATTTTTTACTATCTGTGCTACATAAATCCCTTTTCCAAAACTTATGCTTTTATTCAAATATGGAATTACTTCCTTGTCATAAGCATAAACTCCTAATGTAGCTTGCTCAAAATTTCCTTTTTCAATAAAGGTATTTATAACTGGTTTTACAACATTTATTGGTATTGCAAATCCAATCCCTTCAGCTGATGATATTTTTACTGTATTTATTCCTATAATTTCTCCATTTGGATAAATTAGTGGTCCTCCACTATTTCCTGGGTTTATAGTTGCATCTGTTTGAATCAAATCTGACATATAAGATACATTATTTCCCTCTTCTAATTTTATAGTTCTATTTTTGCTACTAATAATACCTGAAGTAACAGTTCTCCTAAATTCAAATCCAATTGGATTACCTATTGCATATACAGTTTCACCAATTCTTATTTTATTTGAATCTCCTAATGTAATATATTTTAATCCATTTACTTCAATTTTGGTAATAGATAAATCTAAATCACTATCACTCCATACAACTGTACCATCATATACACTTCCATTTTCTAATGTTACATAACAGGTGCTATATTTTCCTCCTGTTACATGCTCATTACTTAAAATATATCCATTTTCTGATACTATCATCCCAGTTCCTAATCCTAGTGATGTTTCATTGTTATTTGAAAAAATTGATGCACCATTATCTTTTAATTTAGAAATTCCTACTACACTTTTCATAGTTTCTTCTAATATATCTGCTACTTTTGTACTATTTTTTGTTTCTTTTTCCACAATTTCTTTATTAATTGTGGATTGTGTTCTTTGAGTTTCATAATTTGAATTATTAATATCTATGTTTTGGTATGTATAATATAAATAAATAGATATTAATGTTAAAACTGTTAATATAATAATTACTATTATTACATTCTTTAATTTATTTTTTTTCCTTGCAGTTCTTACTTTCATAATACCTCCTTTATTTAATTGTTACCTATTTTGTTTTATTTAAACAGTTATCTATTGATTTTTTTATTTATAATAAATATAATTATAATAATTATTATTAGGAGGTAATTAATGATAAAACAAAATCATCAATACAATATTTTAGTAATTAGTAATGAAACAACTTTGATTAATAAAATATCAATTTTATTTGAAACTCCTAAATATAATTTTGAACTTATACATAATCCATTATCTGCAATACAACTTATTAAAGAAAAAAATTATGATTTAATTATTATTAATTTTACTTTTCCTCAAAAAATATTAGAAATATTAATAAATAAAATTCGCTTATTCGATGCCTTTGCTTATATCATGCTTGTTTTTAGACATAATGTAATAAAAAATGCTCTCAATATTGTTAAAAATTTTGATATTCAGTCTTACTATAATAAAGATGACAATTTTAAACAATTTGTAATTAATGTTGAATTAATATTTAATTCTATTTATGAATTTAATAGAATCAACTTAGGTTTAAATAATTATAGTAATGGTATTAAATCTCGTTATTTGAGTACTATTCAAGTTTTAAGAAAACTTGTAGAATATAAAGATATATATACTATTAGACATTCTTTTCGAGTATCTAAATATGCAGTTTTAATTGGAAAATATATGAAACTTTCACCTAATGATTTAAAAGCTTTAAAAGTAGGAAGCATGTTCCATGATATTGGAAAAATAAGCACACCAAATAATATACTTTTAAAAAATGGTAAATTAACATCAAACGAATATCTTCAAATAAAAGCTCATCCTTTGGTTGGCTCTCATATTCTTTATCCTACAAAAATATATAATAAGGCTATACCAATAGTTAAATTTCACCATGAAAGATATGATGGAAGAGGATATCCTTCAAAATTAAAAGGCTCTGATATTCCTTTCTTAACAAGAATTGTTACAGTTGCAGATACTTTTGATGCTATGACTTCAAAAAGAACCTATCGTGATGCTTTACCTTTGCATAAGGTAATTTCTGAGTTCAAAAAAAATAAAGGTACTCAATTTGATCCTGAAATAACAAATGTATTTTTAGATATTTTAATAAATCATTATTCTGAAATAAAAAAGATTCAAGAAAAATATAGCTAAAGAGAGATTAATCCTAAAATAATCTCTCTTTTCTTATAATCTATTTTTATAATCCTTTCATAGATAATGCAACTTTTTTTCTATCCATATCAATTTTAATTACTTTTACTTTTACTATATCTCCAACAGCAACTAAATCTGAAGGATTTTTTATAAATTTTTCGCTCATTTCTGAGATATGTACCAATCCATCATATTTTACTCCAATATCTATGAAAGCACCAAAATCAATTACATTTCTAACAGTTCCTGTTAAAATCATTCCTTCTTTTAAATCTTCTAGTTTTAATACATCTGAACGTAATATTGGCTTAGGCATATCTTCACGAGGGTCTCTTCCTGGCTTACTTAATTCTGAAATAATATCTGATAATGTCATCTCTCCTATATCAAGTTCATTTGCCATTTTTACAATATCTATAGTTTTTAATTTTTGTTTTAATTCATCTGATTTTTGTTTATCTATTAAATCTTGCTTATCAAATCCTAGAGATTTTAATAATTTTTCTGTTGCTTCATAACTTTCTGGGTGAACTGCTGTGATTTCTAATGGGTTTTTTCCATCTATAATTCTTAAAAATCCTGCACATTGTTCAAAAGCTACTTTTCCTAATTTAGGTACTTTTAAAAGTTCTTTTCTCTCTTTTAATTTTCCATTTTCATCTCTATATTTTACAATATTTTTTGCTATTGTATTATTTATTCCTGAAACATAAGCTAATAATGAAGGTGTTGCAGTGTTTACATCTACGCCTACCTTATTTACACTGTCTTCAACCACACCCGTAAGGCTTTCAGCTAATGTTTTTTGATTTACGTCATGTTGATATTGCCCAACTCCTATTGCTTTTGGATCTATTTTTACAAGTTCTGCAAGTGGGTCTTGTAGCCTTCTTGCAATAGAAATTGCTCCTCTTATTGATACATTTATGTCAGGATATTCTTCTGTAGCAAGTTTAGATGCAGAATATACAGATGCTCCCGCTTCACTTACAATGACGTAATGTACATCTATTTTAGCTTCTTTTATCATATCTGCTATAAACATTTCTGACTCTCTTGATGCAGTGCCATTACCTATTGCTATCATATTAACATTATCTTTTTTTATAAGTTTTAATAACTCTTTTTTTGCTCCTTCAACATCATTTTGTGGTTCTGTAGGATATACTGTTGTATAGTCCAATACTTTTCCTGTTTCATCAATAACTGCTATTTTGCATCCTGTTCTATATGCAGGATCAAATCCCATTACTGTTTTACCTTTGATTGGTGCTCCTAATAATAATTGTTTTGCATTTTTTCCAAATACTTTAATAGCTTTTTCTTCTGCTTTTTCAGTAAGGTCTGAACGTATTTCTCTGTCTATTGATGGTTCAATTAGTCTTTCAAAACTATCTAATATAGTATCTTTTAGCATCTGTGTAAACTGTGTTTCACCTTTTATTATATCTTTTTCCATATATAATAAAATTTTATCTTGTGGCTTTTCTAATTTTACTCTTAAAACTTCCTCTTTTTCTCCCCTGTTTATAGCTAAAATTCTATGACTTGGTATATATTTTATTGCTTCTTGATATTCATAATACATTTCATAGTTAGACTTTTCTTCGCTATCTTTTGCTTTTGTTTGGATAAAACCTTCTTTGTAACATTGCCTTTTAATTTCTTTTCTGTATTTTGCATTATCAGAAATATTTTCAGCAATAATGTCTAAGGCTCCCTGAATTGCATCTTCTGCTGTTGCTACTACTTTATCTTTATTTTTCTTATCTTCTTCTGATAAGTTATCTATATTTATATATTGTTTTGCTATTTCTAAAATTTCTTTCTTTTCTTCTTGAGCTATAATTATATTTGCTAATGGCTCTAATCCTTTTGCTTTTGCCACTGTTGCTCTTGTTTTCTTTTTTTGTTTATATGGTCTGTATATATCTTCTACTTCTGCTAATGTTTTTGCAATTGCAACTGCTTGTAATATTTCATCTGTTAATTTGCCTTGCTCTTCAATTGATTTTATAACTTCTTCTTTTCTTGTTTCTAAATTTCTTAAATAGTTTAGTCTTTCTCCAAAAGTTCTTAATATTTCATCACTTAATCCACCTGTTACTTCTTTTCTATAACGTGCAATAAATGGTATTGTATTGCCTTCATCTATTAACTTAATGGTATTTTCTACTTGTGATAATTTAATATTTAACTCTTCTGCTATTGTTTTTATAATTTTTTCCATTGCTTTTCCTTTCTTTTGTTTTTGCTTTAAGTTATTTACACAATCTTATTTTATACTTTTTTCTAATCTTCTTTTTTTACTATAATATATATTTATGCAAATTGCAACTATAAATAAAAATATACTAATCCATTGAGACGTAGATAAGTTTAAAATTACTCCTCTTGCTGCATCTCCTCTTAAAAATTCTAATATAAATCTTAATATACTATATAAAATGCAATATAGGGTTACTGTTTTTTGTGTTCCTTGATACTTTTTATATGTTATCATTAATATTACAAATATAATTAAATTGCTTATTGCTTCAACTATCTGAACTGGAAATAAAGGTATATTATTAGGTGCAAATATAGTATTATGAAATGTTATATTTCCAATTCCATGATATTCTATTCCATAGCAACATCCTGCAAAAAAGCATCCTATTCTTCCAAATGCGTGAACTAATGGTACTACTGGAATTATTATTAATATTAATTTTTTAAAGTCAATTTTAAATTGTTTTGCATATATGTATATTCCTAATATTCCTCCAATTAATCCACCATAGAATACAAATCCTCCTTTAAATAATTGAAGTATTGTTTCTGAAAAGTTTAAATTAGCATAGTTTTCTACTAAAAATGGTATACATGTAATTAAATATAATATTTTTCCACCTATTCCCATTCCTAAAACACCAAATATAATTGCAAATATTATATCTTCTTTTAATACATTTTGAAATTTTGAATAATACATAACTGCAACTGTACTTCCTACAAATATTCCTATAAATATTATTAGTCCATAAGTTGCAATTTCATGTCCAAATATATTTATTATTGGTAACATTTTTCTTCTCCTAAAAAAAATAGGTAAGCAAATTTATAATCGCTTACCCTCTATCTGGTAATAATTATTTAAGCTAAAGCAGCTAATCCTCCTGCTGCTCCTATGCATGCAGCACAAGCTATTATTACTAAAGAACTTAAAATTAAACCAATTATAGATAATACAATACCAGCTGTTGCCATTCCTGTTGGGTTTTTCTTTCTTCCCACTACTCCTAGTACTATACCAACAATACCTGTGATGATTCCTAACCACCATATAAATAGACCAAGTACTATAGATACTATTCCTAGTACTAATGAAGCTATTGAAAATCCATTAGATTTATTTTCTTCCATTTTTCATCCCCCTTTTTTTTTCGACACTAATAACTATTTTTTATCATAATATAAAATATAAGTCAATATATTTTATAAATTTTATTCTTCATTTATGAATTTTATTACATTTTATTCAATTCCTAAATATTCATTATATGTAACTTCTTTATCTATAACATTTCCATCTTCTTTAATGTCTATAATTCTATTTGCTACAGTTTGAGTTAATTCGTGGTCATGTGATGTAAATAGAATGTTTCCTATAAACTTTTTCATTCCTTCATTTACTGATGTTATACTTTCCATATCTAAGTGGTTTGTTGGTTCATCAAATATAAGGAAGTTTGCACCTGATAACATCATTTTTGAAAGTACACATCTGACTTTTTCTCCTCCTGAAATTACTTTTGCTTGTTTTAATGCTTCATCTCCAGAGAAAAGCATTCTTCCTAAAAATCCTCTTACATAAGTTTCATCTGGGTCTTTTGAGTATTTTCTAAGCCATTCTGTTATGTCTTCATCTGTTTCAAATAAGTAATTATTATCTTTTGGGAAATAACTTTTTGTAATTGTTGTTCCCCATATAAGTTCTCCTTCATCTGCTTCCATTTCTCCTGCTATTATTTGGAATAATACTGTTTTAGCTATTTCATTATCTGCTAAAAATGCTATTTTGTCATTTTGTTTTACAGTGAATGAAACATTGTCTAGTACTTTTACTCCTTCATAAGTTTTTGATATATTTTTTACTTGTAAAATCTCTTTTCCTGGTTCTCTGTCTGGTTTAAAATCTACATAAGGATATTTTCTGTTTGATGGTTTTATTTCATCTAATTCTATTTTTTCAAGTGTCTTCTTTCTTGATGTTGCTTGTTTTGATTTTGAAGCATTTGCACTAAATCTTGCTATGAAGTCTTGTAATTCCTTAATTTTTTCTTCTTTTTTCTTGTTTTGTTCTTTCATCTGTTTTAATGCTAATTGACTTGATTCATACCAGAAGTCATAATTTCCTGGATATACTTTTATTTTTCCAAAGTCTACATCTGCTATATGTGTACATACTTTATTTAAGAAATATCTGTCATGTGATACTACAATAACAGTATTTTCAAAATTGATTAAAAATTCTTGTAAC
>JAAWEA010000052.1 GCA_022794055.1 Clostridia bacterium
GCAATAGCAGACCAAGCAAGAACTATAAGAATACCAGTTCACATGGTAGAAACAATAAATAAATTAATAAGGACATCAAGAAACTTATTACAACAATTAGGAAGAGAGCCAACCCCAGAAGAGATAGCACAAGAAATGGAAATTCCAGTAGAAAAAGTAGCAGAAATTCAAAAAATAGCTCAAGATCCAGTATCATTAGAAACACCAATTGGTGAAGAAGAAGATAGCCATTTAGGAGATTTTATTCAAGATGAAGATAGCCCAGCTCCACATGATGCAGCATCTTATACACTTTTAAAAGAACAACTAGAAGAAGTTATGAACACATTAACACCAAGAGAAGCAAAAGTGTTAAAACTAAGATTTGGATTAGAAGATGGAAAATCAAGAACATTAGAAGAAGTAGGAAGAGAATTTAATGTAACACGTGAAAGAATTAGACAGATTGAAGCAAAGGCATTAAGAAAGTTAAGACATCCATCACGTTCAAAAAAATTAAGAGATTATATGGGATAAGAAAAGAGGGAAAAAGGGTCCAGGACAAAAAATCCCTCTTTTTTTGTATAATATTTATAAGTTTAAAAAAATAAAAAAACTAAAAGAGGGATTTTTTGTCCTGGACCCTTTTTCCCTCTTTTCTTTGAGGTGAATTATGGAACAAATTAATCAAATAATTGATTGGATACAAACAAATATAACACTTACATTAATTAATGATATAGGAATTGCTATTGCAATTTATTTAATATTTCGAATTATGCGAAATAAACTAGCTTATGTAATAATTAGAATGTTTAAGAGAAAAGTAAAAAATAAAAAAGAAATAAAAGCTAACTCATTTTATAACCCGCTAAGAACATTTTTCCTAATATTAGGAATTTATTTAGCAGTTATATTTTTAAAAACACCATTGAACATAAATGACTGGTTAATGTTGTTAGTAAATAAATTATTTAGAATATCAATAATAATATTATCAGCAAATGGAATTGCAAATAGTCTTACAACAAATAATAAAGTAATATATAGATTAAAAGAAAAAATGAACCCAGATGTAGAAGATTCCATGTTTAGAATTATCCTAAAATGTATTAGAGGCCTAATATATGTAATTGCAGGATTTTTATGTATTACTGAATTAGGATATGATTTAAATGGATTAGTAGCAGGATTAGGAATAGGAAGTGTGGTAATAACATTAGCAGCACAAGATACAGCTAAAAACTTATTTGGAGGCCTAGTCATTTTTATGGATAAGCCATTTACAGTAGGAGACTGGATAGAAATTGATAAATACGAAGGAACAGTAGAAGATATTACATTCAGAAGTACAAGAATAAGAACTTTTGAAAATTCAGTTGTAAATATTCCAAATGCAGTATTAGCAAATGAATCTATTATAAACTGGAGTAGAATGGAAAGAAGAAGAAATAAAGTTAATTTATGCTTAGAGCTAAATACTCCAATAGAAAAGGTACAAAAAGTACAAGATAGAATTAAAAAAATGTTAATTGAACGTGATGGAATAATAGATGATACAATAATAGTAAGATTTGATAATATAACTGATAATGGTATTAACCTATTAATTTGTAGTTATACTGATTCTGTAGACTATGCGAGTTTTTTACATGAAAAAGAGAAAATTAATTTTAAAATTATGCAAATATTAAAAGAAGAAAATGTAGAATTAGCTTATGATACTAAAACTGTATTTGTAAAACAATAGTATTCTTACATTATGTAAGAAATTTTACATAATAATAAGGGATGTTGTTTACAAAAAAATTAAAATTTTCACATAGAGGACACAAATATATAGTAAAATAGCAAAAAAACAAAGGTGATATTATGGATAATTATATTTTAATTGTAGATGATGAAGCAAGAATGAGAAAATTAATAAAAGATTTTTTAACATCAAAAGGACACAGTATATTAGAAGCAAAAGATGGAGAAGAAGCACTACAAGTTTTTGAAGAAAACAAACCAAAAATAAAATTAATCTTATTAGATGTAATGATGCCAAAATTAGATGGATGGTCAGTGCTTAGACAAATTAGACAAACATCGCAAATACCAATTATTATGCTAACAGCAAGAGGCGAAGAACAAGATGAACTATTTGGATTTGAATTAGGTGTGGATGAATACATATCAAAACCATTTAGTCCTAAAATATTAGTAGCAAGAGTCGAAGCAATTTTAAAAAGAACAAAAACTAATACAAAAGAAGTAAAAGACTATAGCGGTATTAAAATAGATAAAGAAGGAAGAAGTATTGAAGTTGATGGAAAAATACTAGAATTAAGTCTTAGAGAATATGAACTATTAGTATATTTAGTAGAAAATAAAAATATAGCACTTTCAAGAGATAAAATATTAAACAATGTATGGAATTATGATTATTATGGAGATTCAAGAACAATTGATAGTCATATAAAAAAGATAAGACATAAATTAGGAAAAAAAGGAAAATATATAAAAACTATAAGAGGTGTAGGATATAAATTTGAATTATGAAATAATTAAAAGAAAAATAAAAAAAATATTTGCATCAGTAAAAATAAAATTATTTTTTACAATAAGTTTAATAATACTATCAATAATAATATTTTTAATAATTGTAAATAGTTTTGCTTTAGAAAATTTCTATTTATATAGTAAGCAAAAAACATTAAAAGCAGTATATGGAAAAATAAATGATTATTATTTAGAAAATATACAAAATACAAATATAGAAACAGAACTAGAAAAAATATCAGTTAGAAACAATTTTGACATTTTAATAAAGGACAATAATGGAATAAATGTATATACAACAAATAAAAACTTTTCATCAGTAATGGGAACTATAAATGACATTATAGATAATTTTAATAATGGAAAAGAACTTGAAAAAAACGAAAGATTTTATATAAAGAAACAAAGAGATAACAAAAATGGTGTGCTATATATGATGCTTTCTGGAAAACTAGATAATGGATATTTTGTTTATATTAGAATTCCAGTAACATTTATTCAAGATAGTGTAAATATATCCAATAATTTTTTATGGATTATAGCAGGTATTACAATACTAGTTGCAGCAATTTTAGTAACAATTGTATCAGATAAATTTACAGGTCCAATTTTAGAATTAAATAATATTGCAAAAAAAATGTCAAATTTAGATTTTAGCCAAAAATATAATTCTACAGATACAAAAGACGAAATTGATGATTTAGGAAAAAGTATAAATAGGATGTCAGAAAAACTAGAAACAACAATTAAACAACTCAAGAATACAAATATAGAATTAGAAAAAGATATTGAGGAAAAATCAAAAATAGATGAAATGAGAAAAACCTTTATATCAGATGTATCTCATGAATTAAAGACACCAATAGCACTAATTCAAGGATATAGTGAGGGTCTATTAGAAAATGTAAATTCAGATGAGGAAAGTAGGAAATTTTATGCAGAGGTAATATTAGATGAAACTAATAAAATGGATAAATTAGTTAAACAACTATTAGAACTTATGAAACTAGAATATGGAAAAAGAGAATTCAATAACACAACATTTGATATAGTGGAATTAGAAAAAGAAGTAATTAGAAAATCTCAAGTTATGCTAGAAGAAAATCAAATAGAACTTGAATTTGAAGAAAAACAAGAAATACATGTAATAGCAGATGAATTTTATATAGAACAAGTACTTACAAATTATATAACAAATGCAATAAAAAATGTAAAAGAAAAATTAGGAAAGAAGAAAATAAAAATATATAATAAAATAGATACAGAGCAAAATAAAGTATGTATTAAAGTCTTTAATACAGGAGAAAATATAAAAGAAGAAAATCTAAATAGAATTTGGAAACGTTTTTATAAAGTTGATGAATCTAGAAATAGAGAAGATGGAGGAACAGGTATTGGACTTTCTCTTGTAAAGGCAATAATGAGCAATTATAATGATGATTATGGCGTAAATAATGTAGAAGATGGTGTTGAATTTTATTTTGAATTAGATATGAAATTATAATATAGAAAAGTGGGACAACAAAATGTCTCACTTTTTTAAATAAATAAGGAAATGGTTCATTTATAAGGTTTAATTTCATTAGTCCTAAATAATAAGTAATCAGTACTTGTATTATAGAAGTCTGCTAATTTAGATAATATCTCTAATGGAATACTTCTTTTGTTTATTTCATAGTAAGAATATGCTACTTGAGAAATATTAAGATATTGACTAATTTGCTTTTGAGTTAAATCTCGATCTTCTCTTAAAGCTTTAATTCTTGTCTCCATATAAAAACTCCTTAATAATAATTTTATAGTGCTAATTAGTATTGCTAAATATTATAAAATAAAACAAATTGTTTTATTGACTTTTAAAACATTTTGTTTTAGAATGTAATTACAATAATAAAAAGGAGTGATACTGAAAATGACTTCAAAAAAAGGAATAGCACTATTAGTAATAATATTATTAACAATAGGAATACTATTAATAAGCTTAAATGGAAGAAAAGAATTAAAAGGTAGAGAAAAACAAGATAAAGAGAGTAAAATAGAAGAAGCAGAAAATGAAAAAATTAGAGTAACTTGTGAAATTGAAGAAAAAATAGGAAGTAATAAAAAAATATTAATTAAAGTAAAAGCAGAAGATGGGATAAAAGAAATACATACACCAGAGCCAGATGTAATATATGTATATGGAGAGAAAGAAATAGCAATAGACTATACGGCTGAATTCTATGTAGAATATAAATTTATAATAATATCTGAAACAGGTGAGGAAAAAGAAGAAATAGTATGTATAGAACCAGAAATAAAAATAACAAATCTAATAATAGGAAAAGAAAATAGTGGATATAAAGTAGAAAATAATTCTCAAATAGTTGGAACAGAATTATTTATAAGGTTTAAAGCAATATTAGAAGGAACAGAATGTACAATAACTCCAGAAGTACCTTTTAAAATAACACAAAATGGTAAATATAAATTCAAATTGACGGGAACATATAATGAAAAAATAATACAAAAAGAAGTCGAAATAGAAGTTTGGAAATATCAAGTAATGGGAGGATTTGTAAAGTATGATGCAGGAGATTGGACAAAAGAAGAAATAGATGAATTAAAAAATCAAAAATTGTATGATATAAATAAAAGTAAAGAATTTGATTATAATTCAGCATTTAAATTAGAGAATGATAGTGGAAAAGGATTTACATTCGGAGGATTTACTTATAAAGAAGATTATGAAAATGAAAAAGAAATACAAGAAGAAATAGTAGTAACAAGTAGAAATCAAAGTGCAAGTTCAAAAGATTCAAATCGGAACTGAAATACGTTCAAATGATGATGGATGGAAGATTTTTAGAAATAGTGTTAATAATGTTACAGGTGAAATGTTAGTATACAGCTTAATTCATGCTGGTACTCCAGAAAATTTTTATTTTGTAAATAAAGAAAGATATGATGCCTATAGAGCTGAATATTTGCTATCAGGAGGAGTAAGAGGAGGAAATAATACAACAATTAGTAGTGGAATCTCAATAAATCCAAGAAAATTGGATATGTATAAAGATAAAGAATTAGATGAAAAAGGTTATATTAAAGATATACATTTCATGACACTTAACGATTGCTGGAATAATGATAACTATAAAAATTATTGGGAGATGAGAAATACTGGAGGAGCGTATTTTTTAGCATCTATTGGTAGCTATAATAAAGCTATGAATAAATATCTATTATATTGTTGTCAAGGAGGATGGGTTAGAGAATTATATGCTGGTAACCTTCCAGTTCGCCCTGTAGTAGAATTAACAGATAATGTTTATATATCAAGTGGTTCAGGGACAAAAGATAATCCATATATTTTAAGAAAAGATGCAAATTAATATTATAAAAGAAGTCAAATTTTGTATAAAACAAATGCAAGATTTGGCTTTTATTATAGTATAAGAAAAATTAATTTTAGAGATTATAATTGCCTAAAATTATAGAGGATACAGCACATTTGTCGAATTTTGCGATGAAAAAAACTTTACAAATGTAAAATAATGATGTAAACTAAATACAGTTTTAATCAAATAACACAAAGGTGTTTTATATCAAAAGTATTTTTTCGAAAAAATCAATCAAAATTATAATTAAATAAGGTGGTGAAGTATATGAATGATTAGATACACTACCAGATACGTTAATATTGTTAGTCTAGTAATAACTATAATAATTTATATATTTTTAAGTTACTTTATAACTAATTTAAAAATATTTGATTTCAATTTATCTTTTATCTCTAATCTATTAAAAAAGAATATTGTACAAGTAGAATTAAACTCTAGCAATATTAATCAAGAAACAAAAGAAGATTTCAAAATTCAAAATAATTACCCCAACGATACAAAAGAAAATGAATGGAAAATAACAATACCAATTTTATCATTAGAAGCAGAAATATCTGAAGGCACAAATAAAGAGGTAATGGACAAATATGTAGGACATTTTGTAGAAACGTCAAAAACTGAAGGAAATATATGCCTTGCAGCACATAATAGAGGATATAAAGTAAATTATTTTAATGGTATAAAAAAGCTAAAAGAAGGAGATGAAATAGTTTATAAATATAAAAATTTTGAAAAAACTTATTTAGTAATAAAAAATAAGATTATAAAAGATACAGAATGGAGTGATTTAGAAAAAACAGAAAAAAATCAAATTACACTAATAACTTGTGTAGAAAATGAACCAGAATACAGAAGATGTATAAAAGCAATAGAAAAAGAGGAGGAATAGAAAAATAAGAAAAAAAATATTAGCAATTATTATACTTACAATTTTAATAAACATTACAATTTTTAATTCAGTAAATGCAATTAGCATTAATTCAGCAAATATTTATTCATTAGGAGATTGTGGAACACTACTTATGTATAAAGGAATGGTTTTAAAATCAGAATATGCACAATATGTACAAGATGGTATAAGCTATCCAGCTTATTGTTTAGATAGAGAAAAACAAGGAGTAAATGGACAAATATCTTATAATGTATCAATAAATGAAAAGGTAACAGATATAGGATTATGGAGAGTTATTATAAACGCATATCCATATAAAAGTTTAGAAGAATTAGGATGCAGGACAAAAGAAGAAGCATTTATGGCAACCAAGCAAGCAGTATATTGTTATATTCATGGAAATGATGTAAATGATTATAGTGCAATAGGAGAAGCAGGACAAAGAACATTAAATGCCTTACATAAGATTGTAAATGATGCAACAAATTCAACAGAAATGCAAATTTCAAATAAAGTAGATATAATAAAACAAGATAAAGAATTTACAGTAGATAGTAAGGAACCAGAATATGTTTATAAACTTTATTCTATAAAATCAAAAACAACAATGTCAAATTATCAAATAACGTTAAACAAAATTGGAGAAAAACTTCCAGAAGGAATTAAGATAACAGATATTAATAATAATATGAAAAGTGAGTTTTCATCAAATGAAATATTTAAAATATTAATACCAATAAAAAACTTAACAGAAACAACAGATTTTAAGATAAATATAACAACAAAAATAAATAATAAACCAGTATTATATGGAAGAGCTCCAAATAGTTTAAACCAAGATTATGCTTTATCAGCAGCAACTTATGAAGAAGCAGAAGGAGAAATATCAGACACTTCATATAAAAATGAAACAAAACTAAAAATTATAAAACAAAATGGAGAAACTAAAGAAAGATTAGAAAATGTAGAATTTAATATTTTAGATAAAAATAAACAAATAGTATATAATAATCTAAAAACAAATGAGCATGGAGAAATAGAAGTTACTAATTTATTACCAGGAAAATATTATATACAAGAAACAAAATCTAAAGAAGGTTATTTATTAAACAAAGAATTGGTGGAATTTGAGATTGAATATAATCAAGAATTAATAATAGAAATTGACAATTCTATGAAAGAAAAACCAGAAATCAAAATAACTACAATTAAAGAAAATGTAAAAAAATTACCAATTACAGGAATGTAAAAAACAAAGAAGGAGAATAAAATTTTTAGATTTTTTAAATAATTTATATTTCCATATTTGTTTGTCTGTGGAAAATTAAAAATCAATTTTTCCATAAAATAAAATAAGAATACCCCTAAAAAAGCATATTAACTATATTAAATGTAGGAATATGCTTTTTTATATTGAAAAAAACAAATAAAACAATTATAATTAAAATAGAAAAAATGAAAGGAAAAATAATAAATATGAAAAAAACAAATATAGTAATTTTAGTAGTAACAATTATAATTTTATTGGTATTATCAGTAATTTTAATACAAAATGTAAAAAAAGGAAAAAGAGAATATGAAATAGAAAAAGTAGATAAATATAATTATTTTGTTTTAAGAGAAGAAAATAAATATGGTGTAATAGATACAAGTGGAAATAAAATAGTACAACCTAAATATGAAAATATTATAATTCCAAATCCAGAAAAGCCCGTTTTTATATGTTATGAAGGTGAAAATACGAAAGTTCTAGATGAGAAATCTGAAGAAATTTTTACTAAATACAAAAATATAGAACCATTAAGATTAAAGAATATATCTAGTGATTTAATGTATGAAAAAAATGTATTAAAATATAGAAAAGATGATAAATATGGAATAATAGATTTATCGGGAAAAAAACTAACAAATGCTATATATGAAGAAATTGATACACTTCAATTCAAAGAAGGAGAGTTACTTGTAAAAAAAGCAGAAAAATATGGAGTTATAAATAATAGAGGAACAATTTTAGTGAAGACAAATTATGATAATATAGAGGTTGATAAATTCTATGAAGCAGAGAATGAATATAAAAATTCAGGCTACATAGTAAGTAAAAAAACAGAAGAAGGATATCGTTATGGATATGTAAACTTAAAAGGAAAAGAAGAAATAGAAGTAAAATATAATGAATTAAATAGAATTACAAATATAGATAGTAAAGATACATACATTATTTATGCTGAAAATGGTAAATATGGAGTTGCAAAAAATGGAGAAAATATAATTGAAAATAATTATCAATCAATTATATATAATGAAAGTAATAACACATTAACTGCATTAAAAGGAAGAAAAAATGGAGTACTTTCATTAGAGGGAAATGAGATTGTACCATTTGAATACAAACAAATTGATATTACAGGTAAATATATTTATGCAACAGATGCTGATGAAAACATAAAAATATTTGAAACAGATGGAAAAGAAAGTGATATAGATTCAAGTACAGCTATTATTGATATAGAAAATACTAATTACCAAATTAAAATTAAAACAGAAGATGGAAAAACTAATTATAATATTTATAAGAACAATATGCAAATAACTAAAAAACAATATATATATATTGAACATTTAAGAGAAGATTATTTTATAGCTTGTAATGAAAATGGAAAGTTAGGGGTTATAGATAGTGATGAAAGAACAAAAATAGAATTTAACTACAATTCAATACATGAAGTTGAAGATACACAAATGATAGAGGCATTTAATAATACTTCAAAAATAATGGAAATTTATTCAAGTGATATGAATAAAATATGTGAGCTTAAAAATGGAACACTAGAAAATAATGATGAATATATAAAACTTTATAATGATAGTGAAGTAAAATACATAAACAAAAAAGAAAATGAGATTTCTAATATAGATGTATTTAAAAATAATAAAATTTTTACCCAAAAATTTAGAGGCAAATGGGGATTTATAGACAGTAATGGAAATAAAGTAGTAGATTATGAATATGATAAAGCAACAGAAGTAAATAAATATGGCTTTGCAGGAATTATGAAAGATAATAAATGGGGAGTTATAGATAATGAAGGAAAAATTATCGTAGAACCCCAATATGAATTAAATGATAATGAGCCAACTTTTATTGGTGAATATTATCAAGTGATTTATGGAAATGGAGAGATTTATTATACTAAATAGAAATAATACATTATATAAGAAAGATAAATTATAAGTATATTTTAGATGTAAATAATTAAATTTACATCTATTTTTAAATTTCTTGGTATATGCACTTATGTTTATATTTAATAATATAATGACTTAAAAGTAAGAATACAAATTAAGGTTTAAATATATAAAAAATAGTAAATAATAAAAAAGAGGTGAACAAAAATGAAATTAGGATTAGCACTTTCTGGTGGAGGAATTAGAGGAATTGCACATGCAGGAGTATTAAAAGCACTAGAGGAAAACAATATATCAATTGATTATATAGGAGGAACAAGCTCTGGAAGTATTATAGCAACATTATATGCAATGGGATATTCACCATACTATATTTACATATTATTTAAAAGATATGCCAAAGACTTAGTAAATCAAAATGCTATTTCTACAATAACTAGTTTGGGAAGTTTCATGACCAGTAAAAAAACACATTTTTCTGGATTTTACACAGGCGAAGAAATAGAAAATGGATTTAATGAAGTTGCATTAAGAAAAGGAATAAAAAAAATTTCTGAAATAAAAATGCCACTTGTAATTCCAGCAGTAGATGTAGAAAACTCTAAAGAATATATTTTTACTAATAATTTACCAGACGCTATTGAAGATAAAGAAAAGTATATAACAGATATTCAGATAGGAAAAGCAATTAGAGCTAGTAGTAGTTTTCCAATTTTATTTAGTCCTTATGAATATACTAAGCATAAGTTTTTAGATGGAGGTATATTAGATAATATACCAGCAATTGAAGTAAGAAAGCAAGGAGCAGATAAAGTGTTAAGTGTTAACTTTAAAGCAGATGATATAGAAGAAGAAAGCACAGTAATGGATATTATTATGAGAACAATTGATATTATGGGAAATAAAGTATCAGAAGAAAATTTAAATGATAGTGATATGGTTTTAACAATACAAACTGATAAAACAGGACTATTAGAAATAGAAAAATTAGATGACTGTTATAAATATGGATATAGGCAAACAATAAATAATTTAGATAAAATAAAACAAATGATTAACAATTAAACAAGTTAAAAGAATATAATATATAAAGAGGATGTGTAAAAAAGAGGAGAGATTGAAAAATAATTGGCATTTGGCACAGTAGCGATTTAGACTTTAACTTATGAGGCGTACAATATGTACGCCTCATAAATTAAAAGCTTACCCCAATATCCAATTCTTTTCCAACTAAATTTATAAATTAAGAAAGGAGTGGAAGTTAATATGGATATTAGATATTTTGATAACAGTGCAACAACTAAAATAAAAGAGGAAGTATTAAAAGAAATGTTTCCTTATTTAAGTATACAATATGGAAATCCATCATCAATATATAGTATTGGAAGAAATGCAAAAAGAGCAGTAGAAGAAGCAAGAAAAAGAGTAGCAGCAATTATAAATTGTAGACCAGAGGAAATATATTTTACAAGTTGTGGTTCAGAAAGTGATAACACTGCATTAAAAGGTATAGCTTATGCAAATAAAGAAAAAGGAAAGCATATTATAACTTCTAAGATAGAACATCCAGCAATTTTAAATACTTGTGAAAATTTGCAAAAACATGGGTTTGAAGTAAGTTATGTTGGAGTAAATAAAGATGGAATTATTAATTTAGAAGAATTAAAAAATTTAATAAGAAAAGATACAGTTTTAATTAGTATCATGTTTGCAAATAATGAAATAGGAACTATTCAGCCAATAGAAGAAATTGCAAAAATAGCACATAAAAATAATATATTATTTCATACAGATGCAGTTCAAGCAGTTGGAAATATACCTATAGATGTGGAGAAAATGGGAATTGATATGTTATCACTTTCAGGACATAAAATATATGCACCAAAGGGAATTGGAGCATTATATATAAAAAAAGGAATAGAATTTGAAAGGTTTATGGATGGAGGGCATCAAGAAAAAAATAAAAGAGCTGGAACAGAAAATGTAGCTCAAATAGTGGGATTAGGTAAGGCGTGCCAAATTGCTAATCAAGATTTAGAAAACTATCAAGAAAAATTACGAGGTTTAAGAAATTATTGTTTAGAAAAAATAAAAGAAAATATACCTAATATACACATAAATGGAACAATGGAAAAAAGACTGCCTGGAAATATAAATATAAGTTTTAAAGGAATTGACTCAAATGAACTATTATTTAGATTAGATGAATTTGGAATTTGTGCTTCTGGTGGATCTGCATGCTCATCAGGAGATAATAGCCCATCTCATGTATTAACTGCAATTGGGACACCAAGTGAATTGGAGAAGTCAGCAATTCGTTTTACTTTTGGAGATTTTAATACAAAAGAAGATGTTGATTATTTAGTAAAAGTATTGTCAGAAATAATAAAAGAACCAATCGACTTACATTGAAGTGCACCCAAAATGTTAGATATTTTGTCTAACATTTGGGGTGCACTTCATAATGTAGGTTGATTTTTTTTAAATAAAAATATATAATTAGGCAAATATTTATTGGAGGAATAAAAATAACAATAGTTTTATTAGAGAGAAGGATATAAAATGAATATAGTAAATGATATTGAAAATATTATATTTGAAAAAGCAACTATTAAGGACATAGATGAAATTATAAATTTATATGCAGAAAGAATGATATGGTTTAAAGAAAACGGAATAAAACAATGGAGTAAGTATTTAAGTAATCATCCAAAAGAACAATTTATACAAGCAATTGAAAAAAGAAATTATTATATTTTAAAGAAAGATAATGAAATAATTGCAGGATTTGAAATATCTACACAAAGCGATTCTTGGAATGATAATAAATCAAATGCTTATTATCTATATAAAGTGGTTTCAAAAGTAGGATATAAAAATATTGGTAATAAGATATTTAAAATAGCCAAAAAAATAACGAAAGAAAAAGGAAAAGATTATTTAAGAATAGAGTGTTTATCTTCAAATAAAAAATTAAATGAATTATATGCTAAGCATGGATTCGAATATGTAAAAGAAGGAAAAAGCTATTATAATTACACATTAAGAGAATACAAAGTAAATAAATAAAATAACAAAAATTTCACTTTTCACTATTACAAATTTCTTGCTTTTTGTTAGTTAATATAGTAAAATGAAGAAAAATGTGCCAAAAAGGGACGCCCCTCTTGGCGCACATAAAGGTGAGAAAAATGTATTTAAAAAGATTAGAATTACAAGGCTTTAAATCATTCGCAGATAAAACAGTAATAGAATTAATGCCAGGGATTACAAGTGTTATAGGACCAAATGGATCTGGTAAAAGTAATATATCAGACGCAATTAGATGGGTACTTGGTGAACAAAGTATGAAATCTCTAAGAGGAGCAAAGTCTTTAGATATTATTTTTGCAGGGACTCAAAACAGAAAATCATTAGGATTTGCAGAAGCATCATTAGTATTTGATAATTCAGATGGAGCTTTACCAATTGAATATACAGAAGTAACTGTTACAAGAAAAATATATAGAAGTGGAGAAACAGGTTATTATATAAATAAGACAGCTTGTAGACTAAAAGATGTATTAGAATTATTTATGGACACAGGAATTGGAAAAGATGGATATTCAATTATTGGACAAGGAAAAATTGATGAGATTTTAAGCAACAAATCTGAAGATAGAAGACATATTTTTGAAGAAGCTGCGGGTATTGTAAAGTATAGAGCAAGAAAAGAAGAAGCAGAAAAGAAATTAGAACACACAAAATTAAATTTACTTAGAATAGATGATATTTTAAAAGAAATTGAAGCTAGCTTAGAGCCATTACAAAATCAATCAGATAAAGCAAAAAAATATTTGAATCTAAGAGAAGAATTAAAAAATATTGAAATTGGATTATTTGTTTATAATATTGAAAAATATAAAAAAGACTTAGAAGAACTTGTAAAAGACATAGAAATTATGCAAGCACAATGTAATGATGAAGAGGGAAAACTAGAGAAAACTAAAATATTAAAAGAAGAATTAAAATATAGTATTGATGAAATAACAGAACAAATTGAAAATATGTCTAACATAGGATTTGAAAGCCAAAAACAAATCGAAAAATTAAATTCAGATATAAATGTGGCAAATACAAGAATAGCAAATAACAAAGAAAATAGTGAACGCTTTTCAAAAGAAATAGAAGAACAGAACAAAAGAATTCTTGAACTTAAAGAAGAATTAGAACAAAAAGAAAGTAAAAAAGATAATTTAAGAAGTAATAAAGAAAAATTTGAAAATGAACTAAAAGAAAAACAAGAAGAATTAAACAAGTTAACTGAAAAACTATCAGCTAAAGCATTAGAAATAGAAGGGTATAAACAAACAGTAGAGAAAAATACAGATAAAAGATATGAACTTCAATCAGAAATTAACACACAAAATGCAAATATTGAAAATTATGAAAAAAGACAAGCACAAATAAAACAAGAAATACAAAGCACAATTTCCGAATTAGATAATACTAGAATGAATAAAGAGGAAATTGCAAAATCATTCAATGAAATAGAAAATAAGAAAAATAAAGCAACAAGATCATTAGAAGAAATTTCAAAACAAAGAGAAGAAGCAAATAAAAAAATAAAAGATTATGAAAATAATATCAATTCATTATTAAATGAAATGAGAATTAAAGAATCAAGACAAAAATTCCTAATTGAAACAGAAAAAGAAAAAGAAGGATATATAAAAAGTGTAAAAGCTTTATTAAAAGACTGTGAAAAAATAAAAGAACTAGGAAAAGGAATGTGTGGTGTTTTAGCAAACATAATTGAAGTGCCAGACGAATTAAACACTGCAATTGAAATGTGTTTAGGAGCAAGTCTCCAAAATATAGTTACAGAAACAGAAGAAGATGCAAAGAAACTAGTAAAACATTTAAGAGAAAATAATTTAGGAAGAGCCTCATTTTTACCAATATCATCTGTTAAAGGAAGAAAATTAGATAATATAAATACAAAGGAAACAGGAATTATAGGAATTGCGTCAGAATTAGTAAAATACAATAAAAAATATGAAAATATTATCTTAAATTTACTTGGAAGAACGGTTATTGTAGATAATATGGAAACAGCTATTAAAGTTGCAAAGCAAAATGGCTATACATTTAGAATTGTAACTAAAGAAGGAGATTTAATAAATCCATCTGGAGCAATCACAGGTGGTTCAGTAGCTAAAAAGACTGTTAACATTTTAGGTAGAAGCAAAGAAATTGAAAAATTAGAAAAAGAAGTACATAGCTTAAAATCTAAAATTGAAACCTTACAAAATGAAAAAGAAAAATTTGAAGAATCAATAGAAGACATTTTGGAATTATCAGCAAATTTAGAAAAAGAATTACAAGAAATTAGTATTATATATGCAACAGAAAAACAAAAAGTCGTATCAATTGAAGAAAATATAAATAAACTTACAGGTCGTTTAAGCAGATTAAAAGAAGAACAAACAAGTATTGAAAAACAAAAACAAGAGGCTAACCAAAATAAAGAGGAGATTCAAAAGCAAATAGAAGAAATATCAGCAAAAAATGAACAGCTAACAAAAATTATTTCAGAATTTGCAGAATTAAACAAAGATGACCAAAAATATATTGACGATTTAAATTTTGACATTACAAATTTAAAAATATCTGTATCTTCATTTGATGAAAGTGAAAGTTCAATACAAGAAATTCAAGAAAGAATTAACCAAGAAATTGAAAATGCAAAAACAAGTATTGAAAATAAGAAAAATCAAATAGAACAAATAAAACTAGAAAATCAAAACTTTGAAAATAGCATTAAACAAATCTTATTAAAAATTGAAGAAGTTAAAGAAAATGTTAATAATAGTAGCTCTAAAATAGAAGAACTAAAACAAGAAAGAATTTTAAAAAATGAAAAACTTACAAAACAGGAAGATGAAATTACAGATAAATTCAAAACAATAGAAGATTTAAAAGGCAAAATTGTAAAATTAGAAGTTAGAAAAACAAAATATGAAGATGACATAAATGACATTATCAATAAGATGTGGGAAGAATATGAACTTACACCAAATAATGTAGGAGAATATCAAAAACCAGAAAATGTTGCATTAACACAAAGAAAGGTAAATGTTTTAAGAACAGATATAAAGGAAATTGGAAGTGTTAATATAGATGCAATTGAAGAATATAAAAATTTAAAAGAACGTTATGACTTTATGAGTGAACAAAGATTAGACCTAGAAAATACAATAACACAACTTAGAAAAGTAATTGCAGAAATGACACAAATTATGAAAGAACAGTTTAAAGAGAAGTTTAAAGTTATAAATAAGAACTTTGGCGAAGTGTTTGTAGAACTTTTTGGCGGAGGTAAGGCAGAGCTTAAACTAGAAGATGAAGAAAAAATCTTAGAATGTGGTATTGAAATTACAGCTCAACCACCAGGAAAAAAACTTCAAAATATGATGCTTTTATCAGGTGGAGAAAAAGCTTTTACAGCAATTGCATTATTATTTGCTATTTTAAAAATTAATCCAGCTCCATTTTGTGTTTTAGATGAAATTGAAGCAGCTTTAGATGATGTAAATGTGTATAAATATGCAGAATATCTAAATAAATTTACAAAAGATACACAATTTTTAGTGATTACTCATAGAAAGGGTACGATGGAAGTTGCAGATACAGTTTATGGTGTAACTATGGAAGAAAATGGTATTTCAAAATTGTTGTCAATGAAATTAAAACAGTAGAAACAAGAAAGATGATAGAGAGTAATTATTCTCCATCATCTTTCTTGTTTTAGTAAGCGCCAAATAAAAATTATGATGCTTTGGTACTTTTTTTAATGCCAATATTGAAGTTTTGAATGATTTGCAAGCCTAACTTATTGACCATTTGTGTAATTTTGGTGGCTGTATCATCATTTATCCTATAAACTGGATTTTTTAATTTGCTAATATTAACGTAAGTAAAATCATCAATTAATTTTAAATCTTCTCTTAAATATGATAAAAATTTAATTGATGAACTACTCCATACATGTAATCTAACCCGAAATTCATTGTCTTCAGAAACAGAAAAAATGATGTCTTTAGTTGCCATTTCAATACCTCCAAATTTTTTTTATGTTAATTAATTATAACAAAAAAATGCTAAAGTGTCAAAAATATGGAAATGACTTAAAATTTTAATTATTACTTTATAAAATATAAATAGTCATAAAAAAGTACAAGCTACATATATTTAATTAAATACTTAGGAAAAGGAAGTGAAAAATATGTGGCATACATTAAAAAAACAAGAAGTTTTAAACAACTTAAAAACTAATGAAGCCCAAGGGTTAACAGAAGAGGAAGTAACAAAAAGGCAAAAAGAATACGGAAAAAATAAATTAGAAGAAAAGAAAAAAGAAAGTTATGTAGTAAAATTTATAAAACAATTCAATGATTTTATGATAATTATTTTAATAATTGCATCAATCTTATCAGCAGTAATTTCATTTATGCAAGGAGAGAATGACTATGTAGATTCTATTATAATAATAGGAATTGTAATATTTAATGCTCTAATGGGAGTTATACAAGAAGCAAAGGCAGAAAAATCAATAGAAAGTTTAAAGCAAATGACACCTCAAATGGCAAAAGTCATAAGAAATGGAAAAGGAATTTTAGTACCAGCAGAAGAACTAGTAAAAGGAGATATAATTGAATTAGAAGCAGGAAATTTTGTTCCAGCAGACTGTAGAATATTAAAAAGTCATAATTTAAAAATTGAAGAATCATCACTCACAGGAGAAACAGAACCAGTTTTAAAAGATGATAATATGATTTGTAAAGAACAAGTAGCATTAGGCGACATGAAAAATATGGCATTTATGGCAAGTATTACAGTAAATGGACATGGAAAAGCAGTTGTAACAGAAACGGGAATGAATACAAAAGTTGGACAAATTGCAAATATGATGATGGAAGACGAAGCACCAGAAACCCCTTTACAAAGAAAATTAGGAGAAGTAGGAAAAATACTAGGATTAGCATGTTTAGCTATATGTGTCATTATATTTATAATAGGACTATTAAAAAAGATAGCACCAGTAGAAATGTTTATGACTTCAGTAGGACTAGCAGTTGCAGCAATACCTGAAGGATTACCAGCAATTGTAACAATAATGTTATCAATTGGTGTTACAAGAATGGCAAAGAAAAATAGTATAATTAGAAAATTACCAGCAGTTGAAACATTAGGAAGTAGTAGTGTTATCTGCTCTGACAAAACAGGAACTTTAACACAAAATAAGATGAAAGTAGTAGATGTTAGAAGTATTAACAAAGACTTTAGCATACAGCTAGCAACTTTATGCACAGATTGTGAAATAACTGTGGAAAATGGAATAAAAAAAGTTATAGGAGAACCAACTGAAAAAGCAATTGTGGAAGAAGGAATAAATACTGGGATTCAAAAAAATGAGTTGGAAGTTTTATTACCAAGAATAAATGAGATACCATTTGATTCAAATAGAAAAATGATGACAACAGTTCATAAAATTGGAAGTAAATATCGCATTATTACAAAAGGTGCACCAGATGTATTATTACAAAGATGTTCTAAAGAAGTTTTACAAGTAAATTATTCAGGAGGGTTATATCAAGGAACAGTTCGTAGTTTAAACACAAGTACAATTCAAAACAATAATAGGCAAATGGCACAAAAGGCATTAAGAGTAATTGCAGTTGCATATAAAGATGTAGATTTTTTACCAAGTAAAATAGATTCAGCAAATTTAGAGAATAATTTAACTTTTGTAGGACTAATAGGAATGATAGATCCTCCAAGAGAAGGAGTAAAAGAAGCGGTACAAACTTGCAGACAAGCTGGCATAAAAACGGTTATGATTACAGGAGACCATTTAGAAACTGCAAAGGCCATAGCTAAAGACTTAGGAATTTTAAATAATGGAGATATGGCAATTACAGGGCAAGAACTAGATAAAATTCCTCAAAATCAACTAGAAAAAAATATAAAAGATTATTCAGTATTTGCAAGGGTTACACCAGAACACAAAGTTAGAATAGTAAAAGCCTGGCAAAAGAAAGGTGCAGTTGTTGCAATGACTGGAGATGGTGTAAATGATAGTCCAGCATTAAAAAATGCTGATATTGGAATAGCTATGGGAAAAAACGGCACAGATGTTGCTAAAAATGCAGCAGATATTATTCTTACAGATGATAATTTTGTAACAATTGTAGAAGCTACAAAACAAGGAAGAAATATTTATGATAACATAAAAAAAGCAATTCATTTTTTAATAGCTACAAATATTGGAGAGATTGTAACTATATTCATGGGACTAGTATTAGGCTTAAAATCTCCTCTTCTAGCAATTCAATTATTATGGATTAACTTAGTAACAGATTCTCTTCCAGCAATTGCACTAGGATTAGAAAAACCAGAAAAAGATATTATGAGAAGAAAACCAATAAATAGTAAAAAAGGAATTTTTGCAGATGGATTATGGAATAAGATTATAACAGAAGGTGCCATGATTGGTATTTTAACACTTGTTGCATTTAGTATTGGAAATAAATATTATGGATTAGAAGTTGGAAGAACAATGGCATTTTTATCAATGGGATTTTTGGAATTAGTACATAGCTTTAATGTAAAAAGTGAAAAATCAATATTTGCAACAGGATTTTTAGAAAATAAGTATTTGATTGGGAGCTTTATATTAGGAACATTTATACAAGCAATTGTTGTTATTATTCCAATATTTGCAAGAATTTTTGAAGTTGTATCTTTAAATCCAGCTCAATGGATTATTACAACAATAATTTCACTATTACCTATTCCTATAATAGAGTTACAAAAGAAAATAGATTGTAAAAATGATAGTAAAAGAATTTTTATTAAAGAACAGCAAAGTGTTAAAAACATTTAATTAAAAAAATTTTAGAAAATTAACAATTTTCTAAAATTTTTTTTGCTTCAGCTTTTAAATCATCTAATATTAAAATATCGTATTATATTGGAAATTTATCAAAAATAAAATCATTCACAAAAATATTGTAGAATATTATACTATATTGTAAAAAAAGTATGAAAAACAAAGATAAAAGTAATATTTATAATTAAGGGAGAGAAAAATGCAAAAGATGATAGAATGTAAAACTGTTGAAATTCTAGAGAGAGAGTATACTTTATAAATAAAGTATTTTTTGTGTTTGCAAAAAGAATGAATAGGCTTAAAAAGATAGGAATATTAAATTTGTGTAAAAACGCAGGTTGATATTCATATCTTTTTAAGTCTATTTTTAATAAATATAAAAAATAAATATTTAGGAGGGAAAAATGAACAAATTAATTAAAAAAATTTTAGCAGTAATAAGTATTATTTTCCTATTAATTATTACATTAATAGGAAAATCAAAGGCATCATTACAAGCAAATCCAAATACACATTACAAAAAATCAGATACACCAGCTAATTGGATGAAAAATATAAGGAATATGGAAAAATCAGGAGAAGCAATGGGATTAAACGAAACATTGAATACAGATTTAACCTCATCAAGTGAAAGCAATAATATTGATGTACATTTTATGAGAAGTACAGAATATGGAGCAATAGCAATATTATCGGCATCAGGATATGGAAATCCACAAATATTGAAACAAAGTACAATAAAAACAACAACAGGAAATAAAACTGGAGTATATTTTTCAGGAGAACATTGGGAGTGGGTATCAGGAGGACTTGAAACTATACCTGCAGGAGGACATAGTAGATATTATGATACATATACATCTATCCAAGATTCAGCAAGGGTAGGAGATGCTTTAGGAAATGTTACAACATCTAACCCAGGATGTGCAGGCTGGCACTCAGCGTCTAACGCGCATTGGGTTGCTGGTAGTAGTCCTTACTTCCTACATGGTTATGGTGGGGTGTTTTCGTTCAATAGCAGCTACGCTAATAGTGGTAATTATACTCGTGGTGTAGCGGTATGTGGTACTGGACTTTAAAATTGTTCTGCGCATTGTGTTTTGAGGTATAGCCAAGAAATTTCAGAGGAGGTAATTATGCAAAAAGTAAAAGAAAAGTTAAAATTAATAAGTAAAAAACAGAAAATAATAATATTTATAATATTGCTATTAGTAGCTTCTTGTATAATTACAGTAACAACACAAATAGTAACCCAAATACAAATAAAGAAATTAGAAGAAAAGCCATTATTAGAGTGGGAAATACTAAAAAGAGAAGGAAATAAATGTAAGATATTAATAACGGTTACAAATGTGGAAGGGATAGAAACAATACAATTTCCAGATGGAGACATTTTATATTGTAATAACAAAAAGACAGTAGGAATAGATTATGAAATTAAAGATAGAGAAAGTTATGATTTTATAATAAAATCGGAAGGAAATGAGGAAAAAACAGAAACAATTTATTGGGAAATACCAAAAATAAAAGGAGAGTACATATTAAAGAATGGAATTTATTTAAATAAACCAGATTTAACAGGATATAAAAGTGAATATACAAGATATTTAGGATATAATGGAGAAAGTGTAGAACCAGAAAATTGGATAAATGATGAAGAACCAGAAAATTGGTATAATTATGCAGAAAGTAAGTGGGCAAATATATATGTAGAGGCAGGAGGAGCAGAAGTGTATTATGTATGGATACCAAGATATTGCTTTAAATTAGACCAAGAAAACCAAAGAAGTGATGTGAAGTTTATAGATGTATATAATAATTATAAAGATGCAGAAGGAAACACAATATATTGGGAAGAATTAGAGAAGGAAGGATATCAAGTACCAGAGGCATTTGCATTTAATGATATAGAAATACCAGGATATTGGATAATGAAATATACTTGTCGGTGATAATACAACCCCATCAACAATAAATTATGACTTTGCAGTTACTAAAGGATTAATAACAATAAAAAATATAAAATTAAATGCAAATATAACAAACCAGAATGCAATAAAAAAGTATACAGTTGCAGTAAATGGAAAGATAATACAAACAATAGAAAGTGAAGAAGAAATAGCAAATATAGCACAAAAAGTAATAGAAATAAATACAGAAGATAAAAATGAAAAAACAATGAATGTAACAGGATTAAATGAAAATGGAGAAGTAGTAGGAAGTATGACAAAGAAGTATTCACCAGCAGTGGTAAATCCACCAGAATTAAAAGGATTTAATCAAGAAACAACATTTTACGTTACTTATGATGAAAATGGAAATGAGCATAGTACAATACCAATAACAGAGCCAGCACCAGAAGGATGGTATGAGTATGGATATGGAGAATGGGCAAATATAGTAACTAGAAATAATGGATTAGAAACATATTATACATGGATACCAAGATATGAATTCACATTAGATCAAAATAATCAAAGAAGTAATGTTAAATTTTTAGAAGGGACAACAACAGAGGCAGAAAGTGGATATCAAATACCAGAAGCC
>JAAWEA010000001.1 GCA_022794055.1 Clostridia bacterium
ATATAAAGACCCTTTTAAAGGGTAGTAAGTAATAAAAACGCAAACGAAAGTGGCGTAAGCTGTCAAACTGGGACGCTTAAGCGTCAGCTAGTATCAAGGCCTTATAGGCCAATATGAAAATCCCCCAGTTATACTGGGGGATAATTATTCCACATCAGAAACAGAGAAGTTATCGTTCCATAAAGCTTTATTAGAAATTCTAATTTCATCAATCAAACCTGTATAATTTGCATTGTCTCTAATACTTCTACCAATTGAGATTTCATACGAAATCTCGGTTCCAAAAAATGCTGATTGATTTATTGTAACAGTATTTTCTTTATTTCCATCTACAAAAAGATATATTTTGTCAGTATTTCTAACTATAGCAATATGATGCCAATTTCCATCAGTTATAATAGTACTTGAGAAAGTATCTGACCAACGATTTTGTATTACATTAAATGTTGTGAATAAAAATTTTCCATCTCTTATTTTTAATGCCCAACTTCCTTTTGTATCAGAAGGATATTGTGCTATTAAACCAGAATTGCTTACTGTATTTGATGATTTAATCCATAAATCTATTGTAAAATTTTCTGTTCCTAGTATATAATTTTTTGAATCAAATGTTAAATAATTGTTTCCATTAAATTCAAAAGATCCTGTTCCAGCCTTATAAATTTCTTTATTGATAGTTACAGAATTATAATTATTGAGTTTAGTTGCATTTTTAGAAATATCTATAAAATTATCAGCTGTTAGCATTAATTGTGTAGATATATTTACTATAGGATTTTCATTTGATATTTTATTCATAATTATTACATTATGTTGTTCAGATATAATATATTTGTATCCTTTATATTCTCCAACTATTTCATTTCCATTAAGTTTAGCTGTTATTCCTTGTAATTCTGCATATTCTTCTAATTGCCCTGTTTCTCCTTCTTTACCAGCTAAACTTTCTAAAGTAACTTGATTTCCTTTTAAGAATTCACTTGTTGTAATCGATATAATTGCTAAATTTATTTCTTCTTCTAATTGTGATTTTTCTGACTGTTCTTTTGTTTTTTTTGCTTTTCCTATTAATCCATGTCCTATTAATTGTATTATTGTTATTCCTGTTATTATTAATAAAATTATAATTGTAATAATAAGAGATGGAAGTGTTATTCCATTTTTTTCTTTAATTTTTTTACAATGGATTTTTGTGTTAACAAATCTTTTAATCAATTTTGTACCTCCTCTTACTATAAATGAAGGATTATCTCTCAAAATCTCCATTTATCTTAATATTTCATTTTTATATTTGTAAAATTAATAGCATCTTTAATAAACACACTAAAAGTAAAAAGATAAAGTGATATAGTATTACTGCCATTTTTATCTTTTTATATTATATTTGTTTTTTTATATTTTTCAAGTAGTTTATTTTATTCAATAATAATAAAGTATAATATATAGAAGTTTTTTAAATAATTTTTCAGGATAATTTATATAATCCACTTGACAAAACAAAACAAATGTTCTATAATAAGAGTGGTGAAAATATATGGAAAGACAAATATTACATATTGATGTAAATAATGCTTTTTTATCTTGGCTTGCAGTTTATAAACTAAAAAATGGGGAAGTAATAGATATTAGAAATCAAGTTGCTGTTATAGGAGGAGATGAATCAAAGAGGTCTGGAATTGTACTTGCTAAAAGTAATAAAGCAAAACAGTTTGGAATTATAACAGGAGAAACATTATATAGTGCGAGGCAAAAGTATCGAAATTTACAAGTATATCAAGGAAATTTTAAAATCTATAGAGAATATTCTGATAAGTTATATAAATTATTATTAGAATATACTGATAAAATAGAAAGATTTTCAATAGACGAATGTTTTTTAGATATGACATATCATTTAATGGGGGATACTCTATTAAATAAAGCAAAAGAAATCAATAGAAGGGTTAGAGAAGAATTAGGATTTACAGTTAATATTGGAGTATCCAATAATAAATTACTTGCTAAAATGGCATCTGATTTTACAAAGCCAGATAAAGTTCATACTCTTTTTAAACAAGAAATTGCCAAAAAAATGTGGGTGTTACCAGTATCAGAATTATTTATGCTTGGCAAAAAAACAGTTCCTAAATTATATAAAATGAAAATTAAAACTATTGGTGAACTTGCTAGAACAGATGAAAATATGTTGATTAAGAAATTTGGTAAGCATGGTAAAATAATGTGGGAGTATGCTAATGGGATTGATTTATCTGAAGTACAATATATTAAACCAAAACCTAAGAGTATAGGTAATTCTATTACATTACCAATAGATATTAATAAATTAGAAGAGCTGGAACAAGTAGTATTTTCTTTAACTGAGCAAGTAACATATAGATTAAGAAAAGAAGAACTATTAGCAAATAGCGTTAGTGTACAATTAAGAACAAGAGAGTTTAAAGATTTTTCACATCAAATAAAATTGGAAAATCCTACATGTAGTACAAGGATAATTTTGGAAAAAGCAAAATTTTTACTAAAAGAAATGCTTAAAGAAAAGCAGTATATACGTTTAGTTGGTGTAAGAGTAGATAATTTAACTGATAAAGAAGAAGAACAGATTTCGCTTTTTAGTTTTAGTGAAAAAGAAGAAAAACAAAATAGATTAGATAAAGTGGTAGATTTATTAAATGACAAGTATGGAAATAACTCAATTGTTAGAGCAAGAAATTTAAAAATGTGAGAATAAGTGTAAATTTAGAAAAAGTGAAAAAAATTTTATAAATGTATTGACAAAAAAATATAAAAAGCTTATAATAGCTATTGTCAGTGATATAAGAAATTTTGTTTCTGAATTTTATGGGTAGGTGGCCGAGTGGCTAAAGGCGGCAGACTGTAAATCTGTTCTCATTTGAGTACGAAGGTTCGAATCCTTCCCTGCCCACCAACGACGTATCTGTTCGAACTTTTTATAGAACAGA
>JAAWEA010000053.1 GCA_022794055.1 Clostridia bacterium
ATTTAAAGGAGTGTCCCATATTCCCATTTATGAGGGATTTAAAGAACGTCCCTATTTCCCCTTCTATTTCCCTCTATATAATAATTATAACATTTAATAGAATCAGGATGAATTAGTATATTTTCTTCTAATAGCTTATTTATAGTCCACTTTTGTATTTCTACTATCCCCTTATTAATATTTTCTTTAATAATGTCAACATAGTATTTAGAACAATATTTTCTATTTTCTTCTGTTGCATCTGCTAAATAAATTATTTTTTCTAACATACTCATATTTTCTCTACCTGTTGTATGATACATAACACTATTAACCATATCATCTGTAAAATTATATTTATTTTTACAAATGTATGCTCCTATTTTTGAATGTATTAGATTTCTATTTTGCTTTTCTATTTCATCTAACTGTATATTATAAGAATTTATATAATTTTCTATTTCTTCTTTTGATAATTCTTTGGCTATATCATGTGCTAAGGCTGATAATTTTACAATTTCTTTATCTACATTATAAATTTCTGCAAATTCTATTGACCTTTTTATAACTCCTTCTGTATGTTTAAATCTACGCTCTGATAAATTTCTTTTTACTTCATTATACAATTTTTCATATTCAATCATATTTTTCACTTCTTTATAATATTTTTACCTATTTTTATAATATTATTTATTACTTTAAAAAGAGTCAATGCCCTTTTTAATTTTTTTAATATTTTATTAATATTCTAAATAACTATGTTCAGAACAATAATTATTCCAACTAAAAGTTACTCTATTATAACATCCATATGCTTTACAATATTTTTTATATAATGTTGATGGTTTGTGGTCATAACAATACTCACTTTCATAAGCAGTTGCTTTATTACATCCTTCTTGTTTACAGTAATCACTTGTATCTTTTGAGTCAATTGCTGTTTTTATACCATCATAATTCATATTTATAATAATATTTCCTTTTTTATCAATTACTCCAAATTTTTTATTTTGCATCACCATAAAGTATCCTTCTGAACTAATAGTATTACTTATTTCATTATATTGTGGATTTAATATATATTTCCCTGTATTATCAATAAATCCATATTTTTCCCCTAATTTTACAATTGATAAATTATTTTCTATAAAGTCATTAGCATAATCAAATTGTGGATTTATTACATATTCTCCTTTTTTATTTATATAACCCATTTTGTCATTTAGTTCTACTGCTGCTAATCCATTTGCTGTAAATTTACTTACATTATCATATTGCAAATTAATTACATATTTTCCATTCTTATCAATAAATCCATATTTATCGTTTAATTCTACTGGTGTTAAACCATTTGGTTCATACATACCAATATCATCAAATTGTGGCTTTATTACATATTCTCCTTTTTTATTTATAATTCCGCATTTATCATTTATCTTAACTCTACAATAATCTGTAGTTACAAAATCTAAACAATAACAAATATCAAATTGTGGATTTATTATATATTTTCCTGTTTTGTCAATGAATCCATATTTATTGCCCATTTTTACACATATTAAATTATCATAACTAAAACTATCTATATCATCAAATTGTGGATTTATTACATATTCTCCTTTTTTATTTACAACTCCATATTTTTCATTTACTTCTACTTGTGCAAAGCCCTCTTCATTAAATGAAAGTGCAAAATCATACTGTGGATTTATTACTATTTCATTTTTAGAATTAATATATCCATACTTTCCTTCAACCTTTATATATGCTCTATCATTATAAAAATATCCTATTTCTTCATAAGTTGGATTTATCATATATTTTCCACTTTCATCAATATATCCATACTTATCTTTGACTTTTACCTTCGCAAATTTTTCGTTTCCAAAACTATATGCTTCATCATATTGCATATTTATAACTATTTCATTTTTACTATTTATATACCCCCATTTTCCATTTTGTTTAACTGCTGCTAATCCATTTTTAGAAAAAGTATATATATCATCATATTGAGGATTTATAACTATTTCTTCTTTTTGGTTAACATATCCCCATTTATCTCCAATTTTTATACCTATTAGTCCTTGTTGAAACATATCTATATTGTACAATTTTGTTTCTTGTGCCTTTTTATTATTTTTAACTATAAACCATATTCCAACAATAATAGCTACTATTAGTAATATTATTACTGCTGCTATTATTATTTTTTTCTTTCCTTTTATTTCTTTAGTCTTACCTTTTGTTTCTTCCTCTTTTGCTTTTTCTGTTATTTCTGTTTCTTTTTTTATTGTTGTTTCTACTTTTTCATCATTTTTTTCCATTTTATTTTCTCCTTTTTGGTTTATTATAGCATTACATACTTTCATAGTCAATTACAATATAATTTCCAGATTTCATTTTTTTGTTACCTTTAATGATATCTAGTACTAGGAAAAAATTAAAACTCAATCGTAAATTTTAAATATTACATTTCTGAAACCAATTCTTGCATTAAAGAATGAACTGAAACAATTTCCTTTACTTTATGCACATTACTTCCACAAAATACTAAGCCCTCATTTACTTTTCCCTTTACTGAATTTATAAGTGCCTTTGTTATACAATATGGAGTATTAGCTACATTACATGTTTTTATGCAACCATAACATCTATCAATTTTACATTTTGTTTCTTCAGTCATTTTAATAAAATTATTATATAAAGCCCTTCCTGGCATCCCAACTGGACTTTTTATTATTTTAATATCTTCTTGTTTTGCATCAATATAAGCCTGTTTAAACTCTTGGGAAGCATCACATTCATTAGTAGCAACAAATCTTGTAGCCATCTGAACTCCTTTAGCTCCTAAATCCAAGAATTTCTTTATATCTTTTGCATCCCATATTCCTCCTGCACTAATTACAGGTATCTCCTTATTTGTTTCTTTTTCTATTTCACTAATATATTCTACAACTTCTACTGTAATATCTTCTAAAGTTTGTTTATTTTCTTCTAATAACTCTTCTTTTCTAAACCCTAAATGTCCTCCTGCTTCTGGTCCTTCTATTACAATCATATCTGGAACATAATTATATTTACTTATCCAGTGTTTTACAATTAATTTACAACATCTTAGAGAAGAAACAATTGGTGCTATTTTAGTATTTGTTCCTTTAACATATTGTGGCAAATCTTTAGGAATTCCAGCACCTGATACAATTAAATCAATTTTTTGTTTTACACATTCTTTAACTATCTCAGCATAATTTTTTAATGCTACCATAATATTTACACCAAGTATTTTATCTTCCCCTGCTATTTCTCTTGCTAATTTTATTTCTTTTTCAATTGCTCTCAAATTTGCATTCATTGGATCTTTATTAAAATCTTCTTCTTGATATCCTATATCTGCTGTTGATATAATTCCAATTCCGCCTTCTTTACTTACATTTCCAGCTAAATTGTGCATAGATACACCTACACCCATTCCTCCTTGTATAATAGGATATTTTGATGTTTTGTCTCCTAGTTTTATACCTTTCATGGTACATCTCCTCCTTTAATCTAGTTTATTATACTAGATTAACATTTACTACTAACCCTGTCAACTTGTTGACTACTTATTCTAAAAGTGTTATTATAAATCTTAGATAATTGCGAAACTATATTTTTCAAACAGCTAATTAAACCATAAAGGAAGTGTTATTTATATGAATTTTGAGAATATAACAAAAATATCTGATTTACATATTCCAAGATGGAATGAATTGCCTAGTGTGAATCTTTATTTAGAACAAGTAGTTGATTTAGTAGATTCTACACTTGCACCTTACATTTTTTTCAATAGTAATAATAAAAAAGATGAAAATATAGTTCTTTCAAAAACTATGATTAATAATTATGTTAAACATAACCTAATAGAAGCTCCTATTAAGAAAAAATATGGAAAAAATCAGATTGCCAAATTATTTGCAATATGTGTATTAAAACAAGTTTATAGTATGAATGATATAAAAAATTTAATAGAAATTGCGACTAAAAATTCTAATATTGAAACTGCCTATAATAGTTTTTGCCAACAATTTCAGAAAGCCTTAAAGTGTACTTTTGAAAAAAAAGATTTTATAGATTCTAATTCAGCTCTTGATTATAATAAGTATTTATTAAAATCTGTTCTTCTTTCTTGTAGTTATAAAATTTATACTCAAAATATTTTAAAAAATAACAATAATTAAAACCCCATTTAATAAACATAATAATCTTGTCTATTAAATGAGGTTATTTTTTTTATATATTTATCAATTCATATTCTCTTGTACCAAATTTAAGTTCTGCTGCCGCTTCTATTGTATGTATTCCATTTTGCCTTTCTACTCTTTCTATAAAATGGTCTTTACCTGGGTCTTCTGAATTATATACTAAATCAATGCAAGCTTGGTCAATAGCAATTGGATCTGTACTTGCAAGAATTCCAATATTTTTCATACAAGGATCTTCTGCAATACTACAACAATCGCAATCTACTGATAAATTACACATTACATTTATATATACAATTTTATCTTTAAACATATTATGAACTGTTAAAGCTGAATCTGCCATTGATTCCAAAAATTTATCTTGCTTAGGTAAATTTTCCCATAAAATATTTTGGTCATCTGTTTTACCAGCTGAATGAATGTAACTTTTTCCTGCTGATGAGGCACAACCAATTGATAATTGCTTTAATGCTCCACCATATCCTCCCATTGGATGCCCTTTGAAATGTGATAATACTAACATCGAATCATATTTTGTTATATTTTTTCCTAGATAATTTTTCTTAATTACCTTTCCATTTGGAATTTCTATCTCTAAATCTGGCCCTTCTTCATCTAGTAAATCTACATCAAAATACTTTGTCCAACCATGGTCTTCTAATAATTTTTTATGTTTTTCAGTAGAATTTCTAGCTCCACCATAAGCAGTATTACATTCAACAACTGTTCCACTGACTTTTTCTACTATTGCTTTTGCAAATTCTGGTTTTAAATAGTTCTGATTTCCCTGCTCTCCTGAGTGTAATTTTACTGCTACTCTTCCTTGTAATTTTACACCTACTGTTTCATATATTTTAACAACACTTTCTGGTGTTATTTCTTCAGTAAAATAAACTTTTGATTTTTCCATTCTTAACAGTCCTTTCTTACATTATTTTCTATCATAATAACATAAAAAATATTGATACTCAAGAATAATATGGAAAACACTTAAATTCTTAAAGTAAATTATGTAATTTGACTTCCTAAGATGATAATCTTAAGCAATTACCATACAATATTATTTACAAAAAGGCCTTGACTTTCAAGAACATTTGTTTTATTATATATACATTATAATAATAGGAGATGATGTATATGAAATATATTTATAATAAATTAGTAAGAGATAAAATACCAAAAAACATTATTTCTATGAAAGGAAAAAAATGTAATTATAAAATTCTCAATAATGATGAATATTTGAAAGAATTAGATAAAAAATTATTTGAAGAAGCTCATGAATTTATAGAAGAACATTCTATAGAAGAACTAGCTGATTTAATGGAAGTTCTTTTTGCAATAATGAAAGAAAGAAATATATCAATAAAAGATGTAGAAAATACTAGAAAAATTAAAAATAACCAAAAAGGTTCTTTCAATGATAAAATTTATTTAATCGATGTTGAACAAGAAGAAATTGACGAAAGAGAAGAAAAAGAACTAAAAAAAGAATGGAGAAAAAATAATTAATTCGGTCAACAAGAATATCCTTTTTTGACCGAATTAAAACTAATTATTATCCCAATGCTACATCTAATACCATCATTAGCACAAATCCACATATAACTCCAAAAGTAGATAAATTTTTATTGTCTTTTACTGATTCTGGTAATAATTCTCTAGCTACAACAATAATCATAGCTCCTGCTGCAAATGATAATAAAAATGGTAACATACTTCTGATTGATACAACTAAAAGCACTCCAATCACAGCAGATATTGGCTCAACTAATGCTGAAGCCTGCCCTATCAAAAAGGCCTTCCATCTTGAAAATCCTTCACTTCTTAGCGGTAATGAAACAGCTGCTCCCTCTGGTAAGTTTTGAATACCTATACCTATAGCTAACATTACAGCTCCAATTACTGTCATTCCTGGTATTCCACTTGCTATTCCCCCAAATGCTACTCCAATTGCCATTCCTTCAGGTATATTGTGAATAGTTATAGCTGATACAAGTAAAATACTTCTTTTAAGTGATGCTTTTTGCATACTTCTTTTATTTTGTAATACTTTCTCTAAAAACTTATCTGATAATAATACAAATAGCCCTCCAAAAATAAATCCTAAAGTTGGTAAAAGCCACTCTATGTATCCTAGCTCATTTGATAAGTCTAATGCAGGAGAAAGTAATGACCAAAATGAAGCTGCTATCATTACTCCAGCACTAAATCCTAGTACTGTGTCTAAAACTTTTTTATTCATTTCTTTAAAAAAGCAGACTAATAAAGCTCCTAATGCTGTAATTCCCCATGTGAATGTTGTTGCAATCAATGCTTGAATTGCAGGATGTAAACTTTCAAACCAATCCAATTTAATTCACCTCACATTACATAATATGACATTATTCTTGTTTTTGTGAAAGTGGTCTAATTAGGATGTCCTAATTAGACCACTTCTCTTAAATATCTCCATAACTACAACAACAGGTATTGTTAATAATAGTAAAACCATAACTGCTTCAATTGGTATTATTGATATTTTAAAAAACTGTGAAAAACTTGGTATACTTACAATTGCTACTTGTATTAAAGATGTAATTATTATAGAAGCAATTAAAAATTTATTATTCCTAAAAGGTATTTTAAAAATAGATATTGTTTCACTTCTACAATTTAATATATGGATATTTTCCATAAATACCATCAATGTTAATAATAATGCTCTTGTAGTTTCTATATCAACCCCTTTAAATTTTATTAAATATACATAAACAATAAATTCTACAATAGCCATTACAATTGATGAAATAAATATCTCATTTACCAATAATTTATTAAAAATTTTCTCATCCTTTTTCTTAACTTTTTTCCCCATTACATCTTCTATATCTTTTTCAAATGCTAAAGCATCACCTTGAATTCCATTACTAATTAGATTTAACCATAACAGTTGAATTGCAATAAGTGGGATTGGCAATCCAAAAATAATTGAAAGTACAAATAATATAATCTCTGAAAATCCCGTTGATAGCAACAAATATATAACTTTTTTTATATTGTTATATGCTCTTCTTCCTTCTTCTACCCCTTTTACAATACTAGAAAAATTATCATCTACAATTATCATATTTCCAGTTTCTTTTGCAATATCTGTTCCGCTTCCCATAGCAACACCTATATTTGCTGCTTTTAGTGCTGGTGTATCATTAACACCATCTCCTGTAACTGCTATAAATTCCCCTTTTTCTTTAAACTTATCTACAATTTCTAACTTTTCCATTGGAGTAACTCTTGCATAAACATCATCTATTCCTAATCTTTTTGCAATTGCTTCTGCTGTAAGCTTATAATCTCCTGTTATCATTGATACTCCAATTCCTGCTTTTTTACATTCATCTATTGCCTGTACAACATCTTCTCTAATTGGATCTACAAAAGCTACCATTCCCATATAAGTCAATTTTGGAATCTCTTTTTCTGTATATTTATCATTTGCTAAACTATTTTTTTCACCCTTTGCTAAAGCAATTACTCTAAATCCTTCATTTGATAATTTATCTGCTTGATTTATAATTTTATAATAATCTAAATTAACTATTCTTTCTCCACATTGCATTTTATCGCAAAACTCTAAAACTTTTTCTACTCCACCTTTAACAGTTACAATATGATTAATACCTTGCTCTGTTTCTTCTTCATATAATACTGAAGAATATTTTAATCTAGACTCATAAGGTATCATATCAATTATTTTATTTTCTTTATGCACGTTTATTTTATATCCTAAAGCTAAAAATGCAATATCAATTGCATCTCCATGATATTTCCACTTTTTATCTTCAAATTTTAAGCTCGCCTCATTATTCAACATTCCTAATTTTGCAATCTCTGATATTTGCTTAAAGTCCGCTTTTGGCATGTTTTCTTCTGTTTCTATATCTCCTTTATCATTATAACCTACACCTGTTATATAAGCTATATTATCATTTGGAAGAACTATCCTTTTAGCTGTTTGCTCATTTACTGTAAGTGTACCTGTTTTATCAGTCGCAATTCTTGTACAACTTCCTAAACTTTCTACTGCATTTAGTTTTTTTACAATAACATTTTTCTTTGCCATTTTAGATGCTGATATAGATAATACTATTGTCATAGCAATTGTTAAACCTTCTGGTATTGCTGATACTGTTAGTGCAACTACTGTTGAAAATATGTCAGAGATACTATAAGATTTTAAATATAAAACTATTGCCATTATACTTGCAAAAAGCACAAACCCTATACTAATCTGTTTTGAGAACTTTTCCATTCTTATTACTAATGGAGATTTTGTGTCTTCACTTGTTATAACATTTTCAGCCACTTTCCCAAATTCTGTATTTTTGCCAACAGCTATTACAATTCCTTTTCCTCTTCCTTTTGTTACAATACTTCCTGCATAAGCGATATTGATTCTATCTACTAAATCGCTACTGTCTTCTTGTATTTCTGTATCTTTAAATTTTGAAATTGATTCTCCCGTAAGTATTGATTCATCAATTGATAGTTCATTTGTTTCTATTAGTCTTAAGTCAGCTGGCACTTTATCTCCTGACTCTAATAAAACTATATCTCCAACTACTATATCTTCAGAATCTACTAATTTTGTTTGTCCTTCTCTTAATATCTTTGAATTTATTCTAATCATATTTTCTAACTTTTGACTATTTTTTTCTGAATTCCATTCTTGATATGTTCCTATTATTGAATTTATTATTATTACTGCAAATATAAAAATAGAATCTGCTTGGGCTTTTGTAAGTATTGCAAATACTGCTGCTACTATCAATATAGCTATTATTGGACTTTTAAATTGTTCTATAAATATTTGTAATATTGTGTCTTTTTTAGCTTTTGGTATTGTGTTTTTTCCATTTTTCTTAATTCTATTTTCTGCTTCTTGTTCTGTTAGCCCTTTTTTACTTGTATTAAAGTATTTTTCTACTTCTTCTATACTTTTATTCCACATAAAAATAAAACTCCTTTTTGGTTATTATTGCCAAAAAAAGAGTTTTTATTCTATTTTTAATTGCAGTTTGTTTACTCTACTTTATAATACAATTTTTCTTGTACCACTAAAAATTACTTACAATTGAAAATTCCCCCATTCACTGACTATATCCAGTGAATGGGGGTGCGACAACAGATTAGGCTTGAATTACATTGTAAGCAATTTCTGTCATAATCTGAAAACTATTTCTATTGTTTGCCAGCTCACCATTTTTCCTATTGAATTTAAACCCTTTTGGAAAATTAAGCTGCGCATAGTCTGGGCATACCGCTATTATGACTTCTAGGTCTGCAATTTTTCCAACCCGAAACTTTGTATCTGGATTCAGTCTTCTCAAGTTTTTAACCATTGCCTTAATTGTCGTTTTTTCCATACCTTCTCCTCCAAAATTTTTTGTTTGATTTTCAGTTACATGTAAGCATATACTTACTTAAGGCTTTTAGCCTTAATATATTTATTATAATACATCTTTACATAAAGTTCAATCTTTTTTTCATTTTATATGACTAAAATATTATTTTATTAAGTCTCTTATAACTTCACCAGCAATCATTAGTCCTGCTACAGAAGGCACAAATGAAATGCTACTTGGAACTTGTTTTTTTGATGTATCGTTTAATATATGTGTCAATTCTTGATTTGGCTTAATAGGTTCTTCTTTTGAATACAAAACTTTTAATTTTTCTATTCCTCTGCTTTTCAATTCCTTTCTTATAACTCTAGCTAATGGACATATACTTGTTTTTTTTATATCTGTAATTTCAAACATTTCTGGATGTAATTTATTTCCTGTTCCCATTGAAGAAATTATAGGAATATTCAATTTATTACATTCAATAACTAATCCAATTTTTGCAGTAACAGTATCTATTGCATCAACCACATAATTAATACTTTCATCTATTATTTTGCACTCTGAATCTGGCATATAAAATTCTTTATAAACTGCTACTTTAGCTTCTGGATTAATATCTAAAATTCTCTCCTTCATAACATCTACTTTATATTTTCCTATCGTTTTGTGTGTGGCTATTAATTGCCTATTTAGATTAGTTAAGCTAATTGTATCATTATCAACTAATACAAAATTTTTAATTCCTGCTCTAACTAATGCTTCTACAACAAATGATCCTACTCCTCCAATTCCAAATATTGCAACTTTTACAGAATTTAATTTCTCTATTCCTTTTTTTCCTATTATCAATTCTGTTCTTGAAAATTGATTTATCATTTTTATAATCCCTTCTATTTTACACTGCTTTTTAGTTAATACATATTATATTCTCTACTTTAGTCTTAATGCGTTTAGTACTACTGTTAAGCTACTTATTGTCATAGCAAAAGCCGCAAACATTGGATTCATTGTAACTCCAAGTCCTACAAAAACTCCACAGGCAATTGGTATCATACAAACATTATAAAAAAACGCCCAAAATAAATTTTGTTTTATATTCCCAATTGTTTTTTTACTAATATCTATTAAGCTATTTATAGATTCTAAATTATTATTCATTAAGACAACACTACTACTATCAATTGCAATATCTGTAGCACTTGAAATAGATATTCCTATATCTGCTGTAACAAGACTTACACTATCGTTAATTCCATCTCCACACATAGCCACTAATCCATTTTGTTTTAATCTTTTTATTTCTTCTGCTTTTTGTTTTGGTAACACATTTGCAATAACTTTTTCTATTCCAATTTGTTCTGCAATAACTTCTGCTGTTTTTTGATTATCTCCTGTAAGCATTACTACCTCTATTTTTTTATTTTTTAACTGTTGGATTATTTTTCTAGCATTTTCCTTTATAGTATCTTTTACACCTATTAAAGCAATTATTTTTTTATTTTCAACAATCCATAAAATACTATTCCCATCTAGTTCTAACATTGTCTCATCTTTTTCATTATCAATTTCTATTTTATTTTCTTCTAATAATTTTTTGTTTCCAATCAGATACTCATTCTCTTCAATTTTTGAATAAACTCCATATCCTGGAATTGCTTTAAATTCTGCTATTTCTTGAAAGTTTATATTCTGTTTTTTAGCATAATTTACTATAGCTCTAGCAATTGGATGTTCTGATTTATTCTCTATACTTGCAACTTTTTTTATTATTTCTTTTTCTTCTATATCACTATAATTATATATTTTGGAAATCGTAAGTTCTCCATTTGTTAAAGTTCCTGTTTTATCAAACACAATCGTTTTAAGCTTATGTGAATTTTCTAATGCTTCACTTGTTTTTATCAAAATTCCTTTCCTACTTGCTTTTCCAGAAGCAATTACAATAGCTAGTGGAGTTGCAAGTCCTAAACTACATGGACAAGCAACAACTAAAATTGTAACAAATATATTAATAGCAAATGCTATATTTTTAGATATGATAAACCATATTAAAAAACTAATAATTGATATTACTATAATTACTGGCACAAAGTATTCACTTATTTTATCAGCAACTTTAGCAATTGGAGCTTTTGTATTTGTAGCTTCTACCACTAATCTAACAATTTCTGAAACTGTTGATTCTTTCCCTATTTTTTCTGCTCTATATTTTATTGTTCCTTCATAATTAATACTTCCTGCTATGACCTTTTGCTCTTTTTCTCTTTTTACAGGAACACTTTCTCCTGTAATAAAAGATTCATTTATATGTGTAATTCCCTCTATTATAGTTCCATCAACTGCAATTTTTTCTCCTGGCTTGCATACAACAATATCACCTTTTTGAATTTCATCTAGTGTTACTACAATTTCTTTTTCATTTCTTATAATTGTTGCATGATTTGGAGTTATTGTCATTAATTCTTGTAATGCTTCTTTTGTCTTATCTTTATTTTTTCCTTCGATATATTTTCCTATTTTTATGAAAAATATAACTATTGCTGATGATTCAAAATATAAGTGATGTGCATATTGAGAGTTTCCTTTTAATATCATAATTGTTCCAAATATGCTATATATATAACTACTTAAAACCCCTATCATAACTAGTGTATCCATATTGGGTGTTTTATGAATTAAGTTTTTATATCCATTTTTTATTATATTTATCCCCATAATAAGCACAATTGTTGTTAAAATGAATAATGATATAGCATAATTTATAGAGTTTGTCATCATATCAAAATATGGAATTGACGGTAAACCTACCATTTGTGCCATTGATATGTATAAAATTAATATTGAAATAAAAGTAATTATTATTAACTTGTATTTTTCTTTTGATTTTTTCCTTTCCTCTTTTTCTAATTTATCAATTCCTAAACTTTCAAATCCTGCTTTTTGTATAAATTTTTCAATTGTTTGTAGATTTAATTTTTGCTCATCATATTCTATGTTTGCGTTATTCATTACTAAATTTACTGATACTTGATTTATTCCTTCTTGCTTATTAAGGTATTTCTCAAGCCCTGATGAACAAGCACTACAGGTCATTCCTCCTATTTTTAATAATATTTTTTTCAATTCTTTACCTCCTAGATAACTTCAAACCCTGCATCTTCTATCTCTTTTTTTATTTCTTCTAAGGTGATTTTTGTTTCATCATAATCAATAGTTGCTTTTTTTTCTTCAAAGCTTACTTGTACTTTTATAATTCCTTCTGTATTTCCTAATATTTTTTCTATTCTTGCTGAACACCCTGTACAGTGCATTCCTTCTATTTTTAATTCTATGTTTTTCATTTTTATTATACTTCCTTTCATTTATATAATATAATTTTTATACTTAAATTATAATTAATATTATTTCTTTTTTCAATATTTTTTTATTATTTAAATTATTTTTTAAAAATGTATTGACAAATTTATTCCATAATATTATAATAACAATTGTCGTTAGGCAAATCCAGTTCATATTATATGCAGATGTGGCGGAACTTGCTGAGATTGTTAGAGCTTGCTCGTTACAATGTCAGTATGTGTAGCAAACATTGGCTAAACATTAAATCATGCAGATGTGGCGGAACTGGTAGACGCACAGGACTTAAAATCCTGCGGTTGAATAAACCGTGCCGGTTC
>JAAWEA010000054.1 GCA_022794055.1 Clostridia bacterium
TCAAACTTAAAAATATTATATCATGTTGGGGTGGCATTTTTGTTACTCTGTGCAAAACTAAAAGTTTTCCGACACCCCCAGCATAGCTGGGGGATTACTCTAAAGTTATTCAAGACCATTTTCCTGAGGTTAGGAAAATGGTTGGAATAGGCAGTAATACTGTAAGAGAGTTAATAGATTATGAACTTTCAAGATATGCTTGTTATTTAATTGTGCAAAATGGAGATTCACGAAAAGAAGTAATTGCGCTAGGACAAACTTATTTTGCAATTTAAACTAGAAGGCAAGAAGTAGCAGATTATTTTAATCAATTAGATGAAGACAATAAAAGGTTAGTAATTCGTGGAGATATAAAACAATGGAATCAAATGTTATTGGAAGCAGCTCATAATGCAGGTGTAATAACAAACCAAGAATATGCAGAATTTCAAAATGCAGGATATATTGGATTATATGGTGGTTTAACTGTAGATGATATACATGAAAGAAAAAAGTTAAAAGATAATGAAAAAATATTAGATTTTATGGGAAGTACAGAGTTGATTGCTAACCTATTTAGAATATCTCAAACAGAAGAAAAATTAAAGAAGGATAAAATACATAGTTGTAGCAAAGCAACTTCAACACATTATGAAGTTGGAGCAAAGGTAAGAAAGGCGATAGAAGATATTGGAGGAACAATGCCAGAGGATTTGCCAACCCCAGAAAAGAGTATTAAGCAAATAGAAAAGGAACAATTGAAAAAATTAAAAGATAAGAAAACTAAATTAATGTTAGATGAGTAGAATGAGAAAACTTAAAAATTATGTAAATGTAAAATTTGACAGATTTACAATAATATGTTACAATTAAAGACATAATTTAAGAGTTTACCTAGAAGTAATAAACTTTGAGCGGTAAAGGGTAGTGAAAATAGAAATATTACTTACACTTATAAAGTGAGATATATAAAGTCTTGCAAAGGAGTCTTAAAAGATTCTTTTGTGAGGCTTTTTTGATAGGAGGAAAAAAATATGGAGATAAAAATAGAAAATAATTTAAGTGCAAATGAATATAACAATTTGAGAAGCTCAATTGGTTGGGATACAAAAGATTTAGAGGTAGTACAAAATGCAATAAAAAATAGTATAATTGTAAAAAAAGCAACTTTTGAAAATAAGGCTATTGGAATGGCAAGAGCAATAGGAGATGGAATATATTATTTAATAGTCGATGTATTGGTTGATCCAGAATATCAAAAAAATGGTATAGGTAAAAAACTTATTGATGAGGTAGTAAAAGAAGTTGAAAATAAAATTAAAAAAGGACAAAAATGTAGTATAAATTTAGTATCTATGAGTGGCAAAGAGAAATTTTATGAAAAATGTGGATTTAAGAAAATACCATTTGACTATACAGGACATGGTATGATAAAAAGAATTGAAAAAGGGGATGAATAATATGAATGCAAGAGGAGAGTTAAAATTAGTTTTTCCATCAGAGGAATATAAAGAACAAATAGAAGAATATTTAAAAGAACATTTTGAAAATGGAGAATATGAATTAGCAGGAGATGGGGGACTAGATAGAATAAAGAATTTTGATGATTGGCTATTAAAAGTTAAAAGAGATTTGTCAGAAGAAACAAATAAAGAAAGCAGAATGCCTGCAACACTATTTTTAGGAGTTAGAAAATCAGATAACAAAGTTATTGGAACTATACAAATAAGACATAGGTTAAATGAAAATTTGTTGAAAAATGGTGGACATATAGGAGATGGAGTAAGACCATCTGAAAGAAGAAAAGGATATGCAACAGAAATGATAAGATTAGCTTTAGAAGAATGCAAAAAAATAGGTATTAATCGAGTATTAATGGTTTGTTTTAAAGATAATATAGGTTCAGCAAAAAGCATAATAAATAATGGTGGTATTTTAGAAAATGAATTACCTGCTGAAGATGGAAAAATAAATCAAAGATATTGGATAAGTCTAAAAAAGAGATTTGCAGATAGTGTAGGTAAAAGAGATAATGTTATAGAAATAGAACAAAAAATAAAATCAATAAATAATGAAGATTTTATTGGAGATATTTATTTAAATAACTTTAAAAAAGTAGATACACCATATATGTTAGAAAATGGAGTATGTTTGTAAGACAGTAATTATAAATGGTTAGAGTTTTATAATTATAATGCTAAAGTCCTACTTACAGCAATGTATAATGAAAATAATGAAATTATTGAATGGTATTTTGATATTGCAAGAAGTATAGGAAAAGAAAATAATATACCATACGAAGATGACTTATATTTAGATATTTTAGTAACATCAAATGGAGAAATTATCTTATTAGATGAAGATGAACTAAAAGAGGCATACGAAAGATTAGAAATTACAAAGGAAGAATATGACGAGGCTTATAAAATAGCTAATGATTTAATGCAGAAAGTAAAAGGAAATGAAGAAAAATTAAAACAATTTACAGATAATTATTTAAATGATATGTTAAAGGAGTGAAAATAGTATGGAAACAATAATTGAAATATCCAAATTAGAAGATTTTAAAAAAGTAAATAAATTAGCAAAACAAGTTCATGAACTACATGTGAATTGGAGACCAGATTTATTTTTAAGTGTAGATAAAGTAATTAGTAAAGAAGATTTTAAAGAAATGATACAAGCAAAAGAAATATTTGTAGCAAAGATAAAAGATGAAATTGTAGGATATATCACTTTTAATATAAAAGAAAAAGATAATCCTAGTATGAGATATAGAAAACAACTACAAATCGAAGCAATATGTGTGGACGAAAAGAATAGAGGAAAAGGAATTGGAACAGAATTATTAGAATATGCAAGGAAATTTGGAAAAGAAAATAATTGCACAGATTTATATTTAACTGTAAATAAAGAAAATGAAAAGGCTATAAA
>JAAWEA010000055.1 GCA_022794055.1 Clostridia bacterium
AAATTAGCTAAAATGAATTTAGCAATAAGAGGATTGAACAATGAAGGATTAGGCAAATTTGCAGATGATACATTTCATAATGATTTACACAAAGATTTAAAAGCAGACTTTGTACTAGCAAATCCCCCATTCAATATATCAGATTGGGGACAAGAAAAATTAGTAGATGATTCAAGATGGAAATATGGAATACCACCAAAAGGAAATGCTAACTTTGCATGGGTTCAACATATGGTATCTAAACTTTCTATAAATGGTAAAGCTGCTATTATATTAGCAAATGGTTCATTGTCTAGTGATACAGGTGGAGAAGGAGAAATTAGGAAAAATTTAATAGAAGCAGATTTAGTAGATTGCATATTAGCAATGCCTTCGAATTTATTCTATACAGTAACAATTCCTTGTAGTATTTGGATATTGAATAGAAATAAAAAACAGAAGGGAAAAACATTATTTATTGATGCTAGAAATTTAGGAACAATGGTTACTAGAAAATTAAGAGAACTATCTGAAAATGATATAGAAAAAATTGCTAGTACCTATCATAATTATCAAAATAATGAAGATTATGAAGATATAGCAGGTTTTTGTAAAATATCAACAATAGAAGATATAAAAGAAAATAATTATGTACTTACTCCTGGAAGATATGTTGGTACAGAAGAACAAGAAGATGATGGAATTCCTTTTGAAGAGAAGATGAAAACATTAACAGCAGAATTAAGAGCACAATTTGATGAGTCCCATAAGTTGGAAGATGAGATTAGGAAGAACTTGGAGGTTATTGGGTATGGATGTTGAATTGAAAGATACTATAATAGATGCTAATACAGGAGCAGATGCTATACAAAGAGCGCCTATAGTTGATTATAATACTGGAAGAAAATGCTTAAGAATAGGAGATATTTCTAATCAAAGAAAATATAACGAATGGGGCTATACAGAAGTAAATGAGGAAAATTATAAAAAATATAAATTAGAAAAAGAGGATATTCTAATTGCCAGAACAGGAAGTACAATAGGAATAAATACATTTATCGAGAAAGATTATAAATCAGTATATAATAATGGATTAATAAGATTAAGAATTGATAAATCAAAGTATAATAGCAAATTCATTTATTATGTTATTCAAACAAATAAATTTAAAAACTATATAAATGGAATTGCTTTTGGAACAACAGGACAACCCAATATGAAAATAAATGATTTATTAAAGTTTAAATTTTGCTATATTCCATTAGAGATACAAAATAAAATTGTAAAGATTTTAGACAATTTGGATAAAAAAATAGAATTTAATAGTGAGATAAATAATAATTTGCATGAATATTGTAAATTATTATGGAAAAGAACTTTTAGTAAAGAAGCTAGAAAAGAAAAATTAGAAGAAGTTTGTATTGAAATTATAAGAGGATATACTAAAAACTATGTTGAAAAAAGCAATATTATTAATTTCAATCAAAAAGCAAATAAAGGCGAAAAACTAGAAAAACAATATTTTAAATATTTAAGCGAATCCCAAATTATTCCTGAAAATAGATTTGTGAGAAAAAATGATATTTTATTAAACTCATTAGGACAAGGAACTTTGGGTAGGGTGCATTTATATAGAGAAAATTATTCAAATATAGTCGCAGATCAACACATAACGATTATTCGAACTAATAATGATATAATTAATTCATATTATTTATATTATTTATTAATCACAAGTGAATATCAAAAAGAACTTGAAGGATTAGTCACTGGAACTACTGGAATGCAAATGTTAAACATTTCATCAATTCGCAATTTAAAAATACCAATTCCTAGTAAATTTGATTTAGATTTTTTCGAAAGTAAAGTTAGCTGTATTCAGGAAAAGATTAATTCTAATAATTTAGAAAATGAAATATTATCACAACTACGAGAGGCACTACTACCAAAGTTCATGAATGGAGAAATTACTTTAGATAAAATAGAAGGTTAGTTATGTAATGACATTTGATATAAGGAGAAAGTATATTATGAATTTTAGTAGCATTGTATGCAAATCATTATTTATAGTTAATATATTAGTAATACTAAATAATATAAGCAGAACTATTCAAGACAAAACAAATGATCAAAAAAACAATATCATAAAACATTTGAAAATAATAATACCATAAGTAAAGAAGAGAAACAAGAGCGTATAAAAGATGAAATAATCCATAATAAGATTAATTGTTTTTTTTGAGATAAAATTTGCTAGAATTCTCTCATGGATTTGGATGGTTTTAATAGTAAGTTATTTAATTATGATTATTTTAAATAATTATTTATTTCCTTTTGTTTCTAAATGTAACTTTAATGTAATAACAATATTATCTTCAAAATTGCTAATATTGGATGTATATTATAAAGAAAAAATTGCAAATAAAATAATTAAAGTACTATATATAAAGGAGAAAAAACATGTTTGATGAAGAAACATTAGAAAAAGCAACAATGAAAATGTTGCAAAATCTGGGATATGAATGTGTAATTTCTAATAATATACAAAATGAAATTTTATTAGAAATATGAGATACATTACTACCCAAATTAATGAATGGCGAAATAGCTCTAGATAAAATGAAGTTTAGCTAGAAAAAGTTGATATTTAAAATGAAAAATATGAGGTGATAAAAAGATGGAGTTTGAAATAGAAGAAAAAGAAAAGTTATTTGATGAAATTAGTAGCAGATATTTTAATAAAAATTTTGGTAGCATGTCAAAAAATGATTTTGAAACATTAATTTTTTCAGAATATATTGAACATTGTTTAAGAAATAATTTAGATTTTGATGATTACACTATATCAAAAGAATTAGGAATTACACAAAGTAGGGTTAGAACTTTAAAAGAACGCAAGGAGTTAAAATATCCTCATAAAGGATTTGACTGGAAAATAGCGTTTGAAAATGCTATTCCAAATGCTAAGTATGATGAAAACAATCGAAGAGTAAAAATAATTATTCAAGATGTAAATGTAATGAATGAACTTAGACATTATATTGAAGAAAAAGGCTGGTATGATGAAATAACATTAAATAAAAAATTATTGCAAGTGCCATTAGATTGTTTTGTTGATATATGTATGGATCTGAAAAATATAACTCAATTTTCTAATGAAAGCAAAAATCAAATAAAAAAATTAGAACTTGAAGAAAATGCAGTAATTGAATTATTAAAAGATTTTTCAAAGGAAGGTCTAAAAAAATTTGTAATGAGTGCTACAACAAATACTTTGTGTTTAGTTTTAGAAAAACTTTCATTTGATGGTTTGGCGTATAAGATAATACGATTTATAAATAAACAATTATAAAATATTAGAAAAATCTTAAAATGATTTATTACATAGATTAATAACAAATAGAAAAAATTAAAATTTATTATGTTTGATGAAGAAACACTAGAAAAAGTAACAATGAAAATGTTACAAAACCTAGGAGATGAATGTAGAAATAGATTTAGGTAAAATAGAAATTTATGTGATAAACAAAAAGGAAAGAAGAATGGAAAACAATATAGATATGATGAAATAAAAGAGTATTTTAAAAATGCTATAGAAGATACAGAAAAAATAGGTAATAAACTATTAATGAGAATGACTTTATTTTCAATATTAGATTCAATGGCACAAGAATATTACAATTATCCAAATAAAAATACAGAAACATTTGAGAATTTTATATGTAAGCTTTCTTCAATAAGTTATTTAGATAAATATGACCCTATTACTGCATATTATGAAATGAAGAATAAGTTCAATGATATTAAATCTAATTTAGATTATTTAGAAGATGCATATAAATTATATTTCTTGTGGATTTCTGACTAATATAAATTGGAGTATTAATATTCCATACACATTTTTAAAAAATTTGACTACAGAATGTATAAATAATTATATGGAAGATTGTCAAAAAAATGATAGAGACTCATATACTAATGCAAAAGAATATAATTCTTGGTATGAATAAGAGAAAATTTAATTAAAAGTAAATAATATAATTTTAGGAGGCAATTATGTTTGATGAGCAAACGCTTGAAAAAGTAACAATGCAAATGTTAGAAGAATTAGAATATGAATGTATCAATGGATATGAAATGGAAAGAACTGACTTTTCAAAAGTATTATTAGAAGATGATTTAGTACAAGCAATAGAAAAAATAAATAAAGATATTAAAAATGAGCAAATACAAGAAGCAGTAAGACTAATTAGAAATTTGGATCACAATAATACAATACTAAATAACAAACAATTTACAAAGTATTTATTAGAAGGAATTTCTGTACCGATTCAAGAAAATGGAGAAACAAGATACAAAACAGTAAAAATCATAGACTTTAATAACATTCTTAACAATACATTCAAAGCAATAAATCAATACACAATCATTGAACATAGTGAAAAAAGACCTGACATAATTATATTTATAAATGGTATACCTCTAGTTGTAGTAGAATTAAAATCAACAGTAAGAGAAGAAGTAAAATTAGAAGATGGCTATCATCAACTAAAAGGATATCAAGAAGTACATATTCCAAGTTTATTTTATTATAATCAAATTATGATTGTAAGTGATGGTGTACAAGCAAGAGCTGGAACAATTACAAGTCCATGGAGTAGATTTTCAGAATGGAAAAAAATCGAAGATACAGATGAAGTAAAAGAAAATATGCCAACACATCAAACACTATTCAATGGAATGTTAAGAAAAGATAGATTATTAGACATTATAAATAACTTTATATTATGGAGTGATGACAACAAAATATTATCAGCTTATCACCAATATTTTGGAGTAAAAAAAGCAATATCAAGTACAGAAAATGCAATTAATAATAGAACTGGAAAAGCAGGATTATTATGGCATACACAAGGAAGTGGAAAAAGCTTTTCTATGGTATTTTATGCAGGAAATATGATTAAAGCATTAAATAATCCAAGTATTGTAATTGTAACAGATAGAAATGACTTAGACAATCAATTATTTACAACGTTTGCTAAATGTTCTGACTATTTAAAACAAGAACCAGTTCAAATAGAAAATAGAAAAGATTTAGAAGATAAATTAGAAGGCAGAAAATCAGGTGGAATATTCTTTACAACCCTTCAAAAATTTGAAGAAGAAACAGGATTATTCAGCGAAAGAGATGATATTTTAGTTGCCGTTGATGAAGCTCATAGAAGTCATTATGGATTAGATGCAACTATTAAATTAGATAAAAAGAAAATGGAAGCATACAAGAAATTTGGAACAGCAAAGTATTTACATGAAGCCTTTCCAAATGCAACTTATATAGGTTTCACAGGAACACCAGTAGAAACGAAAGACAAGTCCACAACAAATGTATTTGGAGATATTATAGATACCTATGATATGACACAAGCCATAATGGATGGTTCTACAGTACCAATTATGTATGAATCCAGAATGGCAAGAGTAGGACTAAATCAAAAGTTATTAGATGAAATTGATGATTATTATCAGTATCTTGAAACAGAAGAAGGTGTAGAAGATTATAAAATAGCTGAATCTAAGAAAACAATGGCAACTATGAAACAAATAATAGAAGATCCAGACAGATTAGAAATGATAGTAGAAGACATTATAAAACATTATGAAGAAATAGAAACTACAGTTGCTAATAAAGCAATGGTAGTAGCTTATTCAAGACAATCTGCTTATATAATGTACAACAAATTTTTAGAATTAAGACCTGATTGGAAAAATAAAGTAAATATGATAATAACATCAAATAACAAAGATGATGAAGAAATGCAAAAAGCAATCGGTTCTAAAAAGGATAAAAAGCAACTAGAAGTAGACTTTAAAGATATGGATTCAGATTTTAAAATAGCAATAGTAGTTGATATGTGGTTAACTGGATTTGATGTTCCAGGACTTGGCACAATGTATATAGACAAGCCTATGAAAGCACACAACCTAATGCAAGCGATAGCAAGAGTAAATAGAGTTTATAAAGACAAAACAGGTGGACTTATAGTGGATTACATAGGACTAAAAAGATGGCTATTAGATGCACTAAAAACCTATACCAAAAGAGATCAAGGAAAAATTATTGATAACAGTGAATTAGTAAAAGTATTAATGGACAAAGTAGAACTAATAAGAGACTTATTTAAAAACTTCCATTATTTACATTTTTGGGCAACGACAGATAGTGATAAATATGAAATTATTATGGCAGGAAGTAACTGGATATTAAAAACAGAAGAAATGAAAAAAGCATTTATGCGATATAGTTATGATGTAAAAAGCTTATATTCCCTATGCACAGGAACATTATCGCAAGAAATAAAAGATGAAATACTATTCTTTATATCTGTTAAATCTTTTATTTCAAAATTATCTGGAGAAAAAATTGATGTAAAAGAGATTAACAAAAATGTAGCAGGAATGCTAGAAAAAGCAATACAAGATGATGAAATGTTGCAGATAGGTGAAATACATAATAGTAATAGACTTTCATTATTAAGTGATGAAATATTAAATAGATTAGCAAAAATGCAAAAGAAAAATATTGCTGTAGAAATTTTAAACAGAGCTCTAAAAGAATATGTAGAGCAAGTTGGGAAAGAAAATATCGTATTAATGGAGAAGTTTTCTACTAAATTTCAGAAAATAGTAGCAACCTACAATGAAAGGACAAGCGTAGAAGATTTAGAGAAAATTATTCAAGAAATGATTAACTTAAAAAATGAAATAGAACAAGAATTAAAAGCAGGAAATGAATACAACTTATCTTCTGAAGAAAAAGCGTTTTTTGATGCATTAGGAGATGACCCCGAAGTGAAAGAATTAATGAAGGATAATGTATTAGTTCAAATAGCAAAGGAATTAGTTGAAACTGTAAATAGAAATATGACCATTGACTGGGACATTAGGAAAGATGCTAGGGCAAGAATGAGAATTGAAATAAAAAAATTACTAATTAAGTATAACTATCCACCTAATAAAAGCGAAAAGGCAGTTCAAACAGTTATTAAGCAAGCTGAATTGAAATGTCATACATTGATTGAAAAGTAATATACAAGGAGGTTACAATGAAAATAAAATGTTTACTTTGTGGTAATATAATTGAGTCAAAAAGTGTCATGATTAGTATCTTGTAAATGTGAATCATGTTATATTGATGGTGGAAGTTATTATGCACATATAGGTGCAAAAGACTTTAACAAAATAGTTAAGATTTTAGATGATGGAACACAAATAAAAGATAATAACTAATTTATTGAAATTACTAAAAAAAATTATAAAATTATATATGAGAAAAGAAGTAATATAAATGAATGAAAATTTTAATGAAAAAATTGTAGGTTATATGGGAGATAGAAAATGAAAAATAAAAATATTATAATTTTAATATGTATTATTGTAATTATTATTATAGCAATTAATTTTAATGTAGAAAAAACTGAAACTCAAAAAGATGTAATTGTATATGATGAGGTGATGAGTCAGCAATTTATAAATCTTGGATTTACAAATGAGCAAGCTCAAAAGTCAGTAAATATTATTAAGAAAATTGGAATTAATAGTATTTCATCTATAGAAAATTATGACACTAATACCATTGGTTATTATGATGAATCTTATCCAAACAAAGGAGAATTTGATATTGTTTATGAGTTTAAAGGAAATGATAATACACAATATGAATGTGATTTTTTAGTTTTTATAAAAAATAATGAGATAATACATATTTGTTATTATGGATTTGGGGACAAGATTATTTATTATACAAAAGATAAGGGCATATTACATAAACCTGTACATCAATATGTCAATAATTAATAATAAATTAACAGATTACATATAATAAAAAAACATGCTTGCAAGATTTAGAAAAAATTATTAATTAAGTATGAATATCCTCCAAATAAAAGTGCAAAAGCTGTTTAAACAGTTATTAAATAAGAAGAATTACAATGTGATACATTAGTTTAAAATTAATGTACCATAACATGTATATAAAATTTTATCTGCCTATACTTTGCTAATTTATTATATATTTTATAATAAATTTACAAAATGATCTTTACAAAATAAAAAAAATAATATATAATAATAAAAACAGAAAGGATGTGCAAAATGGAAAAGACTGTATGTGAATTATTTGCAGGAGTTGGTGGATTCAGAATAGGACTAGAAAAGTCTGATAAAAATTGGGATACAGTTTGGGCAAACCAGTGGGAACCTGGTAAAAAAAGTCAACACGCATTTGATTGTTATGTATCACATTTTGGAAAAAATAAAAATTATATAAATGAAGATATTACAAATATAGACAAAAAAAATATACCAAATCATAATTTATTAGTTGGTGGTTTCCCTTGTCAAGATTATTCTGTAGCAAGTACAGGAGCAAAGGGAATTGAAGGAAAAAAGGGTGTTTTATGGTGGCAAATAAGAGAAATATTAGAAAAAAAATCTCCTAAATTTGTACTATTAGAAAATGTAGATAGATTATTAAAATCCCCTGCTAGTCAAAGAGGACGCGACTTTGGAGTTATATTAGCTTGCTTTAATGATTTAGGCTATTCTGTAGAATGGAGAGTTATAAATGCAGCAGAATATGGCTTTGCACAAAGAAGAAGAAGAATTTTTATTTTTGCATGTAAAAATAAAACCAAATATTATCATAAAATTAAAAATGAAAATTTGGAAAATATAATTCATAAAGATGGCTTTTTTGTAAAACAATTTGATATAGACAGTAGTACAAATGGAGAAACATATAACTTTGAATATGATGATATATTTTATGTTTCTGAACATTTTAAATTCAACTTTAAAAATGCAGGTATAATGAGAAAAGGCAAAATATATACAGAAGAAGTTATACCAATTCAAGCCAAGCCTACTACTTTAAATCAAATTATTCAAAAAAATGGTGTAGATGAAAAATATTTATTAGTAGATAATTTAGATAAATGGAATGTTTTAAAAGGTGCCAAGGATATTATTAGAAAAAAAGGAACACCTCATGAATATCATTTTAGAGAAGGAGCTATTGCTTTTCCAGATTCCTTAGATAAACCTGCAAGAACAATGTTAACTAGTGAAGGAAGCATAAATAGAAGTACACATGTCATTGAAGATCCACAAAGTAAATGTTATAGAATATTAACTCCTGTTGAAACAGAAAGAATAAATGGTTTTCCAGACAATTGGACTGAAACTGGAATGCCTCATAATTTTAGATATTTTTGTATGGGAAATGCTCTAGTTGTTGGGCTTATTGAAAAGATGGGGATAACATTAAATGAGATATTTGAAAAAGAGGGTAATTAAATCCCCTCTTTTTTTAATATTAATAAATCTATATCCAAAAATATCAATTTTATCCATATATTCAACTGGCTTGAAAGGAGATGCTTCTACTTGATGAGAAATATAATCCCAGTTACCAAAAATCGAATTTTTATTATTAGAAACCTCTAAAATTACAAATGAATTATTTTCTTCATTACTCATTTTTGTGAATGACTTCTTCCAAAACGTCCTTAGACTTTTAAATGTTTTTGGTTTATATGAAAGAACATCATCCATATCTACAGGATTGCAATAAAATACTGGAGCTGGTTTAAAAATACAAATCCAACGATTATTAATATTTGAAGAATCATCATTTAAAATCATTTTTTCAGATATATTTGTATAGTCCAGTTTTCATACTACAATAATCAGCAAATGTACCTTCAAATGCTTTGACATTTTTTGTTTCATTAATTATAAGTTTCATATTCATTGAATACTAACCATTATATACACATTTTTATAATATTTCTTTTGCATTATCTTTTCCTAGTGTAAAAATGTAACCAGCTATATTACTCTCCTCCTATTTGTTGTTTTATATAACTCTTATTTAACCAAAAGCTTTTTTTTGTTACTTGTTCTCCATCCACAGTTGGATAGGTATCTTTCCTATTTTTCGCATGTGGTCTAACATGTAATATAGGGCTTTCAGTTATTCTTGGCAAATTGTCATATTCCCTATTTCTTATTCTTTTTTGGGTCTCTTCCCATACTCTTTTTATTTCAGTATTTAAATCTTTTTCTGGTACATTCCAAAACTTTGCTTTTTTTAATATTAATTTACCATCATGAGTATATTGATACACAATAAATAAATATTTAGTAGTTGAAAAAGTTTCATATAATTTTGAATCTATCCAGTTTTCTTTAACAATTTCTGTATATTTAAAAGCTGGAAAAGACATACATTCTTCTGGCATTCCCTTAGAATTAAGTCTAATTGCTTTTATTTTTATATTGGCCTTTTCAAATTCCTCAATTCTTTTATTAACTACTTCTAGCATTCCTTTAGCTAACAAATATGTAAATGATTTACTACTAATGCCACATTTAATATTAAATTTTTCTTTCAAATCTTGAATATCTTGATTATAATAAGGTTTAAATTTGCTAATAATATATTCTTCTAAAGTGTTTTCTTTTAAGATATTAGCATCTTTTATTACTGGTTCATATTTGTCCTCTTTATTTAAAATATAGTTATTAAGAAGATATGTCATGTAAGGTTTCTTTAAGCAAAAAGCTCTCTGCATTGCTTCTTTATTACTAAAAGGTTGTTTTTTTAAAGAATTTTTGTTGACTCCTTTAGTACAAGCTCCTAAATAGTTTGTATCCCCTTCTGATATTTCTTCTGCTTTACCATTCTTTATTTTGTCAATAATTATTTTATAGTCTTTTTCTATTATTTCTAAATCTTTCTTAGGTAATTTAAATAGTTTGATGTAATCTATGGAATAATCTAATCTTTTTTTATTTGGTTCATATAAATAATAAATTAAAAGCATTAATGAACATTTTTTATATACATGGCTTTTTAAGAAATTCTCTTCTTTATAATCTTTCATATAGTTTATAATTGTAAGTACCAGCCTTTCTTTTGCTACTGTCTCACCTTTAGATTTTAAAATATATGGTGTAACTTTTAATTCAACTCCAGCTTCTTTAAAATCTGCCTCTGATTTGCTATTTATGTCATAATAAAAAAAATGTTTTTCAATTAACTGCCCTAAAGAACCTTTTGATTTAGGGTTATTATATTTCTTTAATAATTCTTCCATCTCCTCTTCTGTAATACTAGAGTCATTTAATAATACATCTTTAAATGTTTTCTCTTTTAAGTTAAAAGCATATTTCTCAATTGACTCTTTTGAATTTTTTGTATAAGGTAATTTATTCATTATATCTCCTTTATTATTGTATTATATAGGAAATTTTTTAAATAAGCAATGTAATATACAAAAAATGTAAATATTTTGTCAAAGTTATTTTATTCTTGACATTTTTTATATTATAATATATAATTTAGTCAGATTCGGTATAGCACCTTATCTGCAAGATTAATTTAATAAAATTTTTAAATCACAAAATAAGATAATTTTGTGTTTATTCTTGCAATAAGGTCTATCTGGTATCAGATAGATTTTTTTATTGGAGGTTTTATTATGAATGAAGAAAGAAAAGAAGAATTTACAAAGGAAAACATGGTTCCAAATGAGCCAAATGCAGCTATATTAATAGATGCCTTGCAAAATATTGGATATGACAATATTTCTGCTATAACAGATATTGTAGACAATAGTATTGATGCTGGTTCAACAAAAATACATATACAGCTAGAAAAAGAAAATGAATCATTAAAAATAACTATTATTGACAATGGAAAAGGAATGACTAAGGATGTATTGGATGAGGCTCTAAAATTAGGATCTGACACTTTACATGATGGATTATCAGATTTAGGAAAGTTTGGAATGGGATTAAGTACAGCTGGTCTTGCATTAGCTAATAAAACAACAGTTTTTACAAAAAATGCAGATGAAGATATTGTATATAAAAGTATGACAGATGTTAATACTATTAAGCATGAAAATGCCTTTGTTAAATGGTTATGTGAAGCAGATGAATTAGATAGAATGCGTTTTGAACATCTTGTTAACAATGAAAGTGGAACAATTGTAATTTTAGAGGATTGTATCGGAATTAAACAAAATGAGTTTTCTACATTAAAGGGAAAAGTTATAAAAAATTTGTCAAGAATTTTTAGGAAATTTATGGATAGAACTGAATTTTGGGTTAATGATACAAAAATTACTCCAGATGATCCATTAAGATTAGACAATGAAGAATTCTCTGGAACACTAATTAGTGAAGATGATTATGATGTAAAATGGAAAGATATAGAAGGCATAGAAAGACAAGGGACTGTACATATCAAAATAGCTTCTTTACCTGAATGTCCAAGACCTGTTGCAAGCAAATTAGGAATAAATATGAAAAACCAAGGTTTTTCTGTTGTTAGAAATAATAGAGAAATTCTATTTGGATATCTGCCAGATTGGGAAGGAATTGTAAGGCATAACGATTTAAACAGATTTAGAGGAGAAATATCTTTTTCTTCTGATATGGACTTTGCAATGGGAGTAAACTTTAGAAAAAATGGTATAGATATGGTAGATTCTATTGATAATGCTTTAAGAGTTCAAATTTCACCTCAAATAAAAACTGTAAGAAAAAAATATGAACCTGCTACTGAGACATCTGATGAAGAGAAAAAGGAACATACTCTTGCACAAAAAATAATAAATAAAATGTCAAATACATTAACATTGCCTAAAGTAAAAAAAGAAATTAGGAACTCTAAAGAAGATAAAAATGATGAAAGGAAAGAAAATGAAGATCTTCCAAAAACAGAAAAAAGCCGTACTCCTATTAAAACAGAAAATATTAATGCAGTTGCTGAGTTTGAATTAAAACATATGGGAGAAACTGGTAATATTTTTGGTACTAGTCAAGTAGGTAAAAAAATCGTTATTTCATGGAATATAGATCATGTCTTTTATAAAAAATTTATTGCTGAAAATATAGCTAATGAAAATGTAGTTAGATTTGCAGACTTCTTAGTTTATACTTTAGCTTCTGCACAAATTCAATATATGGCAGATGATGAGGAAAAATTAATTATAATGGATAATATTATTTCAACGATGAGTGCAAATATTAGAAATTTATTAAAAAATTAAATAGTATAAAAAATAATAAAGATGGATAACTCCATCTTTTGCTTTTTTAATTATTATTTAATTCCTTATATCTTTTAATTTTCATAGTAGTAGTTTTTTCAAACTCTCCTTCTTTAATCTCTAAAGATTTAACAGCTTTATATGAAGTTAATTTTTTATTTTCCTCTTTAATCTTTTTCCAAATAATATCATAAATCTCTTTTTCTGATATATCCCCATAGATTTCTTTAATTTTTTCATAATCAGGAATAACTCTGGCTGTTATAATTAGCTCCTTTTCTTCTTTTTTACTATTAGCTTCTGGCTTTTTTCCATAAACCATAGATTCCTTAATTTCATCTACCTTATCAAGCATCATTTCAATTTCTTCTGGATAAATATTTTTTCCATTTTGTGTTACAATTACATTTTTGCTTCTTCCTGTTATAAAGATATATCCTTCATCATCAATATATCCTATATCTCCAGAATTAAAATATCCATCTTCATCAATTACTTTCTTTGTTGCTTCTTTATCTTCATAATATCCTATCATTAGTGTTGGAGATTTTATTAGTATCTCTCCTTCTCCATTTTCATTTGGATCTTTTACTTTTGCATCTGCACCTACAATTACTTTTCCTGCTGACCCTACACAAGGTTTATATTCAGGTGTTACTGCTGAAATTGGGGCAGTTTCTGTTAAACCATATCCTTGTAAAAATGTAATTCCTATTCCTTCTAGCCATTCTCCTACTTGCTTATCTATTGGTGCCGCTGCTGATACTATAATTCTTAGTTTTCCACCTAGATTATCATAAATTTCTTTAAATACTTTTCTTTTTACATCAATCCCTGTTGTTTTTAGAGCATTTGTAATTCCTATCATAGAATTTACTATTTTGTCTTTTTTACTTTTTACTATTTTTTCATTTATTTTTTTGTATAAGCTTTCTACTAATAGTGGAACTGTTAAAATTGCTGTTGGCTGTGCTTCTTGTAAATTTGGTACAATATATCTAAGTCCCTCACAAATTGCTACTGATGATCCTGTCGCAATTGGTAGCAAAAATCCAATTGTTGACTCATAACAATGATGTAATGGTAATACAGAAAATAGCATATCATTTGGATATAACTTTACATATCCTGATATAGCATTGATATTTGATGCTAAATTTCTATTATTTAGCATTACCCCTTTTGCATTTGATGTTGTTCCTGATGTAAAGAATAATATTTTGAATTCTTCTGGGTCAATTTCAATTCTTTCAAAACTTTTATCTCCAGTTTTTATGATATTTTTTCCTAAATTTATTAATGTATTTAATCCAACATCTTTGTGCTCTAATGGTCTGTCTGATTTCATTTCAATAAAATATTCTATTTCTGGAATATTTTCTTTTATTTTCTTTATGCTATCAGATTTTTTGGTTGAATATATAATAGCAGCTGCTTTTGATCTTTTGATAATATTTTCTAATTCATTATCTGGTAATTCTTTATCTGTTGGTACAGCAATTCCTACTCCACATAACATTGCCATATAAGATACATACCACCCATATTGAGTTTCTCCTATTATAATAACTTTTTTATCTTTCAATTTTAATAAATTGATTAATGCTGTTCCTAATCCAAATACATCATCTTTAAATTCTTTGTAAGTTGTTATTTTATAAGGTTCTTTGTGGTCTGGTTTTTCTAGTATACAGTCCTCTTCTGGGTATTTTTCTACTGAATTTAAAAAGAACTCTTTTACTGTTTTATAATTTGTCATATCTTCATACGGTGTTGTTCTTTTTTGCTTTGAATTTTTCTTTTGTATTTTTTCATAGTCAATATTCTCTAATTCATTAACAACATCCATTTTCATTTTTTTAAATTTTATTTTTGGCATTTTAAAGTCTATTATGCTCATTTTATCTACCTCTTTTATATTTTTTTACATTATATATGATTCTTGTAATTTTTTCAAGTATAAACATTCTTTTAGTTATTGTCAATTGATTAAAATCTTCATATATTAGGAGACATAATTCATTGAAAATATAATTTTTATATGTTATAATATACATAAAGTTGATTTGGGAGAGGAGTATAAAATGAATAAATTAATAGTTTTAGTTGGAGATAGTGGCTCTGGTAAATCACATCTAGTAAATTTAGTTTCAGATAATTATAGAGATGATTTTAATATTATCAAGAAGTATACGGACAGGAAAAAGAGAGCTAATGAAGAAAATGCAATAGAAATAAAATCAGGATGTTCGAAAGAAGAACTTCAAGGATTTGAATACTCTTATATTGGAAAAAGTAATAAAATTTATGTATTTTCTAAATCAAAAATTGATACTACACTGCAAATGGGAAAAAGTCCAATTGTAATAGTTGCAAATGAAGAAATGCTGTTAAGATTATGCAATGACTATAGAGGTCGAGTTTGCCCAATATATATCCAAAGGAATACTATAGATGCAGATTTTATACGTGAATTAGAAAAAGAAGGTAGAACAGATGAAGAAATAAGAGAAAGACTAGTGGGAAGACATGAAATGCTAGACCTATATATAAAACATAAAAAATTATTTGGTGATAATTATATAATTAATGGTCAATTTTTAGAAAATGATAAATTACTAGGATGGTTTGAAACAATTATACAAGAAAATGGAATACAGATAGAAGGCACTAATAGGGGCAAATCTTCAGAGAGGATAATAAGACATTTTCGAGAATTATTTGAAGAAGTAATTTTGACTAATAAAGATTTAAACAAAATAATAAAGCAAACAATATTGTCAGTAGTATTTACAAGAGATGGAAAAATTTTAATACCAATTAATAAAGATGGTCAATATTCTAGCTTCCCAAAATATAATGTAGGAATAAGAGATGGATATAATAGAAACTTACCTAGCAATGAAGTAGGATTCTTTTTGTTATCTACTATGAAGGGAGATATGGAATCTGACTATAAAGAGCAAATGTCATTTGAAATTGGAAAAAAAGAAAAAAAATATAGTCCATTTGGTATAAATCAAGGCTTTTTTATTGGCAATATGAATGCTTTAATTGATATGGGAATTTTATATCCTAATATTTATAAAAATCAAGTTAATGAAATGAAAGACTTTTCAAATGCTAGTTATATAAGAAATGGCAGAAATACATACTATCTATATACTAAAAATGGAATTGAAATTTATGAAAATGTAGAACGTAGATATATAGTATTGCCAAAAAGATTTGATGCAAATGAATATAAAGATTGTGTAGTAATGTCTTATGCAGATATTGAGGAAAAGGTTTATAAAGCCCCTGATACATGTTCAATGGATTTACAGATTGCAATTAGACAACTTGATAGTGATGAAATTAATAAATTTTCTAATGAATTAACAAAACAAATTACCTCTGATACAATAGGCACTAATAAAACTGAAAGATAAAATAAGTGGAAGGGAAAAAAGGTCCAAGACAAAAAATCCCTCTTAAAAAATAAATTATTTTTTAAGAGGGATTTTTTGTCCTGGACCTTTTTTCCCTTCCACTTATTTTATCTTTTGTTTTATTTACAACTTTTTATTATTTCATTTCCTATGTTTTTTATATTTTCATATTCAAATTCTTTTGATGATGATTTAATAGCATAAGTATTTTCTAGTATTTGCATATTTTTCATCTCTGATAATATATTTTTTACCTCTTTAGTTACAATTCCTGGTACCCAAGTTGAATTCTCTATAATAGATATAGTCCTATTTTGTAAATTTAATCTTTTAATATCTTCTAAATAATTACTAATTTTAGGGAAAACTCCTAAATTATAAGTTGTTGCTGCAATTACAATATTGCTATATTCGAAACTTTTTGCTACTAAATAAGATACATCTGTATTTGATGAATCATATATTTCTATTTTGTTAAGATTATTTTCTCCTAAATAATGTGCAAGTGCATTTACTACATTTTCTGTATTCCCATAAACTGATGAATATACAATAAGTACTCCTCTTGTTTCTGGTTCATATTTGCTCCATTTATCATATTTTTCTAATAAATAAGATAAATTACTTTTCCAAATAACACCATGTAATGGACAAATTGTTTTTATTTCTATTTCACTTGCCTTTTTTAAAAGATTTTGTACTTGAACACCATATTTTCCTACAATATTTGTGTAATATCTTCTAGCTTCTGGTAACCAGTCTTTTTCTATATCAATATCATCATTAAATAGTTTTCCATTTAATGCTCCAAAAGATCCAAAAGCATCTGCTGAAAATAGTATTTTCTCTGTTTTTTCATAAGTAACCATAACTTCTGGCCAGTGTACCATTGGTGCCATTACAAATTGGAATTCATGTTTTCCTGAACTAAAAGCTTCTCCTTCTTTTACTATTTGTATTTTACTTTCTACATCGAAGCTATAAAATTGTTTTAACATTTTAACAGTTGGTGTATTACAAATTATTTTCATTTCTGGATATTTATAGATTAACTCCTCAATTAATGAACAATGGTCTGGTTCCATATGGTTAATAATTAAATAATCTAATTTTCTTTCTTTTAGTACATATTTTACATTTTCTAAGAATTGTCTTCCAACAGAATAATCTACTGTATCTATTAACACCGTCTTCTCATCCATTACTAAATAAGAATTATATGCTACTCCTTGTGGTATTGGGAATAAGTTTTCAAATAATTCTAGTCTTCTGTCTTCTGAACCAATCCAAAATATATCTTCTTCTACTTCTCTAATACAGTGCATTACTTCTCCTTTTATTATTAGTTTTCTTGCTTTTCAAACATATCTTTTCCTACTCCACATAGTGGGCATGTCCAATCATCTGGTAAATCTTCGAATTTTACTCCTTCTACTTCTTCATCATAAACATATCCACATGCTAAACATACATATTTCATAATAATTTCCTCCTTCTAATTTTGAGTTATTATATCAAATTTATTTTTTTACTTCAATATCTATATTGCTATTTTTTTTACTTTTTTATACATTAACTTAAATTTTGATTTTTAATAAAAAAAGAAAATCATTAAATTTTCTGACTTCCTTTTTTTAGTTGTTTATATTAAACTAATAATATTTTTTATAAAAATATTCTATGCTAGATATATTAAACTTCCTAAATATAGTACATATATTATAACAAATATTATTCCATTAATTTTTGTCATTTCGTTCTTCTTTCCAGTAAATGGAAATAATCCTAATGCAATAGATCCTAATGTTAATAATATAATTTGGCTATTATATTCAATAGAATAACGAATTGGACTTAAAGTTGCTGATATTCCTATAATTAATAATATATTAAAAATTTGTGATCCTAGTACATTTCCAATTGCAAGATCTATATCTCCCTTTTTTGTTGCTGCTATTGATGTAATTAATTCTGGTAAGCTTGTACTAAGGGCTACAACTGTTAAGCTGACTAATTTTTCTGTAATTCCTATCATTTCTGAAATTTGTATTGTTCCATTTACAACTAAGTCTCCACCCAGCTTTAGTCCTACAATTCCTACAATAACACCAAATAATGCTTCCCAAATAGAGCTTTCTTCTTTATTGTGTGTTACTATCTCTATCATTGTATCTTCTTTATCAAATTGTTCTCCTTTTCTTGCCATAATTAGATTATATATAATAAATATTATACAAAATACTAATAAAATAATTCCTTCTTTTCTATTTATAATTGTTGTTGATGTATTAGTATTTATACATAAGAAAAATAATAAAAAAGTTGTAAAAATAGTAAATGGTATTTCAAAATATTTTGTTTCTTTTTTAAATCTTAGTGGTTTTATTATTGAGCATATTCCAAGTATTAAAAACATATTTGTTATATTGCTTCCTATAATATTTCCTATTGATAAGTCTGCATGCTTTTCTAATGCTGCTGTTACACTTACTACTAATTCTGGCATAGATGTTCCTATTGCCACAATGGTTAGTCCTATTACCACTTCTGGTATATTCCATTTTTTTGCAATATTACTAGATCCGTCTACTAATATGTCTGCACTTTTAATTAATAATATAAATCCAATTATAATTAGTATGATTTGTAACATCATCTTTATCCTTCTTTCATGTAAAAATAAGTTAATTGATATGTTGCTATTATATCGTATTATTATTTTTTATTCAATACTTATAAAAAATATTCTTTGTTTTAGTAAAATGATAAAGAAATTCATTCAAAGTCTTATATATGAATAACTTCAACATGACTAATCCATTGAGTAGGAACATAAAAAATACTAGAAAAAAGCCAAGACTTAAATCATACAATATTTGACAACTTTTTACATATATTGTATAATTATATTATGTAAATAATGGTGGTGATAATTATGATAAAAGATGAAATGATTGAATTAGAAACAATGAAAACGGATTTTTTAAGAAAGGCTCAAATTGCAATAGAAATAGATGTACCTAAAAAAATAGACGAAAATTTATCAATTCAGTTAAAACAAATAAGAGAAGAATGTATATCAAAGTTTCCCGACAGTTTTCTGACATTTTATGAAGATTTTGGAATGCAATTACAAAAAGAAGCTTATGAATTAAAGAAAAGGTATGCTGAAAAGACAACTGAAAATGTCGAAAGTGATATATTTGAAGCAGTTCATCAATTATTAGGTAAAGCTAAGCAAAAGCAAGCTTGTGATACTACTGTAAGAATAGAAAAACCTGATCAAATAAATAAAAAAATAAATTACGAAAGACAAGAAAATATAGAAAGAGCATTAAAAACTGCTTTTAAAAATGGGATATTAAATTTAGGTTATAAAGTTTCATTTACTAGTGCTGATTCTGAAGATTTATTATATGTGATTAAAGATATAATTAGAAAATATTCACAATCAATAGAAGCAGTATTTTCTGATACGGAAAAAGAAATTACTGAAAGGCAACTTGAAAAGTTTGTACAGGAATTAAATCAAACTTTAGAAAAAGACACATTAGAATGGGAAGAAGATGAGAACCAAAAATCAATTTGTCCAAAATTAACCCCTGAAAGTCGAACAAAATTTGCAGAAAAAACAAAGCAAATTTCAACTCAAAAACAAAGTGATATAGTCAAGATAGTATCAGATTTAGTTATGTAACATAAAAAACTAACTCTTATTGAGTTAGTTTTTTACTTATATGTTTTATTTTACATACTTTTCAGTTTTTTTATATAAAACATAACTAAATATTCCTACTACTGCTAAAACAATTACTAATATTATTCCTAATTGTCCTAATCCTGTTTTTGGTAAAGTCTTTGTATTTGTTGTTGAATCTTTTTTTGTATTTGTTGTTGTATTTGTTGTACCTGGTTGAGTTGGTGTAGTTGCTTCTGTACTAATTGTTACAGAAATATCTTTTACTTCAATATCTCCTGTTCCACCTGTGTCTACTGTTCCACCTGATACGATAATGTCTCCTAAAGTAACTTTTGTTGATTTTACACTAATTGTGTCTTTTACTTTTAAATTAATTGTTACAACTGTTTCTGCTGATGTTACTTTTTGATTTTTCATAAATGTTATCATATTTGTTGATGCTGCATAAGTTGGTGTCCAAGAAGTAGTAGATACAAAATCTGTTGCTGTTGGTGTTTCAAAAACATTTTTATCAAATGTTAATTCTCCTGCTATTGTATCAATCCCATCTCCAGCACTAATGCTATTTAGTTTTACATCTATTTTTACAGTATCACCTGCTTTTAATTTAGAATTACTTGTTAAAGACATTCCTACAGAGTAATTCCCCTCTGCTGCAGTTACTAGTGTTCCTATTGAAATCACCATAATTGCTATCATAATAACAACTAATGCTTTCTTTAAATTTGTTTTCATTTTTTACTCCTTTCTTTTGTTTAAATTTATTATAACATTGTTATACATAATTAATATGTGCTATTTTTTTGTATAGGTTAATTTTATTAATCCTAAAATAGTTTTGTTTATGTCAGATAAATCTGATGGAGTTATTCTTTGACTATCATCTATATCTGCTGCTTTAAATTTTGCTCCTTCTACTTTTAGTATTTTTAATACTATTTTATTTACATCTGATAAGTCTGTTGGTGTTACTAGTCCATTTCCATCTAAGTCTCCCATTACTACTGATGTTATATTAATTTCTTCATCATATCTTGTTACTTTTACTGTCATATTTGTTCCAACTAAATCATCTGCTTGTAATTCTTGTCCTTTTTGATTTATTACTTTAATATCACCATTAGTTTCACAATTATTTATAAATTCAGTAACTGTCGTTTTAGGTTCTATCTTATCTAAATATACATCATTTTGTTCATAAATGTCAATATTATTTTCTCCAATTTTATATTTTTTTGATTTTAGATATAATCCATCATTTTCCCATTGTGCATATAATATTATATTTTCCAATTTTGAAGTATCTATACTTGTAACTTTAATTCCGTTATCATCATTTGTTGTATACCAACCTTTAAATATATATTTTCCTTGGTTTTCTAAATTATTTAATACAATATTATTATCTTCTATTGTATAACTTACAGGATTTTGTGAATTATCAGCATTTTTTGTATTTTGATATGTTATTGTATAAGTTATTGGTGTTAATGTGTAAGTTGCTGTTAATGTTACATCTTCTTTTATATTTTGTAATTTTGATTCATTATCCCATCCTGAAAATACTGCATTATAACCTAATGGTACATTTCCTTTTTCTGGTGTTTCTCCTGTATAAGTTATTGTATCTCCATGATTAACTGTTTTTTGTTCTATAATACTTCCATCATCATTCAAAAACTT
>JAAWEA010000085.1 GCA_022794055.1 Clostridia bacterium
AATACGAAACGACTCTCTGCATTGGCTCGTTCACACCATATAACCTCATTTTTATAGATGTCAGTTACTTTGCATTTTTTCCACCTTGCACAATTTTTATCTTTAGTGCTTCTATTCAATTTTTACATAAAAATAAGAGAGTGTCCTTTCTGACACTCTCTTATTGGCAAAATTCTCTTGATATTTCTCTATTTCCATACAAATTTTTTAACTTTTATGAAATATTGTATTGACAAAATACTATAATTTCGTTAAAATAATTATATCGAAGGTAGTGTTTTTGAAGATACCTTCAGAATTATTGCCTTTCGAGTGCGAGTCGAAAGGTTTTATTTTTTTTCTCTTATTAAATTAAAATGATAATATATGAAATTTTAGAAAATGTCAACGATTTTTTATGACATTTTTTTATTTGTTTTTCACATCTTTAGTTTTTCTCTTACAGAAAACTACACTTTTAACCTTTTTCTTTTTTCAATTAAGACGAATATATTTATCTGCAGAAATAAAAATTATACCGCATTAAAACAAGATCCAATTTTTAATTTATTGCTATCGCTTATAAGGTCTAGCTATAAAGTCAGTCCACTAGGGGACACCCCTCCTTCGCTCGTACCTCGCTCACCCCCGTTTTATATGAAAAAGAAATAAAGTTATACATTTTAATTGAAAAAATCTCTTAAAATCGATTCTAACGAGAATAAAAAGCATATTTTTGAATAAAAAAACAAATTTGACAAATAAATAAAAACAGTATTATAATATTATTATCTAAATTGTTAAGTGTATCCTAGCAATGACACACCAGATATGTGGGGAGAAACACATATCTCTTTTTTTGACAAAAATTTTATAATGAATAATAAAAACAAGTTTGACATATAATAAAATTGATGTTATAATAACATTATCAATAGATTATATGTAGCCAAACATGTAGTCACGATATGTGAAGTAGGAATCACATATCTTTTTTTTTGCAAAAAAAACAGGACAGGTAGGAAATCTGTCCTGAACTGATAAATCAGTTTTTGTTTTGATTGTCTTGGTATTTTTTTAATTCTTCATTCAATCTTTCAATTTCCTGAAGCAAAATCCATACCAACATGTAGCCATTCATGCAGTCACCCCCTTTCTCAAGGGATTTGTCCTAATGGACTATATAACTATACTACAAATTATTTATTTTTTCAACAATAATATTATTACTATCTTTATAATATTTATTTATACAATTATTGCACAAATAAACATTATTCACAGAAATAATTTCTTGTAATCTACCACACGAAACACATCTTTTTAAAGGTTTCACTAAAAAATTACCATTAAGATCAAGAGATATTTCCATTGAATCTCTTTCCAAAATATTAAAATAATCCCTTTGTTCAACTGGTAAAGTTATACGTCCTAAATCATCTACTTTTCTTATTACTCCTAAAGGTCTATATATAGATAATTTATATCTTAAACTTTCTATATCTTTATCTCTTTTGCAAAAAATTTCTTCTAATACATCTATTGAAATACTTAAATTTTTACTTAATTTTATAATATCGTCAATAGACATGCGAGAAAAATCATAATCATTTGTTATCTTATCATTTTTTAATAAAAATCTAATATAATCATTATCAATATTAAAAAAGCCTTTTATAAAATCCATTTTTAGATTTATTGTACTTTTATCCATTATTTCCTCCTTTGTTATGGCAACATTTTTTTGTACAAATTTTGACAATATTATATATTACATTTTTTGGTTATCATAATAGTATAAAAAATAAGACAAAAAAAGAGGTGTTGTATTATGGATAAATTTGAAATAAAAAAACCCAAAAATGCAAATAGAAGAATTGTAATAAGAACTACTGATGAAATGGCTGAAGAAATCTTCACAGTAGCACAAGAAATGAATGTAAGTGTAAATACCTTTATTACAAATTGCATTCAATTTGCATTAGATCATAAATAAAATATGATCTATTTTTATAAATGTTGTCATTTTTTGTACACAATTATTATAACCTAAAAAAAACAAAATAGCAACACTGTGTAACTATTTTGTAGCCATTATTTTTGTTATTCTTCTTTTTGAGGAGGGAAAAATATGTTTAAAGTAGAAAAAATATATAAAACAAGCAGAAATGATATAGCAATGAATATAAGATTTCCAGAAGAAATATATAATAAATATAAAAAAATATCAAAAGAAACAGGTTATTCATTTAATGGTTTAGTTATAAATGCTATGAACTATGCTTTAGAAAATATGGAAGAAGACAAATAATACAATTTTGTCTTTTTTAAAATAGCAAAAGAGGTGTTATTTTGGAAACTTTTGAATTACAAAAATCAAGAGAAAGTAATATTATAAAATCTATTCGTTTTTCTGAAGAATTAAATAATAATATAAACAAAGTAATTGAAAAAGCAAATAAAGAAAAAACTGTAAAACAATATAGTTTTAATGGATTCGTATGTTCTGCATGTGAATTTGCTTTAAAACATTTACCAGAAGAACTAAAAGATGATTAAACCAAATTTTATCAATAAAAATATTTATTGATAAAATGCGGTAGCTCTAGGGTAGAAAATACAAAGTATTTTCGTAGGGGCGAGAATAGCCCCTGCAATACCTATGCTTTAGTATAGGTATTGTTCTGCAGATAAAAAACCACACACGATTTAAGTGTGTTTTTTTATTTCTGCAGAAAAGGGGTCAAGGGGATTTCCCCTGCAAGTTTACCAATAATTTTTTCGTCAGAAAATATATTTTGGTATAACTTGCTACACCAAAATATTTGTGCTATAATAAGTAAGTCGCTGGAGGTGTTAAAATGAATTGTGAAAAATTTACAAGAAATCAGTCAGGAAATATATTAGTACATTGTGATAGAAGTGATCAAAATAGGACTTATAAAAATCAAAAAATTGACCATTCCAAAACTCACTTAAACTACAACCTTGCACCAAAACATAAAGATATGACTGATTATGAATTTATGAAAAATAGATGTGAAGAATTAAAAATATTAAAAAGAAAAGATATTAATTGGCTCGTTTCGTGGGTCATCACTATTCCTGCAGATTATGAAGGAAATCAAGAAATGTTTTTTAAAGAATCTTACAACTTTATGGAAAACAGATATGGAAAAGAAAATGTTATTTCAGCTTATGTCCATTTAGACGAAACCAGTCCACACATGCACTTCTGTTTTGTTCCTGTTATTTTTGATACAAAAAAACAAGAAAATAAAGTAAATGCGAAAAAATGTATAGACAAGATAGAATTAAAACAAATACATCCTCAAATGCAAGAATATTTAGAAAACAAGTTACAGATCAAAGTTAATATTTTAAATGGAGCAACTGCAGAAGGAAATAAAACAGTTGAACAACTAAAAAATAAAGAAAAAGTCAAGCAAAAAGCCATTTCAGAACTTGTAAAAAATCCAACTGAAGAAATAAAAAAAGCAGTAATAGAAAAAATACCAAAAGAAGAAAAAGAAGCTATTATAGAAAATGAAATAGAAATAGTAAAAGAAGATTTAAAGAAAGACCCTCAATTTATACAACTTTGTCAAAATAAAGCAATGGCTGAAACAGAAGAATTAAAAGAACTTGAAACAGAAATAGAAAATTTAAAAGGAAAAAAAGACTATATTAAAGAAAGTATTGCAGAACTAGAAATTCAACACAAAAAGCAAAGAAAAGAACTAGCTGAAGAATTTGAAAAAGAAAAACAAAGAAATAATGCAAGAATCTTGCAAATGCAAAATACAACAATAGAACAAGAAAAAGAAAAACCTTCTTTTTGGAACAAAATAGCAGATAAAATATTTAACTTTAAAATTGTTGCTACTGTAAGTTTTGTAATGTATCAATTATCAAATCGTGTACCTGCAGAAAGAATTTTAAAAAATGTAAAGCAATTTCGCAAAAATTATGATAAATATGTAGACAATCCTGAATTAGTAAAAAGGGAATTAGCAAAAATGGAATATATGGAAATAGGACTAGAAAAAATTGAAAATAGTGAACAAAAAGACTTAATCAAAGAAAAGTCAAGAGATGACTACGATTTAGAAATATAAAAGAAAAGGAATAGAATTATATCTACTCCTTTTCTTTATTATTTTTAGTCCAAAACTTCCACCAATGTCTTTTGTTATCTTCTGCAGTACCTAATAAATATGTTTGATATTGTGCAGTTGTCTTCATTCTTTCGCTTTTTTCTTCTTCATACAAACTTTTAAAATATTCAACTTGTTGTTTACTCTCATTTATTTGATTTTCATAGGTTTTCTTCATTTCTTCAATTCTAGTTTCATAAAAGTTTATTAAAGTTTCATTTAAACCAAAATTATCAAAATTTTCTTTATTTTTAGGCATTTGTTCTATATTATTATTTAAACTTTCATTGTTTCGTTTAAATCTGTTTATTTGTTTTTCCTTTAAATAATTATAACCATCAATTGACAATTCCCAATCATTTGAAGAATTTTTTGACATATAACCTTTACTAATCAATTCTTCTTTTTGTTTATAAATAGCCTGTGGCGTAATACCCAAATCACTTGCTACTTGTTTAACTAAAAACATTTCAATTCTCCTTTCAATTAGTTTAATTAAGTATAAAACAACTTTAATAAACTTTACTAAAAATAAGTTGTTTTTAGTTTACTATACTTTTTTTTGATTGTCAAATATCTTTAATATTACTAGAAATAACAATAATTTAAACTAATTTTAAACTACTTTAAATATTGCACAAAATATAAATTAAATGCAATTAAACCAAAATTTCGCTAATTTTTTATTTAAACCAGTTTTTTAAACTTTAATATAGCAATACCAGAGGGAGCAAGGGAGTAAAATAGGCAAAGTAATCCCATTTGATAAAAAAATTACTTTACCCAAAAACAATACCGTCAGTCGCTCGGTCGCTTATAGTTAGTAAAGTTCAAACATTTCAGCTTGATACAACATAGTCTTTACAGACAATACAAGTTAATCCATATCTTCAGTTGTAAATCCTCTTTAACTTTCCACCCCAAATTCTTTTTATATTGCAGGTTTTCGATTTGTATGAGTTCCTGCTGACGCACAACTTATACTACTAAAATATAAGCAATACGAAACGACTCTCTGCATTGGCTCGTTCACACCATATAACCTCATTTTTATAGATGTCAGTTACTTTGCATTTTTTCCACCTTGCACAATTTTTATCTTTAGTGCTTCTATTCAATTTTTACATAAAAATAAGAGAG
>JAAWEA010000056.1 GCA_022794055.1 Clostridia bacterium
AGAAAAAAAGGAATGTTTATATGTGTAGAAGGACAATTAACAAATAGTGGAGAAATAAGTATGACAGCAAGAGGAGCAAAAGCGAAAGGACAAGATGTTTATCTGTTAAGAAACAAAGATAATTCTTATGAATATGTGCCATCAGTAGGAGCTACTGGTGGTGCTGGAGTTAGAGCAGTGAGTAGTACAAATTCTATAAAAAATACTCATGGAAATAAAGGAAATGATGGAAAAGATAGACAAACAGGTGGTGGCGGATCAGGAATGGCATCAGCAACAGGATATCAAGAATTTGTTCCTAGTAACATACAGAAAACAGCAACAGCAGTTTCAGGAGGTGGTACAACAGGAACATCATATTCTGGAGGAACAGGAGGGGGATCAGGAAATATAAGAAAAGGATATAGTCATACTACAGGAGAGTTAACTTATGGAACTAATGGATCTGGAGGGCAAGCAAATGGAGGAGCAGGAGGAAGTGGATCTGTGAATGGAGTAGGAAACCCACCAGGAGGAACAGGAGGATTATTAATAATATATTCAAACAAATTAGATAACAATAATAAAATTAATTCAAATGGTGTTGGAATTGGAAATAGTGGAGCATCAGGTGGTGGGTCTGTAAATGTCTTTTATAAAGAATTAATAAATGAAGGAACTATTGAAGCTACTGGAGGAAATAGTGGAGGTCTTGGAAATGGTGGAAATGGAACTGTAACAATACAAGATATAGATAGACCAATAGATAATCCAGATGTAGAAGGAGATGATAAATATATACAAGATGAAACAGTAGTAGATTATTGGCCTTTGAAAGAAACATTAGAAAATAAGAAAGCAAATGGTCATGGAAGTTTGTATTCAAATAAACAAATAATATATGATAATGAAGGTGCATACTTAGAAAATAATTATTTAATGGCTAATTTAAGTCAAAACAATACTTCAGAGTGGACTTTAACTTGTCAATATATGCCAGTTACAAATTATGTAAATGGCGGTTGGATTTTAGGGTGGGTTAATAAGCTAGATACTGCGGGTTCATATTTTGGACTTCATTATGCAAATAATAGCTTATGGTTACCCAATATAACACAATTTGGTGATAAAATAAATCTAAATAAGTTAAAACAAGATCAATATAATACTATTGTATTAGTATATGACAAAACTTATATAAATTGTTATATAAATGGAGAGTATTGTGGAAAAGGAAAAGGAGCAGAAGGAAATTATGAAACTATGAGTATAGGAGGATGTACAGCTAACAATGTTTATACAGGAGGGTATTATAAAAATATAGTATACTATGAAAGAATGTTAACAGAAACAGAAATACAAAATTTAAGTTAAAAAATTAATGGTTCTAAAAATCTCTTTATCGAATACACATTATGTATAAAAGTGTAAAATGATAAGGAGATTTTATGAGCAAAAGAGTAAATTTTAAAGATACAATTTATAAACATATAGAGAATAATAGTAAAGAGTATATATTTATAACATTAATATTTTTAGTAGGAATTTTTCTAGGTGTAATGTTTATAAACAATGGAACAGAAGCACATATTTCGGAGATTAATTCTTATTTAGATAATTTTATTAATAAATTGAAAAATACAGAAGATTTAAAGTGTTTTGAAATGTTAAAAATAACAATTTCAGAAAATATTTTACTAGCAATTACATTATGGTTTTTTCGGAACTACTGTAATTGGAATTCCTGTAGTTTTTGGAATCATTTTGTATAGAGGATTTTGCTTAGGTTACACAATTGCATCTATTATAATAACTATGGGATTAGGTAAAGGGATTTTATTTGTAATTATTAGTTTAGTATTACAAAATATTATATTAATTCCTGCTATTATAGCTATTGCAGTAAGTGGATTTAATTTGTATAAATCGATTGTAAAAAATAAAAATAAGGAAAATATAAAAATAGAAGTATTAAGACATACCATTTTTTCATTAATTATGTTACTACTATTATGTCTAGCATCAGTAGTAGAAATATTAATTTCTACTAATATATTGAAAAAAATTATAAAATATTTTTAAAAATGTATTTACTTTTTTAAAATATTTTGATATAACATATACATAATTTATGTAAATAAAATATTTTGATATAGGGGTAAGGAAAATGGAAAAACAATTAAAAGCTTTTTTTGAATTTTTAGAGCAAGATAAAAAATTATCTAACAATACGCTACAATCATACCAAAGAGATTTAAAACAATTTAGAAGATATATAGAAGGCTGTGAAGTTCCATATAATAAAGTAGATGAAGAAGTCATGCAGAATTATATTGAATATTTAGAAGAATTAGGTAAAAAACCTTCAACTATTTCAAGATGTATAGCATCAATTAGATCTTTTTATCAATATGTACTAAAAAAAGGTAAAGTAAAAAAAGATCCAACAAAAAATATGCAATCACCAAAGGTAGAAAAAAGAACACCATGTATATTAACTTCTAAAGAAGTTGAGTTATTATTAGAACAACCAAAAGATGTTGACTTAAAAGGAATTAGGGATAAAGCAATGCTAGAATTTGCTTATGCAACAGGAATGAGAGTTACAGAAATAATTTCATTAGATGTAGATGATATTAATTTTCAAGAAGGTTGTGTAAACTGTAAAAAAGCCAATAAACAAAGGGTAATACCATTAGGAAAAATGTCTTTAAAAGCATTAAAGGAATATACAGAAAACGCAAGAGATATTTTATTAAAAGATGAAAGTGAAAGAGCACTATTTGTAAATATTAATGGACAAAGATTAACAAGACAAGGTTTTTGGAAGATTATAAAATATTATAAAGAACAAGCTCATATTTCAAAAGACATTACTCCACACGTATTAAGACATTCATTTGCAACACATTTGTTACAAAATGGGGCAGATTTAAAGGCTATTCAAACAATGATGGGACATTCAGATATTTCTTCAACACAAGTATATATGCAATTTCAAGATGAAGGGTTAAAGAACATATATCAAAAAGCTCATCCAAGAGCATAATAAAAATGGAGATTTATATTATAGGAAATTAATACAATTTTCTATAATATAAAAAATACTATAAAGTTCTTGACAAATAGGAAATTTATGGTATAATAATTATCAGTTACAAGAAGAAGCATGTACTTCTCACCTTATCAAATAAGAGAAAGGTTAGAAATAAATCAAATTTTAAGCAAAAGCTTAAATTTATTTTTGTGTATTGACTTGTAACAAAAGTCAATTTTTTTTGTAAAACAATATTTTATGGAGGTGTTTGAACATAAAACAAGAATTACCAACCAATGGTCAAATTAGAGAAAGAGAAGTTCAATTAATAGGAGAAAATGGAGAAAAATTAGGCGTTATTCCAACAAAAGAGGCTTTAGAAAAAGCTATAGAGAAAAATCTAGATTTAGTTTTAGTTGCACCAAATGGAAAACCACCAGTTTGTAAAATTATGAACTATGGAAAATACAAATTTGAGCAATCTAAAAAAGAAAAAGAAGCTAAAAAGAAACAAAAAACTCTAGAATTAAAGGAATTAAGAGTTACTCCAAATATAGAGGAACATGATTTTGAATTTAAAGCCAAAAATGCTAGAAAGTTTTTAGAAGATGGAAACAAAGTAAAAATAACAGTTAGATTTAGAGGAAGAGAAGTTAATAACGCAAAATCTGGTGAAAATGTTTTAAACAAATTCATAGAAAAATTAGAAGACATATCTACTGTAGAAAAGAAACCAAAGTTAGAAGGTAGAAATATGTTTACAATTTTAGCTAAAAAATAAATTTTAAGGAGGGAAAACTCATGGCAAAATTAAAAACAAATAAAGCTGCTAAAAAAAGATATTCTTTAACATCAACAGGAAAAGTAAAAAGAACAAAGTCTAATAGAAGACATTTATTAGCAAATAAAACAAGAAGACAAAAGAAATCAGGAAAAATTCAAAATGCTTATGCAGATGATACATGTAAGAAAACAATCAAAAAATTATTACCTTATGGTGGATAATAGTAATTAAAATAGAATATGAATTTAGGAAGGTGAAATAATATGGCAAGAGTAAAAACAGCAAGAACAACAAGAGCTAGACATAAAAAAATATTAAAACAAGCCAAAGGATATTATGGTGCAAAACACTATAGATTTAGAAATGCAAATCAAGCAGTTATGAAATCATTATCTTATGCTTATGTAGGAAGAAAAGATAAAAAGAGTAATTTTAGAAAATTATGGATAACAAGAATAAATGCTGCTGCAAGAATGAATGGAACAACATACAGCAAAATGATTGCAGGACTTAAAAAAGCTAATGTTACAATCAACAGAAAAATGTTAGCTGAAATTGCAGTAAGTGATCCAAAAGCATTTGCAGAAGTTGCTGAAATTGCAAAAAAAGCATAGAAATATAAGAAAAGATGCCAGTTAAAGACTGGTATTTTTTATATTGTAGGAAAGTTTTCCTAGTAGGAGAACTTTCTGTACAAGATAATTATGGCGAGACTTAAATTTTCTTAAAATTTTCATTTAATAGAAAATGTTAGGCTCGCTTTTTTTATGTTTTTATGATATAATTATATTATAATTTTTCTTATGACCCCATAGAACATGAGGAGGAATGAATATGACGAAAATATCAGATCAAAATGAGCATTATGCATACATATATGCTGGTAGTGAAGAAGAGTTGGAAAAAGTAAAGGAGCTTTTTAAAACACAGATTGTAGACATAGGAAAGCCAATGAAGTATGATGGATGGCCAGCGATATTGGTCAGAAAAAGTAACTGAGTTATGATTAAAAAGGGGTCAAGAAGATTGCTTAAATCTTAAAAAAGGAATTGGCACAAAGCCAATTCCTTATTGCTTTTTCATTTTAGGTTTAGAAATCAAAGAAGCAAGATAACCAAAGAACACAGCAGCAGCAATACCACCAGCAGAAGCTTTAACACCACCAGTAAATGCACCAACTAAGCCTGCTTCCTTAACGCCTTCAATAGCACCTTTAGCTAGGTTATAACCAAACCCTGTAAGAGGTACAGTAGCACCAGCACCTGCAAATTCAACTAAATATTTATAAATACCAAGTCCACCTAAAATAGCACCTGTAGTTACAAAGATAACTAATATTCTAGCAGGAGTGAGTTTAGTTTTATCAATTAAAATTTGTCCTACAACACAAATAGCTCCACCAACTAAAAAACATTTTAAAAGACTTACCCAATTAAAAACATTAGCCCAATCTATATCCATAAAAATCTCCTTTCTACTTACATGCCCAGTAGGATGTGTACCTCTATCACATTTTGAAAAAATGTTCCAAAATGTTCCAATTGGAAACGTCCATAATGGGGCATTACATTTCTATACTAATTGCATGAGCAATACCAGGAATGCTTTCTCCTTGTTGAGAACTTGTTGAATTTGTTAATGCACCAGTAGCAATTAGTAATAGTTTTTTGATTTTTTTCTCTTTTAATTGTTTAAACAAATAACCAGAAAAAACAGTACCACAACATGCACAACCGCTACCACCAGAATGTGTATCTTGTTTCTCTTTATCAAATATTAAAACACCACAATCATTATAATTTGGTTTAATATTATATCCTTGAGATTTTGCAATATCAATAGCTATTTCTTTTCCAACATGACCTAAATCACCACTAATTATTGCATCATAATAACTAGGATTTCTTCCAGTATCCAAGAAATGGCTAATCAAAGTGTCTGCAAAAGCTGGAGCCATAGCAGCACCCATATTATTAGCATCTTTAATGCCCATGTCTACAATTTTCCCAGGTGTAATATGAGTAATATAAGGTCCCTGGCCAGTTTTTGAAACAATTGCAGCACCAGAACCAGTTACTGTCCATTGAGAATAAGGCGGTCTTTGATTTCCTAATTCTAATGGAAATCTGAATTGCTTTTCAGCACTACAAAAATGACTAGATGTAGCACATAAAACATTTTCTGCAAAGCCTTCTATACAAATTGCTCCTAAACACATAGATTCTACAAAAGTTGAACAGGCACCAAAGACACCGAAAAGTGGAAGGCTTAATTCTCGAAGTCCAAAACTTGAAGAGATACATTGATTTAGTAAATCACCTGCAAAGCACAGGTCAATTTTTTCAGAAGGTACTCCAGATTTACTAATAACTGTATTTACAGTTTCTTTTATAATTTTACTTTCAGCTTTTTCCCAAGTCTTTTCGCCCCAAAATTCATCATCTAAAGTTTGATCAAAATATTTTGAAAGAGGACCTTGAGCTTCTTTTGGCCCAACAATGGAAGCACATTCAACAATAGATGGAGGGGTATTAAATTTTATAGTTTGTTTTCCTAATTTTTCCAAAAAATCATCTCCTTTTCTAGATTAAAGTCATGGTTTGAGTGTTAAAAATTAAATAAATAATTCCTACTAAAATAGAAGCAGATATACCAAAAACTAATACAGGGCCTGCAACTGTAAACATTTTACCACCAACACCCATAACGTAACCTTCAGATTTATATTCCATAGCAGGTGAAACAATAGAATTAGCAAAACCAGTAATAGGAACTAATGAACCAGCACCTGCAAATTTACCAATTTTATTAAATAAATTAAGACCAGTTAAAAAGGCAGCAATTCCAATTAACAAAATAGATACAATTGTACCAGATACAGTTTGGTCAAAACCTCGTTCTTTACAAATATTCATAATAATTTGTCCAATAGTACAAATTAATCCACCAACCCAAAAAGCGTTAAAGCAGTTTTTCCAAATAGGAGAGTTGGGAGATTTCTTATCAACATAATCTTGATATGTTTGTTTTGTTTCAATGGGATTCATTATTTATCATCCTTTCTATTTAAATCGATTAAAAATCCTAAATCCATGTCAACAAAATATTCTGATATTTTATTTCCATCGATTTTAGCTCTTTGTTCTAATATCTTAATGCTTGATATATAATCAATACTTTTTGATGCTTCATTAATTGTCTTGACTATGGCATCCTTCCAAGATACATTAGATGTACCTGTTATTATTAAATGTTTTTCGACATCCATACAAAACCTCCTAAAATTGTTTGTAAATATTTTTTCCGAATTTAGAAAAAATATACAAAAAGTAGAAATTTAATAAAAATAGATGTATAATATTGATAAAAATAGATGTCTATTGTTACATTGGAGGAAATATGATAGATAAAGCAAGAGAATTATCATTAAAAATTTTATATAAAATCGAAAAAGAAGAAGCTTATTCTAATATAGTTTTAAATGATGAATTAAATAAAAATAGAAAACAATTAACAGATAGAGATATTGGACTTATTTCAGAATTAGTATATGGAGTAACAACTTGGAGATTAACATTAGATACAATTATTAGAAAACATTCAAAAATAAGATTGAAAAAAATATCTCCTTGGATTTTAAATATTTTAAGAATTGGAATTTATCAAATAATTTTTTTAGATAAAATTCCAAAATCTGCAGCAGTAAATGAAAGTGTTAATTTAGCTAAAAGATATGGACATTTATCTAGTTCAAACTTTGTTAATGCAATTTTAAGAAAAATTGAAAAAAAAGATTTTGATGAGTTATACCAAATTAAGGATGATATTGAAAGAATTTCTAAAACTACTTCTATGCCAGAATGGATTATAAAAGAGTTATTGAAGAATAATAAAATTGAAGTAGTAAAACAAATTTGTGAAAGTTGTAATATAAAACCTAAAATCACAATTCGTGTAAATTCTTTGAAAACATCAGTTGATGAATTAATACAAGTATTAAAAGAAAAAGGTATAGAATGTCAAAAAACTAATTATGAAAATTTTTTGATTATTAACCAAGTAAAAAATATTGAAAATTTGGATATATTTAGACAGGGATTTTTTACAATTCAAGATATATCAGCAGGATTAACCACAAGTATTTTAGCACCTGAAAAAGGAGAATATATTTTAGATGCTTGTTCTGCACCTGGAGGAAAAACTACTTTTTTAGCAGAACTTATGAAAAATGATGGGAAGATAGAAGCTTGGGATATTCATGAACATAGAACAAAATTAGTTGAAGAAAACGCAAAAAGATTAGGGATTTCTATAATACAGACAAAAATATGTGATGCAACAATTTATAATGAAAAATTAAAGGAGAAATTTGATAAAATATTATTGGATGTTCCATGTTTAGGAATTGGGGTTATAAAGAGAAAACCAGACATTAAATGGCAAAGAAATAAAGAAGATATAGTTGAAATTACAAAAATACAAAGAAAAATACTAAATAATTGTTCAAAATATTTAAAAAAAGGAGGGTATTTAGTTTATTCTACATGTAGTATTTTTGCAGAAGAAAATGATAAAATAATAAATGAATTTTTAGAAAAAAATAATGAATTTGAAATTTTTAAAAATAGTGTTATCAATTTTTTGCCAGATACAGAAAAAGATGGATTTTATATTTGCAAATTAAGAAAAAAATGAATATTACATTTGTATTACGAAAATATTACGGTTGTGCTACAAATGTATAAAAACTATTGACAAATTAGCTTAAAACGATAAAATAAAAGGGATTTAATATCATAAAATGTAAAAAAAGCAAGTATGATAAATATGAAAAAAGCAAAATATATAAATGAAGTAAAAAATATAAAAAAAGGAGCAAAAATGTCAACTTGTCTAGGATTGTATATAGAAGAAAGTATAATTAAATATGCAAAAGTTTCAAAAGAACGTGATCAGATAAAAGTGGAATCTTACGGTGTAAATTTCTATGATAACCTAGATCAAGCAATAAAAAGAATTATTGAAGAAACTTATAGTTATAAGATTCCGATTAGTATTAATCTTACAGATGAAATGTATAACTATTTTCAAATATTTGCATTATTAAATAAAAAGGATTTGCCAAAAGCTATAAAAACTGAATTTGAAGCATATTGTGGAGATAAAAATTATAATCCAAATGTTTTTGAAACAAGATATGCCTTAACACCTAATACACAAGATAAAGATAAGATAAAAGTAATTCATATAAGTGCAAATAAAATAGAATTAAATAAGAGAATACAAAGATTTAATTCATATAGATTACAAAATGTTGAGCCAATATCAATGTCTATTGCAAATATATCACAATTTAATGAAAGAGAAAATTCATTAATTGTAAATATAGAAGAAAAAACAATTGTAACAACAATTTTAAATCAAAATATTTATAATGTACAACAAATAGAAATAGGAAGTCAAGATATACTTGATAAAATTAATCTTAAAGAAAATTCTTATCAAAAAGCTTATGAAATTTGTAAAGAAACAACTATTTATACATCTGAAGGAAGAGAACTGTTATCTCAAGATACAAATTATCTAGAAGATGTAATGCCAGCTTTATATGAAATTTTAGGACAAGTAAGAAATATTATTAATGAAAGTATAGATAAAATTGATAAAGTATATATTACAGGTACAGGAGCCTTAATAAATAATATAGACTTATATTTTGAAGAATATTTAGAAAAAGTAAGATGTGAAATATTAAAACCAAATTTTATAAAAATTTCACCAGAAATTAATATAAAAGATTATGTAGAAGTTAATTCAGCTATATCATTAGCTTTAAGTGGATTAAATCAAGGTATTGTTGGGATGAACTTCAAGAAAAATACTTTAATGGATAAGTTGCCAGAAATTTTAAAAATAGAGGTTGGAGGAAGCAAAAAACTAAAAGAACCTAAAAATAAAAATTTAAAATCCAATATATTTACTGTTGACTTTAATATTCCATTAGATGCAATTGAAAAATCTATGCTTAGAAGTTTTTTTGGAGTTATAATTTTATTTTTCGTATATTGTGGATTTTCGTCTTTAATAAAAAATCAAATACAACAAAAGAAAATAGAAGCAGAGGATTTTATCATGCAGACTAATAGTCAAATGGCATTAATTGATAAAGATATTCAAGAATTGCAAAATAAGACAAATGAGTATACTACTAAAATTAATAATTTGCAGGAGTTAAATGAAAAATTAGAAGAAAATACTAGAATGAAAAAATCAATACCAATTCTATTAAACAAACTTATGTATATTATGCCAGATGAAGTTCAAATTACATCTATAGTAAATACTACACAGAAACATATAGAAATACAAGCACAATCAAAGAGCTATGCTCAATTAGGATATTTAACAACTAATATTAAAGTTTCAGAAGTACTACTAAATGTTGTTTCCACATCTGGGCAACAAGATAATGATATTATAACTATTAAGATAGAAGGTGATTTGCCATGAAAAAATTAGTATTAAGTATTGTTATTATATTAATCCTTATTTTAACAGGAATTACCATAGTTAAAGGATTTCAGATTAAAAGCTTAAATATATTTGGAATTGTACAAATAAAAGAAAAAAATGAAGAATTGGATAATACTATTAATAAAGCTACAAAACTTGCAAGTGCTGATTATGAAAAAAAGATGGATGACTTAAATAAAGAAATAAAAAAATTAGAAGAAGAAAGAACAAAATATCAAGATATGGTTAATGTAAGTACAGAAAATCAAGTAGAAGCTGCTAACCAATTTTATGATTATTTAATTGACTTTCTTTGGATTCGTGTGGAAAATCATGCAAAAGAAGAAGGCGTTAAGATGAGGTTAGACTTAACAAGAAGTTCAACAGGAGCAGAAGATACCTACAATTTGAATTTTACTGCAACTGGAACTTATATTGGAATTGCAGAATTTATAACACATATAGAAGATGATGAGAAACTAGGGTTTAAAATTGAAGATTTTAGAATGACAGCATTTTCACAACCTTCAACAACATCTAAAAATAATACAACAGAAGAAGGAGAAACAGTAGAAAATACAAATATAGTACAAGCTATGTTTACATGTAAAGATATAAAAATAGAAGGAGTGTCATCAAATATGTCAACAGCTGTACCACAAACAACAGATAATACAAATTCATTACAACAAAATCAAACTAGATAAATTTTGAAAGGAGTAGATTGCAAATGGCAAAAAATATTATAAAAGAAATCATTATTATTTTACTTTTAATTTTGGCTATAATTCTAATTTTAGGTGTATTATTATATGAATATGTACCTGTAAATAAGGTAATACCAGAAAAGATTTCTTATACTACTCCAGAAAAAATACAAGATGAATTAAATACAGACAGTAATGTTGATGATACACAAATTATAATTACTTATCAAATAGACTCAACAGATTTAAGTAATTATAAAACTACACAAGATTATGTACCAGGAAAGAAAAATCCGTTTTCTTCTTTAGTTACTCAAGAAACTAATAATGATGCTGAAGAAGAAAATAATACTCAAGGAACAAGTAATAATCAATCAACAAACTCAAATACAAATACTCAAAAAGAACCAGAACAAACAGGATATTTACCAGATAAAGGTACAAAATAGTGTTATTAAGATTATATTTATTTTTATAAATATAGTATATATATATATTATATCAAAAGAAAAGGGGGGAAACTCAAAATGAATAATAATGGACAAAAAGGTATTACATTAGTAGCATTAGTTATAACAATAATTATTTTATTAATTTTAGCAGGTGTAACAATAGCTTCTTTAAGTGGAACAGGATTATTTGGAAAAGCAAAAGAAGCTGGTGAAAAATCAAAAAATGCAGCTAATGAAGAAAATGTAATAATTCAAGATTATGAAAATTGGATAGACAATGAATTATAATATGAAAAGCAATAGCTTAAAAATTAATAGGCATATACATCAATAATGTATATGCCTATCTTAAAAAATAATAGAACAGGATTTGTAAAAAATGGATATGATTTTTTATATAATAATTTTTATGATGGGAATTACATTTGGAAGTTTTTATACATTAGCAGTATATCGTATTCCAAAAGGACAAGATATTATACATACACATTCATATTGCCCAAAATGTAACCACAAATTAAATTTTGTGGATTTAATTCCAGTATTTAGCTATTTATTATTAAAAGGAAAATGTAGATATTGTAAAGAAAAAATAAGACCTAGATATTTTTTAATTGAGGCAATTTCTGGTATATTCTTTGTATTAGTATCTTATTTATTAGGAGTATCAGTTTTCAATTTATCAATTATAAAAATAATAGATGTAGTATTTTGTTTTTTATATTTTACATTTATTGTTTTAATAGCAGGAATTGATAAGGAAACAAGAACTATAAATAAATCTGTTTTAATGTATGGAATCATCATTTCAATTATGTATATAATATATCTATACATAATAGAAGCGGCTAGTATTTATAGATATGTTATATATTTAATATATTTAGCAATATTATTATTAATTGATACAATTATATTAAGAAAGTATGCAAAAAATAATTATATGTTTTCAATTTTAATATTACTTACAATAATGTTAATATTTACAGCTGAATATGTTACGCTAAATACTATAATAACAACATTGCTTACTATATCAATATATCTTTTATCAAAAAAGTTAAAAAATAATAAAAGTAAGCAATCTATAAAACAATATAATGAAGATATAAAAATAGGTTTTTTAATGGCAATATCTAATATTGCATATTTTTTAATAGTATTAACATATTGCAAATTTATTTAGAAAGGACATAAAATTTGAAAAAAGAAAATGGTTTTACAGGCATTGATATTGTTATTTCTGTTTGTGTTTTAACAATTTTTATAGCTATAATTGGAAACTTAGTAGTTCTAATTAATTTAAATTATAAAAATATTGAAAGAAAATCAAAAGCAATGACTTATGCAATACAAGAAATTGAAACAATAAAGGCATTGGGATATCAAGATAAATATGAAGGTAAAGGTATTAATACAAGAGATAATTTATTGGAAGAAGAAGCAGATATTTATGAAAACGGAAAATTTACAGGTTATCATAAATGTGTATATGTAGAAGATTATGTTTATATTAAACAAGATATGGATAAAAAATCAAATATATTAAAGCAAATTACAGTTGAAATTTCTTATGGTTTTGGAAATAAAAAACAATTGATAAGCTTATCTACATGTTTAGTAAAGGAGTAGGAATTGAAAAATAATAGAGGTATTACATTAACATCACTAATAATTTATATAATTGGAATGCTAATAGTTATTGCTACTATTGCTACATTAACATCATTTTTTTATAGAAATGTTGATATAAATGAATTGGAGCGATTAAGTACTGAACAGTTTACAGAGTTTTCAAGCATATTTTCTAAAGAGATAAATAAAAAGAATAATAAAGTTATAGAGTGCAAAACTAATATAGAAGTGATAGATGGCAATGATTATAAAATTAGTTATATTATTTTCTCAGGTGGAAATCAATACACATATAAACAAGAAAGCAATACAATCTATAAAAATAATATAAAAGTTTGTACAGGTATAGAAGATTGTGATTTTTCTTATAAATTTATAAATTCTATATACCAGATTAAAGTGAATTTTAAGACCGCTAATTTGAATATGACAGGGGAAAATGCTGTAAATTATAGTATGAATTAGTAAATTTTAAGTTTTGTCTTATATTCGTGGAACTTTTACTTATGGGGTATAAAATAATTATAATCCTTTGTTTATTGCAGAAAAAAAAGGAATTTTAATATTATAACTTTTTTGCATGAACATTCCTCAGTCTTTTATATAACATTTCCTATTTTTTCTTTCATGCAAATCGTCTTATAATTATTTTATACCCCATAAGTAAAAGTTCTAATAATATAAGACAAAAAAAGCCAAAACTTAAAAATTTAAACATAGACAAAAAAAGAAAAAATATAGTATAATAAAAAAGAATATACAAAAGAAAGGATATATTAATCATGGAAATGAGAAGAAGACAACCTGTAGGAGTAGAATTAGTAAAAAGAGGTATTGTAACAGAAAATGATATAGAAGAAGCATTAAAATTTCAAAGAGAGCATCCAAATGAGAAATTAGCAAGTATTTTATATACTTTAAATGTTTGTGATAATGAAAAATTAATCGAAAATGTTGCAGACATTTTAGGCAAAAAAGGAGTATTATTAAATTCTAATACTATAAAAATAAAACCAATAGATTATTTACCACTAGAAACATGTAAGAGAAACAGATGTGTTCCTTTTGAAGTAAATAATGGAAAAATAAAAGTATGTTTTTCAGATAGAGTAACTAATAGGAATATGGATTCTGTAAAATTATTGTTATTAAATAAGGGATTAATTATGGAATCTTATGTTACTTTTGACAAAGACATAGAAAAAACATTAAATGCTTATGATGGAGGAAATAATACTAATATTGAACAAACAACATCAACAGGAACAATAATAGAATTAGTAGATAGTATCATAAAAACAGGAATGGATAAAAGAGCAAGTGATATACACATTGAACCTTTAGCAAATGAACTTAGAGTAAGATATAGAATTGATGGTGAATTATTTACAGTAGCTAAAATTTCAAAAGAAAAACAACATCAGATGATAGGAAGATTAAAAGCAATTTCTAATATGCACCAAGAAAAACAAGAGGCACAAGACGGTAGGATTTTAATTTATGATGATTATAATATACGTGTTTCTTCACAGCCTAATGTATATGGAGAAAAATTTGTTTTAAGATTATTAAAGAAAAACGTAGATATAAAAAATATTTTTGAATTAGGTTATCCAGGAACAGAAGAAGAATTGAAAAGAGACTTTAACAAAAAGAATAGTATAACAATTATAGCAGCACCAACTGGTGCAGGTAAAACAACGACTTTATATAGTATTATAGATTATCTAAATTCACCTGAAATTAATATTACGACTATTGAAGACCCTGTTGAAATTAGAATTGACGGATTAAACCAAATAGAAATTGGAAATGCTAAGTCTACATTTTCAAGTGCTTTAAGAACCGTTTTAAGACAAGATCCAGATATGATTTTACTAGGTGAAATTCGTGATAAAGAAACAGCAGAGATAGCAATACAGGCAGGACAAACAGGACATTATGTATTATCTACAATACATACAATAGATAGTATTGAAGTTATAAATAGAATGAGAAAAATGGGAGTATCAGATTATGATATAGCAAGTACATTAGCAACAACAGTTTCACAAAGACTAGTAAGAAGAATTTGTCCGCAATGCAAAGAAGAAAGAGATTTTACAAAAGAAGAAAAGGAAATTATATCAAAAATTTCAGGAAAATATGGAGAAAAAATAGATTTTACTAATTTAAAAACTTATAATACTCCAGGTTGTAAATATTGTAATAATATTGGATATTTTGGAAGAATAGGTATTTTTGAAGTTTTAAGTGTATCAGATGAAATTAAAGAATTAATCGTGAAGGGTGCTTCTACTATTGAGATTCGAAATAAAGCATTAGAAGAAAATTATAGACCACTTGTAATTGATGGAATACACAAAGTACTTAATGGAAATACAACATTAGAAGAATTAAACAGACAATTGATTTTATATTAAACAAAAGAGGAGGAAATTTATCATGAATATGGATAAAATTTTAGATATAGCAATTGAAAAAGACGCATCTGATGTGCATTTAATTGCAGGTAATAAACCAATGCTTAGAATATCAAGAGAGTTATTGCCAATTGAAGACATGGAGGTATTAGCACCAGAAGATATGAATGAGATGTATGATTATTTAGTAAGAGGAAATATTGATAAAGATCAAATATTTAATACAACAAGAAAGTTAGATACATCTTATGAATATAAAGGAATCCGTTTAAGGGTTAATATATCATTATCAGATGATATACCATTATGTACATTAAGACTTATAAAAAATAAATTACCACCTTATGAATCTTTAGGATTACCAGATGTTATTAGAAGAATGGTAGACCAACCACAAGGTTTAATTTTAGTAACAGGAAAAACAAATTCAGGAAAAAGTACAACTTTAAATGCTTTGATTAATGAAATAAATGAGCAGAAAAATAAAAAAATATTAACATTAGAAAATCCAGTAGAATTTAGACATTATTCCAAAAAATCTTTAATTGTACAAAAAGAGATAGGGAAAGGTAGAGATTCATTAACCTTTAGTGATGGTGTAAAAAATTCATTAAGAGAAGACTGTGATATTTTAGTTATTGGAGAAATTAGAGACAAGGTTACAATGGAAGCTGCAATTGAAATGGCAGAATCAGGACATTTAGTAATTGGAACATTGCATACAAAATCTTGTGCAGAAACAATTGATAGAATGATAAATTTTTATGAAGTAAGGGATCAAGCCAGTATAAAGTATCTTTTATCAGCTTTATTAAAATTGGTTGTATCACAAAGATTATTAAAAGGTAGAGATGGAAAATTAGTTTTAGTTCCAGAAGTTATGGTTGTTGATAATATTGTATCAGGAATCATTAGAAAAGAAAAAATAAGTGTATCAGAAATTGAAGATGCAATTCAAAGTTCAGATAAAGGGAGTATAGGACTGATTAATTCAATAGCTACACTATTTGTGAATGATAAAATTACATTAGATCAAGCAAAAGCTCAAATTGAAGAGAAAAATATTGAAATATTAAATAGAACAATTATGCAAATGAAAATAAAAAGAGATGCTAATAGATATTAAAAATACAGTTGGGAGGTGAACCTAAAGTGCCTACTTATATTTATAAAGCAGTAACAAGTTCAGGAATTATTGTAAAAAATAGAGTTGAAGCAGGAAGTAAGCAAAATTTACTTAGGTCATTAAAAGAAAATAACTTAATGCCAATTACAATTGAACAAGTTGCATATTCAGCAAAAAAGAAAAAGAGCAAAAAGAAGAATATTAAAGATATTGAAGAGATTTTAAAAAATGCAAATACAACTCAGATAAATACAAAAAAGACATCTTCAGTAAAAGAAAAAATAAATATGTATTTATCAAAGACCGAGAAAGTGACATCACGAGATTTAGTAATATTTACTCAAAATTTCTATTTATTAAAAAAGGCTAATTTTAATAATATTCATGCTTTGAGAACTATTATGGAAAGTACAGAGAATCATACTTTTAAAGGAGTTTTAGAAGACATTTTAGCAGGTGTAGAAGCTGGAGAAAATATGTATACAACAATGGAATATTACGAAGATATATTTCCATTTATTTATATTAATATGATAAAGGTAGGAGAATTATCAGGTTCACTTACCAGTTCATTGGAACAAGCAGTTAGATATTTAGATTCTACTGAAGCATTAAATAAGAAAATAAGAGGAATATTAATACCAAATATTATTCAATTTGTACTATTATTAGTAATGCTTTTTGTAGGAACAATAGTTGCAATTCCAGCAATTCAAAATGTATATGATGAAGTTGGAACCCAAGATACACTTCCAGCAATTACTTTATGGTTTCAAAGTGTTGTAAATAATTTAGTTAGATTTTGGTATATTCCATTAATTATAGTTTTAGTAGCTGTTGCATCAATTATATTTTATATTAATACACCAAAAGGAAAATATAAATTTGATTATTTTAAATATAAAATGCCAGTATTTGGTCAGTTAATATTTACTCTGGATTTTTCTAGACTTATGAAAGGTATGCTTTTAAACTTAGAAAATGGAATGAGAATACAAGAATCAATAGAAGTTAGTAAAAATATTATAAAAAATTATCTTATGTTATCAATTATTGAAACATCATTAAGTAATATATTAGTTGGTGATTCTTGGATTGAGCCTTTTGAGAAGTCTGGCTTAGCTAAGCCTATGATAACGGAAATGTTAAAGATAGGTATGCAAACAGATTTAACAGAGATGATGAATAAGCTAGTAGAATATTTAGAAATTGATATAGATAATATAATGGAAAAAGTTATGAAAGTATTACCACAAGTGGTTTATGCAATTGTAGGTGTAGTTTTAATTTTCTTTGTAGTTGTTGTACTTGTACCATGTATACAGGTTTATATGGGAGATTTCTTATTCTCAGCAGCTGGAGTGTAAAATAAAAATAGATTGGAGATAATATGAAAGTTGGAATTGATTTAGGTGGAAGTCATATAGGAATTGGAATTATAGATAAAAATAATACATTAATTGAAAAGACTGAAAAGAGATTAATGTCAGAAGATAAAAAAAATATAAAAGAGTCGATACAAAGTTTTATTATTGATAATATATTACAATTAAAGAAACAGTATGACATATCAGAAATTGGTATTGCAGTTCCTGGAACAGTTACAGAAAGACTTATAGTTAGATCAGTTAATTTAGGAGTACAAAATTATCCACTTGTAGATATTTTAGAGAAGAAAATAAAATTACCAGTAAAAATGAGAAATGATGCTAAGTGTGCGGCACTTGCAGAAGTAAGAAATGGAGCATTGAAAAACTATAAGAGAACAGTATTTTTAACATTAGGAACAGGAATTGGTGGGGCAGTAATTATTGATAATAATTTATTAAATACAGGTGATTTCCCAGGATGTGAATTTGGACATATAGTTATTCAAAAAGATGGAATAGAATGTAATTGTGGTAAAAAAGGTTGTTTTGAAAAGTATGCTTCTATGAAAGCGTTTAAAAATAATTTAAGAGAAACACTTGGTTTAGATGAAAATACAAAAGGAGAAGAACTATTACAGATTATTAGGAAAAATCCAGATGAAGAAAAAATAAAAAGGATAATTCAAGATTTTATTGAATATTTAAGTATAGGTATATCTAATTTGATAAATATATTTGAACCAGAAGCGGTGGGAATAGGTGGAAGTTTTGTATATTTTTCAGATATATTATTAGAAAAATTAAAACAAAATATTATAGAAAAAGAATATTTATTTAATGAAAGAGAAGATTTAGTTATTGTACCTGCTGTTCTAGGGAATGATGCAGGAATTTTAGGTAGTGTGTGATAAAAAGGGATAACCTTATTGCTACAGATTAAGGAGTTTAAGATGAAAGAAGAAAAAAAAGCAACAAGACAAAGCTATGGAGAAGCTTTATTACAATTAGGGAAAGAAAATGATAATATAGTAGTATTAGATGCAGACTTATCAACAGCGACAAAAACAGATTTATTTGCAAAAGAATTTCCAAATAGATTTTTTAATATGGGGATTGCAGAACAAAATATGGTAAGTACTGCAGCTGGAATTGCTACTTGCAATAAAATACCTTATGTGAGTACATTTGCAGTTTTTGCGGCTGGAAGAGCTTATGATCAAATTAGAAATAGTGTATGTTATCCAGAATTAAATGTAAAAATATGTGCAACACATGCAGGAGTAACAGTAGGAGAAGATGGTGCTACACATCAAATGATAGAAGATTTATCAATGATGAGGACATTACCTAATATGACTGTTATATCAGTATCAGATGATATACAAACAAAATGGGCAGTAAATGAAATTAGTAAAATAAAAGGACCAGTTTATTTAAGGTTATCAAGACTTGCAACACCTATTATATATGATGAAAATCAGAAATTTGAAATAGGAAAGGCAATTCAAATAGGAGAAGGAATAGATGCTACTGTTTTTGCAACAGGTGTAACTGTTGCAGAAGCTTTAAAAGCACAAGAAGTTTTAAGTGAGAAAGGAGTAGATATAAGAGTAGTAGATATTCATACAATAAAACCAATTGATAAAGAAATTATAATAAAATGTGCTAAAGAAACTAAAAAATTGATTTCAATAGAAGATCATAATATAATTGGTGGCTTGGGAACAGCAATTTCTGAAGTTTTAACAACTGAATTTCCTGCTAGATTAACTAGATTAGGTATTAAAGACACTTTTGGAAAATCTGGTAAGGCAGAAGAGTTAATGAAATACTTTGGAATAGTGGCAGAAGATATAGTAAAGTTGTTTTAAAATTTTTAATAAAAAAGGGAGAAATAAATAATGAAAAATAAAGAAAGCATACAAGCCTTGGGACTGTACACACACACACACACACGCACAGCTAATTTAAATAATAATGGTATCAATAACAATTAATTTAGCCTTGCTATGGTATTATATACATATAATGGGTAAATAGTCATATAAAATAAAATACTACACATTTGCTTGGCAGAGCAATGTGTAGTTTAACTAATTTATATTAGGTAACCACATTTTAGTGATTACTTAGTTTCTATTTTTATTATATTCTAAATTTATGTAGAAAGTCAATAAATATAGTAAAAAAGTTTTTTTATAACTACTAAAAACTAAATTATAACTATTAATTTATAATTAATTAAGGAAAATAAAGATAATAAAGATTGATTTTTATACAGATGGGAAATTATCAAGTAAATTACCGTTTAACAAAGAAGATTTGTTACCTTTTTGTTCCCCACACATAGTTTTGTATAGGTTATATCAAGTTTCAAAATAAATGTAAAAAGTGATGAAACAAAGGAGGAGAACTGGAATGAGAGATATGAGAGGGATTACATTAATAGCATTAATCATAACCATTATTGTATTATTAATATTAGCAGGAATAACAATAGTACAATTAACAGGAAGTGGATTATTTGGAAAGGCAGAAACAGCTAATCAAAAAACAAGATATGCAACTGCAAAAGAAACTATTAATTTAAAATTAATGGAAATACAATTAGATTGTACACAAAAGAATGAAGAATATGATATTATAAAAATAGCAGAAGGAATGGAAGAGGCAAAAGATATAACAATAGAAAAGTATTATAATAAAAAGGAAGCAGCAATAAAAGAAGATATAACTAAAAATATAACAAATTTAGAAGGGATAGTAGTATCAGTAGATAAATATTCAGAATATAAATTTTTAATAGGAGAAGAATGTAAAATAAAAGGAGTATTGGAAGGGGATATAACTAATACAACGAATAAAGAAGATTTTATAGATGCCATGGAATTTGAAAAAAATAAGTTTAATGAAACAAATGATTTAAAATCAAACACAGAAATTTCATTTGAACCCAAAAAATATACTAATAAAGATAACATAGATTTAACAGTAAAAATAAAAAATAATAAGGGAATAAAATACATAGAATGCCAAAATATTGATACAAAATATCAAGGAAATGGACAAAGTGAAATAGAAATTAACTATACTGTAGCACGAAATGGAACTTATGAATTTAAAGTAATAGATAATGAAGAAAATGAAGAAATTAAAAGTATTGTGGTAAATTTATTTGACAGAGTGGAACCAAAAAATTTTACACCAATTAAAGTAAAAGTAAAATCAACAAGTGTAATATTAAAAGGAAATGCAGAAGATGGAGATGAGACAGAAGACAGTTTAAAAAGTGGAATTGAAAAGTATGAGTATTATGTAAATGGAGCAAAGGCAGGAGAATCAGAAGTAGAAGAATTTGAAATAACAAATTTAACATCAAATACAAGTTATAACATATATTTAGTAGCTTATGATAAAGCAGGAAATCTAAAACAATCAGAAACAATAAATGTAACAACAATTAGTGGAAAATATGCAACATTAACTGCAAGTGGTATTATAGATGCAGAAGAAGAATTAGCATCAGATGCACTTACAAAAGAAGCATTTGATGGAGATATGAACACATATATACCAGGAGGAAATGTAAAAAGTTTATATATAAATATAGATGAATCTTTGTGGAATAAAAAATTAACATTTTATTTTCAAGCAGGACCATACCATTTAATTAGATTATATAATAATACTAATAATCAAATTTTTTATCAAGATTCTAGGGCAAATAAACATGAGGTAACAATCCTGCCAAATACTGCGAGGTTAGTAGTATATTTCAATGAAGGCGGTGCACTTTATGAAGTTGAGTTTGCAAAATAAGAAATTTATTTTAAAATTGTTAAAAATTAATGAATAAATCATAAAGCATAAAAAGTAATTTAGATAAGCTATATGAAGAAAAAGAGAGTATTGAACATTTATAAATTATAAATGTTTAGATGCTCTTTTTGTTCTTTTATAAATTAAAATTAAAAATAGGTAACATTTGAATCATTATAAAAGTATAAACACTTGCAAATATTCCTTGAAGCAATTTTCCATAAAAATAAGGTTTAATTGATAAATCACTTTTTGAAATAATACTCCATATCTGTAAAAGTACTGAAATACCACCAAATCCTAATATAAAAGCAGTAAAAATGAGATTTATTGAAATTGCTTTAATATGAATAGTAGAAATATAATTTATTCCATTAGTAATTTCTAAAAATCCAGTTATAAGACCAGATATAAAAGAAGTGTCAATATGTAAAAAATTAAATAGTGGTGTTAACCCAAAAACTAAACTATTCAAAATTCCACTTGATTTTAAAATGGAAATAATACTAGAAAAAATTACAACAAAACCACCAATCATCAAAATAGTTGATATACTATTTGTAATACTTTTTCCCAAAGCTTCGCCTAAACCATTAAAGGTAATAGTATTTTGTTTATTCAATGAAAAGTTCTTAGAGGTATCATTATTATAGGTATTTGAACCATATTTCCAAAATCTAAAAATAAATCCAACTGTAAGACTTGCTAAAATATGAGTTATTAATAATAAAATCCCAATTGTAGAATTACCAAACATACTAATTCCAACAGTTCCAACAATAAATAAAGGGCCAGAATTATTAGTAAAACTTAATAATCTTTCACATTCTTCTTTTGAACAAATATTATTTTCTCTAAAATTGCAAGCAATTTTTGCTCCAATAGGATAACCACTAATTAATCCCATTATAAAGCAAAATGAACCTTTTCCATTGATATTAAATAAAGGTTTCATAAGATTATTAAAAAATCTTCCCAAGATATTTACAATGTTTGTATTTATCAACAGTTCTGTTGCTACAAAAAAAGGAAATAAAGAGGGAACAACAGAATTTGCCCAAAGAGATAATCCATTTTTAACTGCTGGTAAATTTGTATTTGAAAATAATAATAAACATAAACAAAATAATAGAAAACATAGTGCTAGAAAGTTTCGTTTAATTTTTATAATATAAAAACAACATTTAGATAACATATAATCACCATTAAAATATATGTTAATATAATAAAATATATCCATAAAATTTTAAGAGAGGTGATTTATGAAAAATAAAATATCAAAAATCCTTTTTTTAACTTTTATATTTTGTTTTTCCATAGTTAGTTATGTATATGCACTATCTCCACAAAGTGAGCTAAGATATCAAGGAATTGATGTAAGTGATTGGCAAGGGTACATAGACTATAATCAAGTTAAGAATTCAGGAATAGAAGTTGTATATATAAAAGCAAGCCAAGGTGTAAGAATAAAAGATCCTTATGTTGATATTAATTATGAAAATGCAAAAGCAAATGGTTTAAAAGTTGGATTTTATCATTTTCTAGAAGCAACGACAGTTCAAGAAGCATATCAAGAAGCATCATTTTTTTCTTCAATAATTTCTGGAAAGCAATTTGATTGTAAATTAGTTTTAGATTATGAACAATTTAATGGTGTTAATAGAGAACAAATAAATCAAATAGCATTAGCATTTATTCAAAGAGTAAAAGAGTTAACAAATAAGCAAGTAATTGTTTATAGTGATTTATCGAATGCAGAAAGTACCTTCAATTCGGAAGTAGCAAATAATGCAGAATTATGGCTAGCATATTATGGAGATTATTTGAAGCTACAAAATGTTAATTCTAGTTGGAATTCTTTTATAGGAGTTCAATATACAAGTAGAGGAAATGTACCTGGAATTAGAGGAAATGTAGATAGAGATTTATATTCTCAAGAAATTTTTTTAGATGATAGTACAGAAATACCACCTGTAGAAAATCCAACTGATAATTTTCAAACAGAAGTTATAAATTATACAGTAAAAAGAGGTGATACATTAGGAGAGATTGCTTCAAGATTTGGTACAACAGTTCAAAAAATAGCAGATTTGAATGGAATAAAAAATGTAAATTTAATTTATCCAGGTGAAGTATTAAGAATAACTACAAATTCTAATGTACATGGAGATACAGCAAATGCTACAGGAAAAATAATCTATACAATAAAAAGAGGGGATAATTTGTGGAATATTTCAAGAAGGTATGGAACAACTGTACAAAATATTGTAAATTGGAATGGAATAAGAAATCCAAATTTAATTTATCCAGGTCAAAGAATAGTAATTTATACAAGGGCTAATGAGACAAATAATCAATATTATTCTTATACTGTAAGAAGAGGAGATAATTTATGGAGAATTGCAAGAAGATTTAGAGTTAGTGTAAATAGGATTGCAAGTTTAAATGGAATACAAAATCCAAGAATGATTTATCCAGGTCAAATATTAAAAATATAGTGTATAAAAAAAGATAAATGGTACATACTCTTTCTAAGAAACTTTAGAGGAGTATGTTTTTATGGAAGAGAAAAAAAATGAGAATAAAGACCTTAGAATAGAAGAGGATACTACTAATTATGGAGAATTTGTTACTTCATATTTTGCATGGGTACCATTACCAGTACAAAAAGAAAAAGCAGAAGAAATAGAAAATATGACAAAAAAGGAAGATAAAAAGAGAAAAGAAGAGTAAAGATATATTATAATTAGATTAAAAGTCAGATAAGGTCAAAAAAGGTCAAAAGTAGGATTTGAAAAAATATAAAAAACTATTATAATTATATATAGGTCAAAGAAAGTCAAAGACAAAAGAGGAGGAAAATAAAATGAGAATGTCAGATTTAATTGAAGATTTTATAAAAGATTTATTTGAAGAAGATGAGGAATTTATTGAAATACAAAGAAATGAATTAGCAGAGCAATTTAACTGTGTGCCTTCACAAATAAATTATGTAATATCAACAAGATTTAAACCATCACAAGGGTATTATGTTGAAAGTAAAAGAGGTGGTGGAGGAAACATCAGAATAAAGAAAATAAATAATACAAAATCAGAATATATTATACATATAATAAACAATATAGGAAAAGAGATAACAGCAAGTGAAATAGATATTTTATTAAGCGATTTTCTGACTTATAAAATAGTAACAGCTAGTGAAGCTAAGTTACTAAAAGTAGCAACAAGTGATAATGTACTTCGTTTAAGTAATGATATAAAAGACGAAGTAAGAGCAAGAATATTTAAAAATATGTTATTAAATATAGAATAGGAGTGATTATTATGTTATGTGAAAACTGTGGAAAAAAAGAAGCAAATGTAAGATATTCAGAAAATATAAATGGTATAAAAAAAGAAATGAATTTATGTGAAGAGTGTAGCAAAAGGTTAGGTGTTACAGAACAGATGGATTTTAGAATGCCATCACTTGATTTTTCAAATTTCTTTGGGAGTTTTTTGGAAGATTTTGCAAGTATGTCAAATTTTATGCCTTTATTAGACCAAGTAAAAGATGTAAAATGTGAAAGTTGTGGATATACTTTTAATGATATTGTAAATTCTGGAAGATATGGTTGTGCTAATTGTTATGATGTATTTGAAGATAGAATGGATCCAATTTTGAAAAAGTTACAAGGTGCAAATAGGCATACTGGAAGATTAGGAAAAGTTTCTGATAATAATGTTAAGTTTGATAAAATGTCTGATAAGAAGGTTGAAAACGAAAATAATGAAAAAGGTAAATTGGAACAAGAGTTGAAAAAAGCTATTAAAGAGGAAAGATATGAAGATGCTGCTAAATTGAGGGATGAAATTAAGAAAATGTCCTAAATCGATGTTAAAAATTTTATTTGCTATAATTATTTAGTGAATAGAGATGTTTTTATTAGTAATATATTTTAGGTTAATCTGAATATAAAAGAATAAAATGGGCTTATTAAAGTTCTTTCATATACAATAAAAAAAGCCTCACAAGGAGGCGGTTAGGTTGTGGAACAGAAGACCGTCGACAATAATACTCCTATCTGAAAGAAAAGAATATTAGTTGAAAGTGATGAACATAAATCTTCTGAAATAATACTAGTGTACTCAAGAATAAGTAAAATTGCCATTATTATTGGACCTATAAATGACAACATAACTATACGTTTTTTGCTTAAGTGTTTAAAGTTTTTCATACCTACCGATACCTCCTTATGAGTTTTGAGGATATATATATCCTCTACAATGTTGTTATACTAATATTATAACACAAAGAAAACATAAAATCAAATATCCTAATTAAAAGCTATATATATTTAATGTAATACTGGGATAGAAAGGAAAAAAAATTATGAATTGGTATTTGCAAAGTGGAAAAGATTCAGATATAGTAACAAGTACAAGAATTCGATTTAGAAGAAATTTACAAGGATTCAAATTTAATTTAAAAAATAATACAGAGATAGAGAAGTTAAAAAATAAGATTAAAGAAAATACTTATGCTATTGGATATGGACTAAAATATATAGAACTAAAAGATATTGATGATATTACAAAAATGAGTTTAGTTGAAAAAAATTTAGTTTCAGCAGAATATATTTTAAAAAATGAATTAGGAGCTATTTTAATAAATGATGAGGAAAATATATGTATTACAGTAAATGATGAAGACCATTTAAATATACAAGTTTTCAATAGCGGATTAGATTTAGAAAATACCTTGAATTTTGCAATTGAAATAGATAAAAAAATAGAGGAAACATTTGGGTATTCTACAAATAAAAAATATGGATATTTAACAAGTCTTCCAACAAATTGTGGGACAGGTTTGAAGGCTTCTGTAAAAGTTCATTTACCAGCTTTAGAAAAGACAAAAAATATTCAAAAAGTGTTTTATACTATCAACAATTTTGGAGTTAATATCGATGGGGCTTATGGAGAAAATACTAAAGAAGTAGGAGATATTTATCAAATATCAAATAAAAGAACATTAGGAGTATCAGAAAATGATATTATTGAAAATTTAAAAATTGTTACAGAAAAATTAATAGAACAAGAAAGAAATGCTAGAAAATTTTTAGCAAAGGATTCAATTGATTTAGAAGATATTGTTTATAGAAGTTATGGCATTTTGAAGTATAGTAGGAAAATTTCTTTTGAAGAGGCTCATAAGATGATTTCTAATGTCAAATTAGGTACAGATTTAGGGTTGTTACCTGAATTAACAGATAGTAAAGTTCAAAAATTGATTTTGTATACAAAGCCTGCTAATATGCAAAAGAGTTTGGGTGAACAGTATGAGATATTGGAAAGAGATATTAAAAGGGCTGAGGTTATTAAGAACATAATGAATGAAAAATAAAAATGCCTCCGAGGAGGCGTTAAGAATTTGAAAAGAATGATCCTATAAGAGCACCAAATGAAGCACCAGCAAAACATGCTAAGCATTGACCTAATATAAAAAATACTTCATCTGAAATAATGCTTTTACGTTGTAAAAATGTTAAGAACAGTAGCGAAGTTAACCAGATGATTACAACAAAAATAGCCAATACAATTTTCCGAATGTCTTTTCTCTTCATTACACATACCTCCTTGGAGTGTAGAGGCTATAATACTAGCCTCAATCATATTGTTATACAAATATTATAACATAAAAAACAAAAAATGTACATGTCCCTAATTAAGATAGCTATTTGAGTGATAACGAATTATAGATATCTTATGTATAACTGGGACATGGACAGAAAGGAAGTGTAAAAAAATGACATATAAATTTACAAAAAGAGCAAGTAAAGCAATAGAAATTGCAAACGATATAGCCTTAGAATTAGGGCACAGTTATATAGGAACAGAACATATTCTATATGGATTAGCCAAAGAAGGAGTTGGCATAGTATCAAAAGTATTAGAAAATCAAGATATAACATCAGATGACATTTTAGATAAAATGGAAGAGTTAATAGGAAGAGATGAACCAATAGAAAACATTGTTGACTTCACACCAAGGACTAAAAGAGTAATAGAAACAGCCTTTATTGAAGCTAGAAAGTTAGGATATAATTTTATAGGAACAGAACATATTTTAATTGGAATTTTAAGAGAAGGAGATTGTATAGCAGCAAAAATTTTACTAGATTTAAATGTTAATATTCCTAAATTATATAATGAAATTGTAAAAGTAATAAATGAAGGGGAGGATTATAGAAAAGATGGAAATGAAGAAGGAGAGATAGGTAATTCTAAAAAACAAATAAGAGGAAAGGGAAGTTATAACCAAACTCCAACTTTAAATCAATTTGGAGAAGACTTAACTAAAAAAGCAGAAGAAGGAAAACTAGATCCAATTATTGGTAGAAAAGATGAAATTGAAAGAGTTATTGAAATTTTATCAAGAAGAACAAAAAATAATCCATGTTTAATAGGTGAACCAGGAGTGGGAAAAACAGCAGCGGTTGAAGGATTGGCACAAAAAATAGTAGCTGGAGACGTTCCAGAAATTTTAAAGGAAAAAAGAGTGGTAACACTAGATATTTCAGGAATGGTAGCTGGAGCTAAATATAGAGGTGATTTTGAAGAAAGAATAAAAAAAGCACTAAATGAAGTTAAAAAAGTAGGAGATATAATTTTATTTATTGATGAAATCCATACAATCGTTGGAGCTGGAGCAGCTGAAGGGGCAATTGATGCAGCAAATATTTTAAAACCACTTTTAGCTAGAGGAGAGATTCAATTAGTAGGGGCAACTACTTTAAATGAATATAGAAAATTTATTGAAAAAGATGCAGCACTAGAAAGAAGATTTAGTCCTGTTACAGTAAATGAACCATCAGAAAATGATACAATTCAAATTTTAAAAGGAATTCGTGATAAATATGAGGCGCATCATAATGTTAAAATTACTGATGAAGCTATAGAAGCATCTGTTAAATTATCATCTAGATATGTTAATGATAGATTCTTGCCAGATAAAGCAATAGACTTAATTGATGAGGCATCTTCGAAAGCTAGATTAAGAACATTTACTGAGCCAGAGACACTAAAAAAATTACAAGAGGAAATTGAAAAAATAAAAAGTGAAAAAGAAGAGGCAGTATTTAATCAAAAATTTGAAAAAGCTGCTGAATTAAGAGATAAGGAAAAAGAAATAAAAACAAAATATGAAAAAGAAAATACAAAATGGAAAAATAAAAATACAAAAGAAATAGTAACAATTACAGAGGAAAATATTGCAGAAATAATTGCTAACTGGACAGGAATTCCAGCAAAGAAAATTACAGAAGACGAAAATGAAAAATTGAAAAAATTAGAAGCTGAACTTCATAAAAGAGTTATAGGACAAAATGAAGCAGTAGAAGCTGTTGCAAAAGCAATTAGAAGAGGAAGAGTAGGGCTAAAAGACCCTAAAAGACCAATAGGATCATTTTTATTCTTAGGACCAACAGGAGTTGGAAAAACAGAACTTTCAAAAGCATTAGCAGAAGTATTATTTGGTGATGAAGATTCTATGATTAGGGTAGACATGTCTGAATTTATGGAGCCACATTCTGTTTCTAAATTAATAGGATCACCTCCAGGATATGTTGGTTTTGATGAAGGTGGACAATTAACAGAAAAAATAAGAAGGAAACCTTATTCAGTTATACTATTTGATGAAATAGAAAAAGCACATCCAGATGTTATGAATATGTTACTTCAGATACTAGAAGATGGAAGATTAACAGATAGTCAAGGAAGAACAGTAAACTTCAAAAATACAGTAATTATTATGACATCTAATCTAGGGGCAAGACTAATTACAGATAAAAAACAATTAGGATTCAATAATAGTACAAATAGTAAGCAAGATATACAAAAGGAATATGAAACAACAAAAAGAGAAGTTATGTCAGAATTGAAAAAAGAATTAAGACCTGAATTTATCAATCGTATAGATGAAATTATAGTATTCCATAAATTAAATGATGAAGAAATTGGTAAAATTATAGAAATTATGTTACAAGAAGTGGTTAATAGATTAAAAGAACAAAAATATCAAGTTGAACTACAGCCAGAAGTAAAAGATTTGATAGCTAAAGAAGGTATTGATAAAAACTTTGGTGCAAGACCACTAAGAAGAACAATCCAAAACCTAGTAGAAGATATTTTGGCAGAAGAAATTTTGGATGGAAAACTAAAAAAGAATAAAATAAGTAAATTTACTGTTAAAGAAGGAAAAATAAGACAAGTGTGACAAGAGGGGAACCCCTTTTTGTCACATTTTTATTATTGTATAGAAGTATATTATATTTTCTATATTGCTAGTATCTAAATTTTGCATCCAATTTAATTTTATGATAATATAAAAATAATAAAATATTGGAGGAAAAATAATGACTGAAAAGGAACAAAAAAAGCAAGCAAAACAATTTGTTGAATTTTGGAAACATAAAGGATATGAGAAAGGTCAAAGTCAACAATTTTGGATTCAATTATTAACAGACATTTTTGGAGTAAAAAATACATCTGAATTTATTGAATTTGAGGACCAAGTACACATAGATAAATCAACAGGGTTTATTGATGCCTATATACCGAAGGCAAGAGTATTGATAGAACAAAAGAGTATTGACAAAGATTTAAGAAAGGCAATAAAACAGTCAGATGGGAGTTTATTAACACCATTTCAACAAGCAAAGAAATATATAGTAGAGTTGCCAGTTGATAAACACCCTAAATGGGTTATTACCTGTAATTTTAAATCATTCTTAATATATAATATGAATAACCCAAATGGTGAGCCAGAAGAAATATTATTAGAAAATTTGGAAAAAGAGTATTATAGATTACAATTTTTAGTGGATAGTACAAATGAGAATTTAAAAAAAGAAATGGAAGTTTCTATTAAAGCAGGAGAATTAGTTGGGAAAATATATGATGAAATATTGCCATTATATAAAGATTCTAAAAATGAAGAAACCTTGAGAAGCTTAAATATGCTATGTGTCAGATTAGTATTTTGTTTATATGCAGAAGATGCTGGACTTTTTGGAAAGCATAATATGTTTCATGATTACTTGGCTAAATTTGAAGTAGAAGATTTAAGAATTGCTTTAATAAATCTATTTAAAGTATTAGATACAAAAATAGAAGATAGAGACCCGTATATGAAAGAAGATTTATCACAATTTCCTTATGTGAATGGTGGTTTATTTGCAGATGAAAATATAGAAATACCAATGCTAAATGAAAAAGTGAAAGAAATAATATTGGCTAAAGCAAGTGAAGATTTTGACTGGAGTGATATATCACCAACAATATTTGGAGCAGTATTTGAAAGCACATTAAACCCAGAAACAAGAAGAAAAGGAGGAATGCACTATACATCAATAGAAAATATACATAAAGTAATTGATCCTTTATTTTTTGATGAGCTTAAAAAAGAATTAGAAGAAAAAATATTAAATGTAGCAACAGCAAATATAATAAAAAAGAATGTATTAGAATTTCAAGAAAAAATATCAAAATTGAAAGTTTTAGACCCAGCCTGTGGCTCAGGGAACTTTTTAACAGAAACTTATGTATCTTTAAGAAAATTGGAAAATCAAGCATTAGAAAAATTGTATGGAAATCAAATACAATTTGGAGATGAAAAAAATAATCCAATAAAAGTTTCTATAAAACAATTTTATGGTATAGAAATAAACGACTTTGCTGTTACTGTTGCAAAAACTGCTTTATGGATAGCAGAAAGCCAGATGATGAAAGAAACAGAAAATATATTACACCTAAATTTATATTTTTTACCGTTAAAGTCTTATGCTAATATAACAGAAGGAAATGCCTTAAGGATACATTGGAATGATGTTGTAGCAAAAGAAGAATTGAATTATATAATGGGGAATCCTCCTTTTGTAGGTGCTAGGAGAATGACAGAGGAACAAAAACAAGACGTAAACTTTGTCTTTAGTAATATTAAAGACAAAGTTGGCAGTATGGATTATGTTACTTGCTGGTATAAAAAAGCTTGTGATTATATTAAAGAAAGCAATATAGAAGTTGGATTTGTTTCAACTAATTCTATATGTCAAGGTGAACAAGAAACACTACTTTGGAAATATTTGATGTTAAATTATAATATTCAGATAAATACTGCTTATCCAACATTTACTTGGAGTAGTGAAACAAAAGAAAAAGCAGGTGTTCATTGTGTAATTGTAGAATTTTCTTGTATTAATAACAAAAAAGAAAAAAGAATATATAGTGATTCCACTCATTATAAGGTTGCTAATAAAATAAACGGATATTTAGTCGAAGCTCCTGAAGTTTGGATTGAGAAGAGAAATAAACCAATTCAAAATGTTCCAATTATCAGTAATGGAAGTAAGCCCTTAGATAATGCAATATGCGCTTTTACACCAGAAGAAAGAGAGGAATTTATTGCAAAAGAGCCTAATTCAAAAAAGTACTTCTATAGATATATGGGAGGTTATGAATTTATTAATAATATAGAAAGATATTTTTTATTAATAAATAAAATTCCACCTAATGAACAAAAAAGCATGCCTTATGTATTAGAAAAGTTGCAACAAATAAAAGATTATAGAAATAGGAGTAAAAGTTTAGAAACTAAAAGATTAGCAGAAACACCATCTAAATTTCATTATGAAAATATGCCTAAAAATAATTTTTTGGTTATACCTCAAACATCTTCTGGTAGAAGAAAATATATACCAATAGGATTTTTATCACCTAATGTATTAGTCAATAATAAATTGCAAGTAATGAAAGAAGTATCAATGTATGAATTTGGAATATTATGTTCTAATGTTCACAATGCTTGGGTTAGATATGTTGCTGGAAGATTAAGGAATGATTATACATATTCAGTTGGAATAGTATATAATAATTTTACATGGCCTACTGTATCTAAAGAACAAAAAGAAAAAATTGAAAAAACAGCACAAAATATTTTAAATGCTAGAAATTTATATCTTAATAGTTCTTTAGCAGATTTATATGATGAATTAACAATGCCACCAGAACTTAGAAAAGCACATCAAGACAATGACAAAGCAGTTATGGAAGCGTATGGTTTTGATTGGCGTAATATGACTGAATCAGACTGTGTTGCAGAACTTATGAAGATGTATCAAAAGTTAGCTGAAGAAAGTAAAGTATAGGCTTAATTTTATATTGAGCATTTTACTTTTTTTATTTACTATTGAAATAATAGGAAATATTTCCATTATTTACTTGATAAATATAAAAAAATGTAGTATACTAAAAAACGTAACCTTTTACTTAGCTTAAAGCAAGCACCAAAACTTAAAGCTCAGTTAAAGGGGATAAATAAAATTAGGAGGTGTAACATGACAAAAGAAAGAAAACAAGAAATAATTAATACTTACAAAAGAGAGGAAAAAGACACTGGATCACCAGAAGTTCAAATTGCTCTTCTAACAGAAAGAATTAATGAATTAACAGAACACTTAAAAGTTCATGCAAAAGATAATCACTCAAGAAGAGGATTATTAAAAATGGTTGGTAAAAGAAGAAACTTATTAAACTATTTATCAAAAAAAGATGTTCAAAGATATAGAGACATTGTAGAAAAATTAGGATTAAGAAAATAATTTCATAATATAGCCTATGCAAAACAAAGATTTAGCATAGGCTTTTTGTGGAAATATTTAGGAATAGGTATTTTTTAAAACAAAATGTTCCATCTATTTATAGTTATTAGAAACAAGCAAAAATTTATCAACTTACTTAATAAAGGAATGTTTATATTTAATGTAAAACTAAGATTTAGGTAGGTAGCTTGTATAATATTCTGAAATATGCAGAATATTATAGAGGTTACAATCTAAATTTAATTTACAATTACTTATTCCAGAATTTGCTATCCTAAAAGGAGGAAAGATTATGTTTGAATTTATAAAAAAATGGTGCAAAAAAGAAGGAAAGGAAGAAAATAGTATGTTTAAAACTTATGAAACAGAATTAGCAGGAAGAAAACTTGTATTTGAAACAGGTAAAATGGCAGGACTAGCTAATGGAAGTATATTAGTTAGATATGGTGAAACTGTTGTAATGGTAAATGTTACAGCATCAAAAGAGCCAAGAGATGGAATAGACTTTTTCCCATTATCAGTCGACTATGAGGAAAAATTATATGCAGTAGGAAAAATTCCAGGTTCATTCCAAAAAAGAGAAGGAAAGCCAAGTGATAAAGCAGTTCTTACATCAAGAGCAATTGATAGACCTTTAAGGCCATTATTTCCAAAGGACTTTAGAAATGATGTAGTAGTTGTTGCAACTGTACTTTCAGTTGAACAAGATAATTCACCAGAAATTGCAGCAATGATAGGAGCATCAGCAGCACTTTCAATTTCAGATATTCCATTTGGTGGACCAACAGCAGCAGTAAATGTAGGATTAGTAGATGGAAAAATAGTAATAAATCCAACAGAAGAACAAAGAAAAGTTTCTGATTTAACTTTAACAGTTGCAGGAACTCAAGATAAAATAGCAATGATAGAAGCAGGAGCAAATGAAGTTCCAGATGATGTTATGCTAGAAGCAATTAAAACAGGACATGAAGAAATCAAGAAAATATGTAAATTCATAGAGAAAATGAAAGAAGAAATTGGAAAACCAAAATTTGAATATAAATCATTTGAAGTTGACCATGATGTATATGAATTTATAGAAACAAACTTTGAAGAAGAAATAAAAACAGCATTACAAGAGGAAGACAAAGAAACTAGAGATAATAATATATCAAATGTTTCTGAAAAGATTGCAGAATCTTATAAAGAAAAATTTGGAGAAGAGTTATTTACAGAGCATAAAGCAGATATTGGAGAAGCTATTTACAAATTACAGAAAAAATGTGTTAGAAATATGATTTTCTTTGAACATAAAAGAGTTGATGGAAGAGCAATTGATGAAATTAGACCATTATCTTGTGAAATAGACTTGTTACCAAGAGTACATGGAAGCGCTTTATTTACAAGAGGACAAACTCAAGTACTTTCTGTTACAACACTTGGAATGATGTCAGAAGAACAAACTTTAGATGGAATTGATACAGAAGAATCAAAAAGATATATGCATCAATACAATTTCCCAAGTTATAGTGTAGGGGAAGCAAGGCCATCAAGAGGACCAGGAAGAAGAGAAATTGGACATGGAGCATTAGCAGAAAAAGCATTAGTTCCAGTACTACCTTCAAAAGAAGAATTCCCATATAGCATAAGAGTTGTATCAGAAGTATTATCATCAAATGGTTCAACATCACAAGCAAGTATATGTGGAAGTACTTTAAGTTTAATGGCAGCAGGAGTTCCAATTAAAAGACCAGTTGCAGGAATTTCAACAGGATTAGTAACAAATCCAGACGATGAAAATGATTATGTAATGCTTACAGATATTCAAGGAATAGAAGATTTTTTCGGAGATATGGACTTTAAAGTTGGTGGAACTGAAAAAGGTATTACAGCTATTCAAGTTGATATTAAAGTTGATGGATTATCTTATGAAATCATTGAAGAAGCATTTGCAAAAACAAAAGTAGCTAGAAAGCATATATTAGAAGATGTAATGTTACCAGTAATTGCAGAACCTAGAAAAGAAATATCAAAATATGCTCCAAGAATAGTAACTACAACAATTAAGACAGATAAAATAAAAGATGTAATTGGTAAAGGTGGAGAAACAATAAATAAGATAATTGATGAAACAGGAGTTAAAATTGATATTGAAGAAGATGGACAAGTATTTATTTATTCAGCAGATTCAGAGAAAGCAAAACAAGCATTAGAAATGGTTGAAGATATCGTAAGAGAAGTAGAAGTGGATGGAATCTATTTAGGAGAAGTTACAAGAATTACTACATTTGGAGCTTTTGTTGATATTGGAGTAAATGGAAAAGAAGGACTACTTCATATTTCTAAAATATCTAAGGAAAGAATTAAAAAAGTAGAAGATGTTCTTAAGGTTGGGGATAAAATAACAGTAAAAGTAATTGATATTGATAATCAAGGAAGAATAAATTTAACTGCTATTTTATCTGATGAAAAAAAAGAAAATGAATAATGTAAAAAAGTGTTGAAAAATAATAAATTTTTATGTATAATAAAAGCCAATTTGAAAATTTAGGAGGAAATAAAATGAAAACATTAAGAAAGACAAAAATAGTAGGAACAATAGGACCAGCAAGTGAGAAAAGATTACCAGAATTATTTGAAGCTGGACTAAATGTTGCAAGAATTAATTATTCACATGGAAGTTGGGAGGAACAAAAAGAAAAAACAGAAGAAATAATCAAATTAAGAAAAGAATTAGATTTACCAATCCCAATGATAGTTGATATGCAAGGACCAGAAATTAGAACAGGAATGTTAGTAACAGGTAAGAATGAGAAAATACAGTTAGAAGATGGTCAAAAATTTACATTAGTAAATGAAGATATAGTAGGAGATAAAGATAAAGTAACAGTAACTTATAAAGAACTATATAAAGATGTTAAACCAGGTGCTAAAGTATTAATAGATGATGGTGCAATAGAATTAGTTGTAGATGAAATAGTAGGAAAAGACATTGTTTGTACAGTAGTTCATGGAAATGGATTAGGAAGTAGAAAAACAGTAAATTTACCAGGAACAGCGGTAAAATTACCAGCATTAAAAGAAAAAGATGTAGATGACTTATTAACAGCTTGTCAACATGATTATGATTATGTTGCTATGTCATTTGCAAGAAACAAAGATGATATTGCACAAGTAAGAAAAGTTTTAGATGATAATGGTGGAAAAGACATTAAAATAATAACTAAAGTTGAAAATGTTGAAGGACTAGAAAACATGGAAGAAATTGTTGAACATGCAGATGTTCAAATGATAGCCCGTGGAGATATGGCTACTGAAACAGATTTTACTGAACCTCCAATAATGCAAAAGAAATTTATTAAATTAAGTAATAGAGCAAATAAGCCAGCTATTACAGCTACACAAATGTTAGAGACAATGACACATCAACCATTACCAACAAGAGCTGAAGCAAGTGATGTTGCAAATGCTGTTTATGATAGAACAAGTGCATTAATGTTGTCAGGAGAATGTGCTGTAGGAGATTATCCAGTTGAATGTGTAAAAACAATGGATAAAATATCAAGAAGAATAGAAGGAGTAGTAAATTACTGGAAGAAATTTGAAGAAAATACAAATATAGAATTAAATGATATGGATTCTAGTATTTCATACTCTGCTTGTGTAATGGCTAAAAACATAAATGCAGATGCAATTATATGTTACACAAATACAGGAGATTCAGCAAGAAGATTAGCAGGTATGGGAGCAGGATGTCCAATTTTGGCAATAACAGACAACAGAAGAACATTTAATCAACTAGGTATTGCATGGAATGTTACACCAGTATTTGTTGAAACACAAGAAAATGTTGATAAAATGGTAAAAGCAGGAATTGAAAAATTACAATCACAAGAAATTTTAGAAAAAGGAGATATGCTTGTTTTAACAGGTGGAGCTAAAATGTTAGACTCATCTTCTGAGATTAAAATGATTGGTGGAATTATAAGAATATAATTAAATAATAAAAATTAATACTAGTTGATTTTTATCCTATAAGGTTAAAATCAATTAGTATTTTTTTCTTGAATTAATAGAACATTTGTCGAGAAAAGTCATATAATAAAGTAAAAGGAGGAAATGAAAATGTTTGGAAGATATAGAAGATGTTCTTGTATGAATAATAATTATCAAGAAAATATATGTGATGAACAAAATGATTTAATAGAACAACAATGTTCAAATGTTAATAATAGTTGTTCATCATGTAATAAAAACAATTATGTAGATTGTTGTGAATGTGGATTTGATGAAGAATACAATGTATTTCCAGAAAATCCAATGTTAGCACAAAGCTATGTTCCAATTCAATATATGGATAAAACTTTTAAACCTTGTGTAGGTTTAAAAATGGGAACTCTATTTCCAGAATTAGTTAGTCCTTATATGCCATGTCAAGATATGAGAGAAATGGAATATATTGCTTCAAAAAATACAATAAAGGAGGGCTGTAATAAATGTCAATAGAAGAAAATAGAAATTGTGGATGTAATAATTCAAATGATGATATGACACCTTCATATAATTATATGACTATAAATAATGAAAATGAATGTGGTTGTGAAGTACAAAGAAAAATTAATTGTTGTGAAAGAGATGAAATGCTACAACAAATTAGATGCTATGATTTTGCAATAAATGAACTTGCTTTATATTTAGATACTCATCCAGAGGATGACAAAGCCCTTTGCTTACACAGAAAATATGCAAAAGAAGCAAAAGAATTAAAAGATAAATTTCAAAAAGTTTATGGACCTTTAACTATTAATTATCCATGTAATAAATGGAGATGGCTTGAAGAACCATGGGTTTCGTTTGGTTTGGGAGTAATTTAAACTCTGCTTGAATAAAATTTAATTTAGAGTTTAATTTTAAGATTTTAAAATTAAAAATTGTTACTTATAGGCTTGTCCTCTGTTGTCTGCTTTTGTTACTAAAATAATAAGTTCATTTTGATTCAATTCATAAATAATATGGTAATCGCCGAACTCTAAGTCGATATTCATTTTTACAACCTACCATTTTCTTTATATCGCCATTTGGCAGGTTGTAAATTGCTTTGTAAATTCGTAGTCTTTGAATTTTGTCTTGTTTTTCAATAAATTTGAGGGCTTTGGGTCTAATCTTTATTTTGTAAATCATCATAGGTCAACCCCTCTCTTTGTAAAATTTCTTCAAAAGATACTGCATTTTTTAGTTCTTTTTCTTTGGTATCGTTGCTTTCTGTTAAATAGTCTAAATACATTACTTTTTCAGTAATATCCATGTTTTCTAAAATGACAGTAGGCTCTAGTCTTAATAATTCTGAATCAATGGATTTTTCCATTAGAATTTTAACAGAATTTAGACATTCTACATTAAGTCGTGGTGTCATTTTTATAACATCTTTAATTGCTTGAATTTGTGCTTCAGACATAGTTAATCAGCTCCTTTCTTTAATTTTATGTATTTATTATAGCAAGTTCAAAGTGAATTTACAATATTAAATGGCTTTAAATTTATAATAAATTTCAATATTGTCATCATCTATTTCTATTTTATCAATTAATTTTAAAATCAAATTTCTGTCTACATTGCTTTCATTAAAAGCTA
>JAAWEA010000057.1 GCA_022794055.1 Clostridia bacterium
AGTAAATAATTAAATTTTATAATTTCTTATATTAAATCTCAAAATCTTTATTTCTAATTTTATTTTCTACCTTTCTAATAAAAATAAAAGCTATATTACTTTAAAATAAAAATGGCTTAAAAACGATTTTAGAGTTTATAAATTATAATTTAACTTATAATTGGTCAGAAATTTTTATAAGTTGTATAAAAAATTATCAATATACAAATGTTAGTTTTTTGAAATTATTAATCAAACATTATAAATTTTAGTTTTATCAGTAATATATTTTTAAAATTTTTTGTGCAATCTAAAAAAATAATTTTTTCATTTACTTTATAGTTAAAAAATTGCTTATTTCCCCCTATTATATTTTAAAAATTCCATCTCTATTATTTTATTTGGTTGCATTTTTCCATAAAAAATGGAACAATATGTCCATTATAATTTAATAAACTGTCTCACATTTTTGATATATAATAATTACTCATCGTTTCTTATTCTTCTTACTATATTAAAAACTGACCATTATCAAAGTTTTGTGCAAATAAGAGTAGGATTAAAAATAGAACTATATCAATATAGTCCTACCTCTGAAATCTTGCTATTCTTTGCCATTACGCCTATTTCAGCTTATTATTCTAACAACAAACTATTCACATACAAAATAATTGTCTCTCTCTCCTACTCTGTCATTTTCTACTTCTATATGTATAGCTAATTGCAACAAATGTTCGTTTTTTTTTTTTAATCCATATATAAAACAAACTTTACACAAAATTTTTAATTTAAAGTTTTATTTTTTATTTAAAAGATTTATTTTTAAATTTCTATTTTCCCTATTCCTACTCATTTTGCTTTATTATTCTATCTAATTATTTAATTAATTTCTACATATTTTTGGTTTAAAACTATAATGTAACAATATAGGGGTTATAAGTGTTATTAATAAAACTGTTATTATAACAATTGAAAAAATTTCTTCATTTATTAATCCTATTTTTTTAGCCTCAGTAGCCATAATAAGTGCTACTTCTCCTCTAGTTGCCATTCCTATACCAATTTGAAGAGCTTTTTTATTTGAATATCCACATATTTTAGCACCTAATCCATTTCCTATTATCTTACTAATTATTGTAACTGATGTAAATATTAATATAAACAACCACACATGTATACTAAAATTTATTTTACCCAAATTTAATCCTACACTTGCAAAAAATATTGGTGAAAAAACCATATGTACTACTAAATCTATTTTTCCTTTTACTTTTCTTCCCTTTTCAGTATTTCCTATTACCAATCCTGCTATATAAGCACCAATTATTCCGCTAACTCCTAATCTTTCGGCAATATATGCTAATATTAATGCAAATGTTATTGAATATGTAGGCATTTGATCAGTTTTTATATCTTTTTCTTCTATCTTTTCAAATACTTTAAATAGTAACAAACCTGAAACTAATGCCATGCCAAAAAATAGAATTATTTTTAATAACATAATAGCAAATGTTGCTAGATGCAGATTACCACTATTCATAACAATTGTTAAAAACAATATACCTATGATATCATCAACTACACCTGCACCTAGAATAGCTAAACCTACATTTGATTTGATTTTTTTCATTTCTATTAAAGTTTCTACTGTTATGCTAACAGAAGTTGCTGTTATTACTGCTCCAAAAAATAAATTTGTTTGTAAATCTTGTATATATATTAAACTAAATAATGTTCCTAATATTAATGGAACTATTACTCCAATTACTGCTATTATAATATATTTATTACTATTTGCGATAAATTTCTTTATACTTGTTTCCATTCCTGCTAAAAACATTATTAGTATAATTCCAAATTTTGATAATGCCTCTAATATTGTACTGTTTTGAACAATATTTAATATTGATGGACCTAGTACTATTCCAGCTATTAGGCCTCCTAATACTTTAGGCATTTTAATTTTTTGAGTTATTAATGTAAATATTTTTACAACTAATAATATTAATCCTATATCTAATAAATATTTGTATTCCATTTTCTACTCCTTCATTTATAACCTTTTATCTTCAAAAAGAAACGCAAACCCATTATACTGGTCTGTGTTTCTGATGTTGTTTTATTTGTTTCCAATTGATATAATGGGATTTGTTAATTTTAGCTTAATTTAATATTTTAAGACTTTGTTATTATATCATAAAATAGAAAAAAAGACTATTAATTTCTTTACTATTATTATATAATAAATAAAAAATATTGAGGTGAAAAACTATGATAAGTCGTGAAGATAATCCAGATTTTTTAAATTCTTTTTTAGATTATACAATAACAATATTAAATAAATCTCCAAATACAATAAAAGAATATAATTATGATTTAGCAACTTTTTTAAAATTTATTAAAGTACATTTTAAAATGACAGACGAAGAGGATTTTTCAAATATTTTAATTAAAGATATATCAATAGAAACTATTAGAAAAATAACATTAGATGATATTCATGCTTTTTTAAGTTATTTAACAAATACATATCATAGTAAAGCTACTACCCGTGCTAGAAAGGCATCTAGTATCAGAGTATTTTTTAACTATTTGTGTTCTAAAGCAAGTTTAATTGAAGTAAATCCAGCTCAGAATTTGGAAACTCCTAAATTAGATAAAAGATTGCCAAAATATTTAAGTCTAGATGATAGTAAAAGACTTTTAAATATTACATATAATGAAGATAATAGAAACTATAAAAGAGATTATGCAATTATCACTTTATTTTTAAATTGTGGGTTGCGTTTATCTGAATTAGTTGGAATTAATTTAAAAGATATTGATTTTAGTGAATGCAAAATGACAGTTATAGGAAAAGGAAATAAAGAGAGAACTATTTATTTAAACAAAGCATGTATGAGTTCACTACAAGAATATCTTGAAATTCGTCCTAAAGAAGGAGTAAAAACAGATAAACTTAATTCTAAAAATGCTTTATTTTTAAGTGAACGAAAAGAACGTATTAGTAAAAGAACTGTCCAATATATTGTTGATAAAGAATTACGTGCTGCTGGATTAGATACTACTAAATATTCAACTCATAAATTAAGACATACAGCAGCAACTTTAATGTATCAGTATGGAAAAGTTGATATTAGGGCTTTACAAGAAGTATTAGGACATGAGAGTATATCTACAACTGAAATCTATACTCATGTTGCAAATGAACAAGCACGTGATGCAATTGAAAATAACCCTTTAGCAAATATATAAGATATTTTCCCTCATTGTATAATTTATTATAATGAGGGAGTTTTGTTAAGACTTCTATTTTAAAACAGGAATCTTTATTATATTTCCACCTGATAAATTAGATGTTTTTAAATTATTTATATTTTGTAATTCAAAAATTACATATCTAATATCTTTATTTTCAAAATATTCATTATTTGCAATTTGTTCTTCTGCAATGCTCCATAAAGTGTCTCCATCATAAATATAATGTTCTTTATATACAATATCTGCATTTGAATATACTTTATTCATAATAATAAGCCCTATTATACCAATACTTAGTAATATAGTTATTGTTCTTATAAATTTTCTTTTATTTACTATTCTCATTATAATTACCTCCATTAAAAGAATGTTTGTTTGCTTTATGAGATAATTATAAACGAACATTTATTCATTGTCAATACTTTTTTGAAAAAATGTTCGCTTTTTATATTTATTATTTTTTTATAATTTCTTTCAAAATTTTCATTTTATCTTTATAATAATTAACTGTAGTCTTATAGGTATCTTTATTTTCTAAATCAACATTAACCATTTTTAGCAATTCTATTGATTTCTGACTACATCCTTGTTTTAACATTTCTATATATTTATTTGTGTATTCTTCACCTTTCTCTAAAATATTAGTTGCAATATTAATTGCTGCAGATACACCTGTTGAATATTTATAGACATAAAAATCACTATAAAAATGTGGTATTCTTGCCCATTCATATTGTATTTCTGTATCAATAATAATATCTGCTCCAAAATATTTTTGATTTAATTCATAGTAAATTTTATTTAGATTTTCTGATGAAAGAATTTCTCCTTTTTCAACTTTTTCATGAACTATTTTCTCAAATTCTGCAAACATTGCTTGTCTAAAAAATGTAGACCTAATCATTTCTAATAATTCATATAATAATTCAGCCTTTTTAAATTCATTGGTTTCTTTTTTTATTTGATAATCACTTAATAAAATTTCATTTACAGTAGAGGCTACTTCTGCTACCATAATAGTATAATTAGCATCTATTACATTTTGTTCATTATTTGAATAATATGAATGTATGCTATGTCCTAATTCATGTGCAATTGTACTAACATCTCTTTTACTATTAACAAAATTAGTTAGTACATAAGGATGAACACCATATACTCCCATACTATATGCTCCACCTCTTTTATTAGGTTTTGCATATACATCAATCCAATTATTCTCAAATGCTTCTATCAATTTATCTATATATTGCTTTCCAAGTACTTGTAAAGCATTTAATACTTCTTGTTTTGCTTCTTCAAAAGTAATTTTATCTTTTTCCTTTTCAAAAGGATTTACATATAAATCATATAAATGCATTTCAGATAAATTTAAGATTTCCTTTTTTAGTTTTATAAATTCATGATTTACTGAGAGATTTTCATTAACCGCTTCTATTAGACTATTATATACTTTAATACTTGCATCATCATTGATAACTGCTTTTTCAATACTAGATTTATAATTTCTTAATTTAGCAGTTGTTACTTTTGCTTTAACATTTGCTAAATACATTTCTGTAATTGTATTTATAAATTCACTATATTTTTTATACATTAAATCAAACGCTTGCTTTCTTACATTAATATTTTGACTCTTTAAATATAATGAATAATTACTATCTGTTAATTCAACCTCTTTCCCTTCTTCATCTATTAAATTTCCAAAATTAAATTCTGCGTTTGTTAAAATATCATAAGTATTTTCTGGTGCTGAAAATATTTCGGAATAATTAGCTAGCAAATTTTCTGCTTCTTTACTTAATACATGTTTTTTCTTTTCCAAAATATCATTTATATCTCTAGCATATTTTTGAAGTCTATTATCATTTTTTAAATATCTTTCTATTATATCCTCTTTTGCATAAGTAATTTCTGGAGTAATAAAAGATGTAGCAACACTAAAGTCTGTTCCTAATGTTTCGACTTCTTTAAATAATTTAATTCCTTCTTGGTTTGACATATCTAAATGATATTTAAGCATTCCATAGCTATATACCTTCTCGAATTTTTCTAATGCTTGTTCATATATTGAATAACATTGATATAAATTTTCTGCTGTATCACATAATCTACCTTGATATGTTTTTATTTTTTCCATTAAGTTCTTTATTTCAATTCCAGCATTTTTAAAATCTTCTTCATTTTTAAAAATATCTTGTAAATTCCAATCATAGTTTTCTTGCATTATTATACCTCCTTAAATTAAAAAGATTTTATCATATAAAAAAAGAAATATCCATTATATTTTATGAAATTTTAAAATCTTAATACATATAATATATTATATTGAAAATGTCGAATGAAAGGAGGTTTTGTAAATTTTGAACTTAAAAGATAAAAAAATTGGATTTGTTTTAACAGGTTCTTTTTACACATTTAGTAAAATAGTTCCTAAAATAAAAGAATTAGTAAAAAATGGTTCTGAGGTAATTCCTATTATGTCTTATAATAGTTATAATCTGGATACTAGATTTGGAAATGCCAAAGATTTTATAAATGAAATTCAGGAGATTACAGGTAAAAGTATTATACATACAATACAAGATGCTGAACCTATTGGATATAAGAAATTAACAGATATTATGATTGTTGCCCCTTGTTCTGGAAATACAATATCTAAACTAACTTATGGTATTGCAGATACACCAGCTACAATGGCTGTTCGATCACATCTAAGAAATAATTTACCAGTTGTAATAGCTCCTTCTACTAATGATGGATTAAGTGGAAATGCAATGAATATTGGATATTTGCTTAATAGAAAAAATTATTATTTTGTTCCATTTAGACAAGATAATCCTATCACTAAACCACATTCTATTTTATTTGATTCAGAATATATTATAAAAACAATTTGTTCTGCCTTAAAAGGAGAGCAAATTCAACCTATATTACTATAATAAATTATCCCACAAATATCTTTTGTAAAAATGTAAGTTAGCAAAAAAGAGGCTATATAACCATAGCCTCTTTCACATTTAATAAAGCCTATTTATTGAATTTTATAGCTATTAATAATTCATTAGGTTGAACTATTTTCTTAATATTATTATGTAAAAATTTTTGACCTGTCAAATAAATTTTATATCCAAATTTTTCAAGCCTTGTCTTGCAAAGATATAATAAAATCTTTGTTTCTTCTTCTGATAAATTCATTTTTACTCTAGCTTCATAAAAGCTAATAATAATCTCATTTTGGTTTTGTTCAATTTTATTGTCTATGAAATTTGTAACATCTTCCATTGTCATAATTATATACTCCTCATTTTTGATATACTTTATCTATTTATCATTAGTTACATCTCCATTTCCAGTAATTGGAATAGAATTCCCTAAAAATTTAGGTTCTGGTTTAAAAATACATTTAATGAAATCCTTATTTCTGGCTAATATTTCTCGTATCTCTCTATGAATTGTACCTTTATGTTTTCGTAAGTCTGAACTTACACCATAAGCTTCTAGTCCTAACTCATTTGCAATATACAAACTTCTATATAAATGATATTTTTGAGTTACTAAAACAACTTTTTTAGCTTTAAAAATCTCTTTAGCTCTATATACACTATCATAAGATGAAAATCCAGCATGATCCATAAAAATGTTTTCTGAAGGTACTCCATTTTCTATTGCATAATCTTTCATAATGTTTACTTCATCATAATCTATTTTACCATGATCTCCACTCATTATAATTTTGGCTGATACATTATTATTGTATAATTCTATTCCTTTTAATAATCTATCTTCTAGCATCGGACTTGGTTTATTCCCCCATATTCCTGCACCTAATACAATAATACAATCTATATTTTCTAAATTTGAATAATTAGTATCACAAATTATTTGTTTTTTTGTAGATAATTGAATATGTATATTTATTAAAAAAACTACTAATACTATAATTGATATAATTATTAATACATATTTTATTAATTTTTTCACATTTAAACTCCATTATAATTTTTATTGATTAAATATTGTTTTTAGTTCTTCATTTCTTTTTACCTTTTTTGTTGTCGTTTTTATTAATTCTTTATCTGTAAGAATCATATTTGTAATATGCTTATATCTTGGAACAGTTATATTTACTTCATTTTTAATTCTAGTCCATATTATGTTTTTAATTTCTTCTTCTGTAATTTCTCCATGTTTTGATTTTACTTCATCTTTATTATAGACTACTTTTACAGATAATTTTAAATCATTTTTATCTTTTTCATCTGGCTTTCCAAATACTAAACATTCTTCAACTAAATCAATTCTATTAACTAATGTTTCAATTTCCTCTGGAAAAATCTTCTTACCATTTTTTAAAACAATCATATTTTTTTGTCTTCCTGTAAGAAAAATAAAGCCATCTTTATCTTTATAACCTAAGTCTCCTGTATAAAACCAATCATCTTTTAAAACATTATTTGTCTCTTCTTCATTTTCATAATAACCAAGCATTACATTTGGACCTTTTACACGTAGTTCACCAATTCCATTTTCATCTTGATTTACAAATTCTACTGTTACATTTTCCATTGGTACACCTATTGAACCCAATTTTGTTTTAAAATCATTTTCAGCTGCAATTACTGGTGATGTTTCTGTTAATCCATATCCTTGAACCATTTGAATTCCCAAATCTAAAAATCCCTTTTCAACTATTGGATCTAGTGCAGCACCTCCTGAAATTACAAATCTTAATTTTCCACCTAATTTTTCTATCACTTGACTAAATAATTTTCTTCTTATGTCAATATGTAGTTTTAATAAAAAGTTACTTATTTTAATAGCAGTTTTTATTAATTTAGTTTTGCCTTGTTTTTCTATTTCTTTTTGTATTTTATTATATATAGCTTCTACTAATAGCGGAACCCCTACAAATACAGAAATCTCATATTCTTTTAAATTTTGTGCTACATATCTTAGCCCATCTGGAAATGATGTTCTAACTCCACATGCAAGCATCATTATAATACATGTTGACCCAAAAATATGATGCATTGGCAAAAATGCTAAGTTTGAATCTGTTTCATATATGCCTTCAACCCTCTGCATTGCATATACATTTGATGCAATATTATTTTGTGATAGCATTACTGCTTTTGATTTTGATGTTGTTCCTGAAGTAAATAATAATATTGACATTTTATAATTGTCTATTTCTGTTTCTATATAATCTTTATTACCTGTTTCTATTAATTTGTTACCTTCTTCAATTAGAGTATAAATATCCTTATATCCTTGTAATTTTGACATACAAATATATTCTTGTAAATTAGTTTTTTCTCTTTTTTTAATTTCTTCTATTTTATCAATATATTTTTCATCAAATACTACTATATCTGCTTTGCTTCTAACAAAAGAACTTTCTAATTCATCAATTTGTAAATCTTTATCTAATGGGACTGATACTATTTCTCCTAAAAGATTTGTTAAATGAGTTAGCACCCATTCATATCTATTACGTCCCACAATTGCTATTCTCTTATTTTTAAAACCCATTTCATATAATTTAGTACCAAATGAGTTTATTTGATTTAAAAGCATATCATAAGTAATATTTTCATATTCTATTTGTTTTCCTTCTTGATGCTTTTTTACAAACGCTATACGTTCTCCAAATTTTTCTACAGAGTTATAAACAATTTCTTTAATATTTTTGAATTCTTTTGCTTCATGTAGTTGTTTCATATTTATCAATTCCTTTCTAAAAGTACAAATCATAAAATACCTGTACAAAATAGATGACTTTATTATATCATAATCATCTGTTTTATGATACACTTTTTTTTAATTGTTTTCATTATTCTAAGTGGTCAGTTTATACTAATTTTATAATAGCATTTTACCATAATATACATTTTTTAACAACTTTTGACAATATAAAATAAAATTATATTATAAAAAATGAAAGTACACACTTTTATGTGTACTTTCATTTTCTTTTTTTAAATTTTTAATTTATTTGACATTTCCATTGCCATTTCACAAATCATATCAGCAGATTTTTCTACTCCTAAAGTATCACTATTTATACAAACATCATAATTCTTAAAATCATTCCAATTTCTATCTGTATAGTGCTTATAGTGATTAGCTCTTTCTTTATCAATCTTCTTAATTTCTTTTTCAGATTTATCTTCTTCTATACCATAATATTTAGTAGCTCTTTTAATTTTGTCTTCAATATTACTATATACAAAAACTTTAATTACATTTTCATAATCTCTTAAGATAAAGTCAGCACATCTACCAATAATTACACAAGATTGATTATTTGCAACTTCTTTTATTAATTCAGATTCTTTTAAAAACAATTCATCACTATTATCAAGTCCAAAATAATATCCATTATTTAATATTGCTAATTTATCTCTTTTTTGTTCAGTATTTTCAATATATTCTTCTGAAAGTCCTGTTTCTTCAGCTAATTTTTCAACAAATTCTTTATCATAAAATTTAATTCCTAATTTATCTGCAACTAATCTTCCTATATATCTACCACCTGAGCCATATTCTCTTGATATAGTAATAATTGTTTTATTTTCCAATTTATTTTCTGTACTTGTATCATCTACTAATGTTTGACTATTTTTAGTTGTTCCTTGTAAATTTCTAACTTCAAAGATTAATAAAATTCCAGCTATAATAAATGCTACAGAATCTGCAACTGGACCTGCATATAACATTCCTCTAATGCCAAATAATTTTCCTAATATAAAAAATGCAGGTATTAAAAATAATATTTGTCTTGATAAAGAAAGTATTGCACTTTTTACACTTTTACCTATAGCTTGGAAAAAGATTCCAGATGGAATTTGTATTCCATTACAAATAACTAACATTAGATAAATTCTAAATCCTAAACAAGCAAATTCTATATAATTACTATCTCCATTACCAAATATTAAAATTAATTTATCTGGTATTGTTTGAAATAAAATAAATGCAATTGTACTAATTATTACACTTGAACTTAGTACTAATTTTAATGTTTGTTTTACTCTATCTAATTTTCCAGCTCCATAGTTATATCCCCATATTGGTTGTGAACCTGCTGCAATTCCTATAATAATACTATTTAGAATTTGACTTATTTTCATAACTATTCCTAATACTGTAATTGGAATTTCTGCACCAAATTCAGATTCCGCTCCATATTTTCCTAGTAAGTTGTTTTCACAAGCCATAACAAATACAAAACTCATTTGAGTAATAAAACTACTAATTCCTAATGTTGATACTTTTCTTACTACATTTAATTTTAATCTAAAGTTTTGTTTATTTATTTTAATTGTTTTGAATTTACGTATATATAATATATTTAAGAAAAAAGTAAGAAATTGACTTGCAACTGTTGCAATAGCTGCTCCTTGTATTCCCATTTTAAATACAAATATAAAAATTGGGTCTAATATTAAATTTAAGATTGCACCTACTACCATTGATGTCATTGAATATTTCGGACTTCCATCAGCTCTGATAATTGAGTTTAATGTAGTTCCTATCATCATAAAAGGTAATCCAATTGCTATAATATATCCATAATCATAAGCAAGTTGTTGTAATGCTTCTGTACATCCAAATATTTTCAATAATTGAGGTAAGAAGATTAGAGTTATAATACATAATATAATTGATACAATTATAGATATTATTATTCCACTAGATACTCCTTTTTCTGCTTCGTCTTTCTTTTTTTCTCCTAGTTTTAAACTTAAATATGCTGATGTTCCATCTCCAAACATTAATGCAAATGATAAACATATCATTGTTAATGGAAATACTACATTTGTTGCTCCATTTCCTAAATAACTTACACCCCAGCCTATAAATATTTGGTCTACTATGTTATATAATGAGTTTACTAATAATGATATAATACATGGTATTGAAAATTTCTTTATTAATTTTCCTATTTTTTCTGTTCCTAAAATATTTTCTTCGTTTTCCATTTCGTTTTTTCCTCCTTTTCTTTTTACAATTTGAATATTTTATCATAAACAAATTTTTTTGTCAAATGACTTCTAAATACCTTCAGCATTTAATATTTTTTAAAAGGTGAATAATTTTGAGAAAAAAAAGTAAATTGTTTTTTATAAATGGAGCAATTCTAACAAGCACAGCTCTTATAATGAGGTTTGCAGTACTTGTATTTAATGTATATATATCAAATCAAATTGGTTCAGAAGCGGTTGGAGTATTTAGTTTAGTTATGTCTGTTTATCTATTTTTCATAACTGTAGCTACATCTGGTTTAAATATTGCAGTTACTGTAATTGTTTCTGAGAAATTTGCTATTAACAAAGAAACTTCAGCTATTAAAGCTATTAGAACATGTATATTCTTTAGCTTGTTACTTGGTATCTTTGCTGGAATATTAATATTGTTATGTTCTAGTTTTATTACTGAAAAGTGTTTGCATAATATGGTATCTTCAAAGCCTTTATTTTATATTGCAATTGGTTTACCATTTATTGCAATGTCGTCTTGTATTACAAGTTATTTTACATCTGTTAGAAAAGCATATAAAAATGCAATTGCACAAGTGTTTGAATTTATAATTAAAATGTTTGCAACTATTATTTTATTAAAATATAATATTTCAAATGGTGTAGAAGCAATCTGTATATCCTTAATTTTAGCTGATGTTATAGCAGAAACCTGTTCTTTTAGTTTAATTTTTATTTTATATATAATTGATATTAAAATAAAAAAACTTAATACAGTACGTTCTTTTGGACAAAGAATCAATATTATTAAAATAGCTCTTCCTGTTGCTCTTACTTCATATATTCGATCAGGCCTTTCTACATTAAAGCAATTAATTATTCCTACCAGACTTGAAGAATCTGGAATTTCTTGTGCTAATGCACTATCAAAATATGGTATGATTAATGGTATGGTTATGCCTGTAATTACATTTCCTACAGTCCTTATAAATTCATATAGTATGCTTCTAATACCTGAATTTTCTACTTATGTGGCTCAAAAAAATTACAAAGCAATTAATTATATAAGTAATAAAATTTTTAAAGTTACTTGCGCTTTTTCTATTTGTATAAGTAGTATTTTTTTATTTTTTTCAAATGAACTTGGTCTAACTATTTATAATAATTTAGAAACAGGCTATTATTTTAAAGTTTTTGCACCATTAATCTTTTTTATGTATATGGATAATATTATAGATTCTATCTTAAAAGGATTAAATAAGCAATTTGGTGTTATGCTTTGTAATGTTTTAGACCTTAGTATTACTACTTGTTTTATTTATTTTTTATTACCTGTTTTAGGTATTAATGGATTTATCATTTCTATTTTTATTAGCGAGTTATTAAATTTTGGTATTAGTCTTTTTCAGATGGTAAAGTATTCAAAATTGAAACTTAATTTTGTAGATTGGCTTTTATTGCCATTAATTTGTAGTTTCTTTTCATATTTTATTATTAATATTTTTCGCTTTAGTTTTGCTAACATAATAATAAATTTGATTTTTGATATTTCTTTATTTGTTGTTGTTTACATTTTATCTTTTATTATTTTTAATATTTTTTTAGACAATAATTGACAAAAAGATCAATTGGGTTTATACTAAATTTAAAACATATTGCAGTTAAGTCTTTTTTAATAAAGGGGGCTGAATTAATGAATAATATACAAGCAATATTACCAATAGCATTACCTGAAGTGTTGGGTATTATTGATAATGTTTGGGTTCATATAACATTGTCAAATAAAATTCTCTCTTTGAAAGTTGAATCATATCCAGAACAACGGTATTATTCAACTACTGGTCTAGAATGGCCCACAATATTTAATGAGGACACAAAAGAAACTGTCCAATTAAAAGTAAACGAAAATGATGAATTCAATACAAGTGTATTTGGCATAATCTACACTTGCTATGACGAAACATTTTTAAAGGGGTCATTTACTGTAACATTTAATGCTTGGAAAGATGAGTCTCTGAGATCTTATTATACAGAGACAAAACTTTTTGAGATTGACGCAGAAGAATTCGATACTGAGTTTTAGTTTTTTGTAATATTATTTAAAAAAGAAAGTTCTATACTTTGTCAGTATAGAACTTTCTTTTTATTCTTCCTCTATCTCTAAATGTTCTACTGTTTCAGAATGATTTTCATCTACATCTGATTCTACTTCAACAGTTTTTTCTAAATTTGATTTTTCATCTTTACTAGTATTTTTAACTTCATCTTTTTCTATCACTTCTACTTCTTTTACATTTTGTATTTCCTGTTCTTGACCACAATTAGGACAATAATTAAAATCTTTATCAATTTCTACAAAACATTTTGGACACTGTTTTCTATCTTTTAACTCTAAACATTGTTTTAAATAAGATTCTATTTCATCACTCATAACATCAATATGAGTACACTTTTCTTCTATTTCATTCGAAATATCATATTCTTCTTCTCTAATATGTTTTTGATATACACATTCACCAATTTCCTTGTATATATCTTTAATTTTTGATTTTAAATCACCCATTTTCATTCTTAGTTTAGCTTCTTTAGCTACTTTCCCTGTTTTATCAGCAGTAACTTTATATGCTTCACTTGCCTTTTGTCCTAATTTGTTAAAAAATTCCATGTCCTCTCCTCCACTTTTCACTTTTAATTACTTTATAAAATTATTATGTGATTTATTATAAAATTTTATTCCATTTTTTTATCTCTATTCATTAAATTTTTAACAGCTTCTTGAGGATTTAAGTTTTCATATAAAACTTTATAAACTGTTTCTACAATTGGCATTTCTATATTATGCAATTTAGCAAGTTCATGAGCTACTTCAATATTATCTATACTTTCAATAACCATTCCAACTTCTTGTTTTGTTTCTTCAAGTGATTTTCCTTGACCTATTAAAAATCCTGCTTTTCTATTTCTACTATGTTCACTTAAGCATGTAACAATTAAGTCTCCAAGTCCACTTAAACCATAAAATGTTTCTTCTTTTCCACCTAATTCTACACCTAATCTTACTAATTCTTTTAAGCCTCTTGTAATTAAAGCTGCAAAACTATTATCACCAAGTCCAATTCCAGCAGCTACTCCTGCACAAAAAGCAATAATATTTTTTAAAGCTCCTCCAAGTTCAACACCCTTTACATCATTAGAAGTATAAATTCTCATTTTATCTGATGAAAATGTTTCTTGAACATTTTTTAATATACTTTGATGTTTAGATGCAACAACTAAAGCTGTAGGAACTGCAACAGAAACTTCCTCTGCATGACTTGGACCAGATAATACACCTACTTTTGCTTCTGGTAATTCATCAAAAATCACTTCATCTAATGTTTCAAGTGTTTCTTTTTCAAATCCCTTTCCACATATAATTATTGGTGTATTTCCTACATATTTTTTATATTGTACAAATGTACTTCTTGTAAATTTTGATGGTGTTACATGTAAAATAAAATCTACATCTTTTATAACTTCCTCAAAATTAGTAGAACAAGATATATTTTCTGGTAAAACTACATTTGGTAGAAATTTGCATTTTTTTTCATTATTAATAATATCTCTTTCTTCTTCCATAAAAGACCATATTTTTACATTATTTCCTATACTTGCTAAATGAATGCCAAGTGCAACTCCCCAACTTCCACTTCCTATAATCGCTATATTTTTCATAATTTCCTCCTAATTAATCTATTTTTTAAATGATATTTTATTTTCTGTTCCTTCTAATATTCTTTTAATATTGGTTCTATGATTATATAAAACAATAACTGCTAAAATAATACTATATAAGAAATATGCTTTACCTGTTTTATCGTTATTTAATACTGTATAATAATCATCAATAAATAAAGTTAAAACTGGAAATAATATTGCCGCAGTACATGAACCAAGTGATACCATTCTTGTCAATATAATTAATACAAGAGCAAACACTAAACAAATTAACCCAATTTGCCAGTTACTCATTAATAATATACCCAAAGATGTCGCAACACCCTTTCCTCCTTTAAATCCAAAGAATATTGGAAATGTATGCCCTAATACTACTGCAATACCTGCAATTTGTAGTAACAATTCAGCATTTAGCTCTTTTCCTATTTTTCCTAAAACAATACTAATTACAATTGCAATTACTCCTTTTAAAATATCACATACTAAAGTAATTGCTGCTGCTGTTTTTCCTACTGAACGTAACATATTAGTTGTTCCTGCATTTCCACTACCTTTTTCTCTAACATCAAATCCTGCAATTTTTTTACTAATTATAACTGAAAAATTTATACTTCCAATTAGATATGCAACAATTGCCATAATAATATAAAATAACATAATTCTTCCTCCTTTGTCCCAATAGGACCTTTATTTTTAATTATTTTAAATCTTTTTCATTTTTCTCTCTAGCAATAATTCTTACAGGTGTTCCTTCTAAACCAAACTCTTTTCTAATTTGATTTACTAAATATCTTTGATAAGAAAAATGAAATAATTCTTTATTATTAACAAATACAACAAATGTTGGTGGTTTTGTTGAAACTTGAGTGCCATAATAAACTCTTAATCTTTTCCCTTTATCTGTTGGTGGTTGAACGATTGCAATTGCTTCATTTATAACTTGGTTAAGAACAGATGTTGAGACTCTAAGTCTATTTTGTTCAGCCACATTATTAATTAAATTAAATAACTTATCTACTCTTTGTCCTGTTTTAGCTGATATAAATATTACTGGTGCATAAGATAAATATGACAATTTTTCATACACATCTTTTTTATATTTTTCTAGTGTTCCTGTCGTTTTTTCATATTCATCCCATTTATTTACAACAATAATAATACCTTTTCCCGCTTCATGAGCTTCTCCTGCTATTTTAGCGTCTTGATCTGTTACACCTTCAGTAGCATCTATCATCATTAAACATACATCAGCTCTATCTACTGCTAAGAGACTTCTTATAACACTATATTTTTCAATAGATTCATTTACTTTACTTTTTTTTCTAATTCCAGCAGTATCTATTAAAACATATTTTCCGTGCTGATTTTCAAAATATGAATCAATTGCATCTCTTGTTGTACCAGCAATATTACTTACTATTGTCCTATTTTCACCTAAAATTTTATTTATAAGTGATGATTTTCCTACATTTGGCTTTCCAATTACTGCCACTTTAATTATTTCATCTTCTTCGTCTTCTTCATCTTTTTCTGGGAAATATTCATAAATTGCATCTAGTACATCTCCTATTCCTAGAGCATTTGTTGCTGATATTGGATATGGATCACCTAATCCTAAATTATAAAATTCATATACTCCTGCTTTGTCTTTATCATAATTATCAGCTTTGTTACAAACTAAAATTATTGGCTTTCCAGATTTCTTAAGCATCAATGAAATTTCTCTATCTGCTGCAGTTACTCCTTGCCTAATATCTGTTAAAAATATAATAACATTTGCCATATCTACTGCTAAGTTTGCTTGCTGTCTCATTTGAGATAGTATTATATCTTCTGAATCAGGTTCTATTCCACCTGTATCAATAAGTGTAAAATTTCTGCCTCTCCAGTTTGTTTCAGCATAAATTCTATCTCTTGTTACTCCAGGTATATCTTGTACAATAGAAATTCTACTTCCAGCTAAATAATTAAAAAATGTTGATTTTCCTACATTTGGTTTTCCTATAATTGCTACAATTGGCTTTGACATATTATTCCTTTCCTTAATAATAGGTTTTTTATACTTTATCCTATTAATCTTATTTTTATAAATGTAGTCAAAAAGGAATGTCCCTTTTGACTAATATTAACTGTTTATCGTCCGCCGCCACCGCCACCGGCCTCCGACCAAATCCTCCTCCACCAGAGAAACCACCGCCTCCTCCATATCCTGAAGAGTACGCTGATGACATAGAAGATGTTATTGAATTTGAAAAACTTGAACTAAAATTACTATTCATTATTATTCCCATATATGAATATGTTGCAATTCCAGTTGTTATTTCCTCAAAGTTTGGATATACTATTTTTAATTGTTTTATAACTTTATCTGCTATTCCAAAAGCAGTTGCATAAACCAAATACTTTTCCCAAATTGCTAATTCTGGAACTTCTCTTTTATCTAACAAAGAAAAATCCTCCATATATTTTTTTAAGCCTTTCCATTTTTCTTTTAAGTCTATTCCCTTTTGAGTTAATACATTTAACTTCTTAGCTATTTTTCCACATAATACTGCATTTATTATTAAAAATATAGCTGGTATAATAAATATTATAAAAGTAAAACATAATAAAAATATTGTTGATACTATATAACCTGTTTGTATATTCCTATATTTGTTATATTCTTTTTGCATTTGTTTATCAATAATTTCTTCTGATATTAATTGCTTTTCAGTTTTACTATAATTATTTTTTAATAAACTTTCTGTTGCTGTTGTATGGGTTCTAATATATTTCTCTAATTTTTTTAATGTCATTTCATTTTCATTATTAGATGCCTTTTTTAAGAATTCTAAAATATGTTTTTCATTTTCTTTTAATTTATCGTCTATGTCTTTAATAAAAATGATTTTAATTATTTCTTTTCCTTTTTGAGGTTTTTCTTGTTCTATTTTTAAATATCCTTTTAATGCTAAATCTAATATTGTAGCAGAGAATATTTTACCAAAAACACTAGGTGTATAGGTATTTAAAGTTGTTTTCATGTCAAGTATTCTTTGTGCCTCAGCTGGAGTTATATTTTCATCTGGCAAATCTCTAAAATATTTTAACTTTATCTCTGGTTCATATTTTTTAAGAGTTTTTAATTTCTTAATGTATTTAATCATTTTAATTACAAAGATTATTATTAGTATTATATTAATTAAAAGTATTGTACCAAATATAATACTTATTAAGTTATTATCAATCCATTCTTGTCTTTCTCTTTTTGCATTGGCTTTATTTGCCCATTTTGTTTCTTCACTTACTGCTGTTTGCAATATTTCACCATTTTTTATTCTTCCTGAACTTATAATTAAATTTGTTGGAAATAATGTTCTGATTTCAACAAATCTTCCAGCTTTAAAATTTTCTAGTTCAAACTCAATTTTATTATTATCTGTTGCATAGATTTCACCATTTAGTCCTTCTGTGTGTCCCCATACTTTTATGTCTTCTTTATTACTAACACTAGCTGGTAAAATAATTGTTCCATTTATTTTTTTAGCACTTACTTCAAAATCTTTTCCTATAAATTGCCAATATAATTCTGAATAATCATTATACTTAGTAATTGCATCTTTTACTGTATATGAAATTTTATAAGTTTTTGTAGCTTTACTATTATCTAGACCAACTCCCCATCCTATTTCAAAATTGTTATCTTTATTTGCTGTTCCATAATAATAACCACTTTTTACATGATACGCCCATTCAGCTGTTTCTATAAATGATTTTTCTGTTCCATACGCAACCTCTTTGATATTTACATTTGTTATTCCACTATATTTACTTATATCTGTTTGAAATGTTTTGTATAAAGTATTTGTTGAACTTATATTAATGTTCCAAGTTTCTGTAACATCCATGCTACCATCATTATTTATTTGTACATCAAACTCTAATTTATTAAGATATAAGCTTCCAGCTTTTGAGTTTATTGTTCCTATAAAAATAAATATGAATGCAACTAGCAAAATAAATATAAATTTGTTTTTTAATTTCATAATTTCCCCTAAATTTTCTTTTATTTTAATTTACTTCTTATTTTACTATAACAGTTTATAAAAAGCAAGAAATTTATATTAGTATATAAAATTAAAATAATCAATTTGCTCAATACTATAAAATATGATACTATATTAAAAAATTTAAAAAGAAAAGATGTGATATATATGGCATTTGATGGAATTGTTACAAAAGCAATTGTATCTGAATTATCTTCACTGAAAGATTCAAGACTTGATAAAGTTTTTCAACCTAATAAAAATGAAATAATTTTAGGATTTTATTTAGACAAAAAAAATTATGCTTTAGATATTTGTATTGACTCTCAAAATTGTAGACTAAATTTAACAACTAATAATAAACCCAATCCTCAAGTAGCACCTAACTTTTGTATGTTATTACGCAAGAATTTAATTGGTTTAAAATTAAAAAATATCTTTAGTATAGATTTAGAACGTCTTATTATATTAGATTTTGAAGGATTTGACGATATTGATGATATTATTTCAAAAAAATTAGTTATTGAACTTATGGGAAAACATAGCAATATAATCCTTTTAGATGACAATAATATTATTATCGATAGTATTAGACATATTAAAGAAACAGATGAAAATTTTAGAGACATTTTACCTCACACAAAATACATCTTTCCTACATCTTCAAAATATAACTTTTTAGAATTACAAAATTTTGATGAATTTAAAAATAAACTTACTGATATTTCTTCAATAGAAGATTTATCTATTTGTATTTCAAATACCTTTAATGGAATTTCCAGAAGTTTTATACAAGCAATTATTAACAAACTTAAAATAACTAATACTGATTTTAATAGTATTAAGAAAATTTTTGATTATATAAATTTAATTTTAGATAAAATACCAAAAAACAATTTAGCATTTCAAGAAGTAATAAATAGAAAAAAAGATTATTATTTAATTCCTTCAGATTTAAATAGACCTTTCAATTTAAACTTTTTTATTGATGACTTTTATTTTGAAAAAGAAACTAATGAAAATTTCAAAAATTATCGTAATACATTATTAAAACTAATTCTGGATACATTAAAAAAATATCAGAAAAGATTATATAATATTGATGAAAAGTTAAATGAGTGTAAAGATATGGATAAGTATCGAATTTATGGCGAGTTAATTACTACTAACTTATATAAAATTCCAACTCAAAATTTGGAGGAAGTTAAACTTGAAAATTATTATGATAATAATAATAGTATAACTATTCCTTTAGATAAAAGATACCTTCCTAATGTTAATGCTAAAAAATATTTTAAAAAATATAGTAAACTTAAAAATGCTTTAACCATTGTAACTGAACAAAAAAATACAACTTTATCAGATCTTAATTACTTAGAAAGTATTGTTTTTGAATTAGAAAATGCTTCTTCCATTGATGAACTTACTCAAATTTTTGAAGAGATTTCTGAAAATGATATTTTTAAAGAAAAAATCTCTTTAAAAAACTGTAAAAAATCTAAAATAAAAAAGTCTAAATTAAGTAAAAATAAAGATTTATCTTTTAACCCAATAAAATATAAAATAGATAATTATACTGTTTTTGTTGGAAGAAATAATAAAGAAAATGATTATTTAACTTTAAAATTTGCTAATAAAAATGATTTATGGTTTCATACTAAAGACTTTCATGGAAGTCATACAATTTTAAAAATTGATAAAAGTTTGCCTTACCCAGATGATAAAATTTTGATTGAAGCTGCTAAACTTGCCACTAAACATAGTAAAGCCAAAAACTCTTCTCATGTTCCTGTAGACTTTTGTGAAGTAAAGTATGTTAAAAAACCTTCTTCTTCTAAACCAGGTATGGTTATTTATACAAATTATAAAACTTTAATTGTAAACTGAACTGTTTCTTTTTACAGCTTTCTTTATAAATAATTTTGTATTTTTTCTTGATTTTTTGCAAGTTGGGTTGTATAATATGTTTTATGTAACCAAATGGTGTAATACATAGAGGAGGAGAGAATATGAATAAAGAAAGATTTATTCGGAAGGATGGAAAAATTTCTAAAAAATGCCAAAGATATTATTGGCAAATAAGAAATTACATCCAAAAAAATAACTTTAATAATAGCTTGAAATCACTAGAACTAGCAATAAATTTACATGAAGGAGATTTTAGAGACTTGGGTGAACCTTATGTAGTTCATCCAATGGAAGTAACGATGTATTTAATTTTGCTAAATCTTCATAATGCAGTATTGGAATTAAATACGTCTATACTAGATGATACAGCTTTAGCAATAAAAGAAACAAATAAGCAATTGGACATTCTTTTAGCAACTGCTCTTCTTCATGATACATGGGAAGATTGTAAAGAAAAATTTAAAGACTCTAAATATAAAGACAAGATAAATGATATTTCTTCAGAAGTATGGAAGTATGTTAATATCCTTTCAAAGGATAAATATAATCCAGAATTTTCAGATAAAATATATTTTAAAAAAATATCTAAACACTGGATTACTATACTTATTAAAATTGTTGATAGAGTTTGTAACTGTTCAACCATAGATATATTTGGAGAAGAAAGGATGAAGAAATATGTCAAAGAAGTTTATGACTATTTTTATCCATTAATAAGAACTGGAAAAATTTATTTTCCAGAATTCTCAAGACATTTTGTAATTACTAAAAATTTTCTTGTATCAATCTCAGAGACAGTTGCTGCAGTTCAAGGGATGGTAGGAATCATCAAAGAAGAAGATCCAGAAAAAATTTTCAATTTTATTAGAGGATATGCAACAGGAAAAGGAAATATGCCAAATACTTCTAAGGCTCTTGCGTGCGCAAAGGAAATATATTCTGGTTTAAAAAGAAAAAGCGGAGATGATTTTATTATTCATCCGCTGAGGGTTTGCTCATATCTTATCAGTTTAAAAATTAATGATGATGAAATATGTGCAGCAGCTCTGGTGCACGAAGCAATAAAAAAATGCGAGATGAAAAACAATGCCATAGAGCTCATAACGAAGTGGCGACTTAGTCCTAATGTAAGAGATTACATAATGCTAATGGCAAGCAATAGGCATTATTCTCTAAAGTTATATTATGATATATTAAGAGAAAACCCCGAAATATTTTTATTAAAGTTAGCCAATAAAGTCAATACATGCACAGGTTTAATTGATATGTCATCAGAAGAAAAACAAGCATATCTGGATGAATGCTATACTTATACATACCCATCATGTGATTATGTAATGGAGCAAAATCCACAATATACATACGCAATTAGAATTATGCTTTTTCATATAAAATCTGAATGCAGTGTAACTAAGAATTTGTTAGAAAAGTTCTAAACATCATTTCTCTAAAAAAAATCTAAAGAAGGGCTGGATTTATTCCAGCCTCTTTTCTATTTACTTCATCTTTTCTTTAATTTTAACTAATGTATTCAAAGCATCAATAGGTGTAAGCTCATTCAAATTAATCTTATCAATTTCATGAGAAATTTCAGCCAACTTATAATTAAACATATCAAATTGACCCTCAACAGCCTTTTTAGTTTCCTGTTTTTGACCAGTTAAAATATTTTTTCTTTCCAAACCTTTTAATATATCATTTGCTTTTGTAGTTACATCTTTTGGAACACCTGCTAGTCGAGCAACGTGAATACCATAACTCTCATCTGTTCCCCCTCTAACTATTTTTCTTAAAAAGATAATATCTTCACCTTTTTCTTTTACAGCAATATTATAATTTTTTACCCCTTTTAACTTTTCCTCTAACTCTGTCAATTCATGATAATGAGTTGCAAACAATGTTTTTGCTCCACATTTTTCTTTATCTGCAATGTATTCTGCCACAGCCCAAGCAATTGATAATCCATCATAAGTTGAAGTACCTCTACCTATTTCATCTAAAATAACCAAACTCTTTTGTGTAGCCTCTTTTAGAATTGTAGCAACTTCCATCATCTCAACCATAAATGTACTCTGTCCCATACTCAAATCATCTGAAGCTCCAACTCTGGTAAAAATTTTATCAACCACACCAATTTTAGCTGATTGTGCTGGTACAAAACTTCCTACCTGTGCCATTAATGTAATTAAAGCTACTTGCCTCATATACGTTGATTTACCAGCCATATTAGGTCCAGTAATAATGGAAAGCCTATTCTCCTCTTTATCTAAATATGTATCATTTTCTACAAATACACCTGTCCCTAACATCTTTTCTATAACTGGATGCCTTCCGCCTTTTATATCTAACACTCCTAAGTCATCTACTTCTGGCATAGAATAATTCATATCTTCTGCAACTGTTGCAAACGATGCAAGTACATCTAAAGTTGATACAACTGTACTTGTTTGTTGTAATCTTTTTACATTTTTTGCAATTTCCTCTCTAATTTGTACAAAAGCATTATATTCCAAATTAACAACTTTTTCTTCTGCACCTAAAATTTGATTCTCCAAATTTTTCAATTCTTCTGTAATAAATCTTTCTGCATTTGTTAAAGTCTGTTTTCTAACAAATCTTTCTGGCACTTGATCTAAAAATGATTTTGTAATTTCAATATAATATCCAAATACTCTATTAAATCCAACTTTTAGATTTTTAATTCCTGTCTTTTCTCTTTCATCTGATTCTAATTTAATTATCCAATTTTTACCTTCTGTTGTAGCTGTTTTTAGCTTATCAATTTCTTCATCATATCCCAATTTTATTATTCCACCTTCTTTTATTGTCATTGGTGGATCTTCTACAATCGAATTTTCAATTAGTTTATAAATATCTTGCAATTCATCTAAATTCTCATATAATTGTCTTAACATGTCTGATTTACAACTTTGTATAACTTTTTTAAGCTCTGGTAATTTTTCTAAAGAATTTTTAAGTGTTATCATATCTCTTGCATTAGCATTTCCATAAGCCATTTTTCCAGCTAATCGTTCAATATCATATACTTTCTTTAAATTTTCTACAATATCTCCTCTTAACATTAAATTGTCTTTTAATTCTTTAACAGATTTCAATCTATTATTGATTTCTGTTGCATCTATTAAAGGATCACTAAGCCATCTTCTTAAATGTCTTCCTCCCATTGATGTTGATGTTTTATCTAATACCCATAAAAGAGTTCCTTTTTTTGATTTATCCCTCATTTTTTCTGTAATTTCTAGGTTTCTTCTTGCATTGATATCAAGAGACATATATTTTGAAATATTATATAAAACAATTTTATTTATATGGTCTAATGTTGTCATTTGAGTTTGTTCAATATATTCAATTAAAGCATTTATAGAGCTAATAGCTAATTTTTTTTCACTTATATTCCCTATTTCTTTTTGATTCTGATCTACAAAATTATATCTTAATCGTATTTTTTCATCATCTGCTATAAAAAATTTCTCATTAAATTTTGTGATATAACACTCAAATCTTTCTTTTATTTTATTCATTTCTTCAACGCAATCTGCCATCATTCCATTTATAATTAATTCTGATGGTGAATATCTTGCAATTTCATCTAATAAAAGAGCAAAATTTTGATTATCTTTTATTTCTGCACAATAGAATTCTCCTGTCGAAATATCACATATACTTATCCCAAAATAAATACCTGATTTATATATAGACATTATAAAATTATTTTTTCGTTCTTCTAACATATTGCTTTCTACTATTGTTCCTGGTGTGATTATTCTTGTTACGCCACGTTTTACTATTGTTTTTGTATCTTTAGGATTTTCTAATTGTTCACAAATTGCAACCTTATATCCTTTTGCAATTAGTCTTGATGTGTATATTTCTACTGCATGGTGTGGTACTCCACACATTGGTGCTCTTTCTTCTTTTCCACAGTTTTTGCCTGTTAATGTAAGTTCTAGCTCTCTTGATGCAGTTATTGCGTCATCAAAAAACATTTCATAAAAATCTCCTAATCTATAAAATAGGATACAATCTTTGTATTGTTCTTTTGTTTCAAGGTATTTCTGCATCATTGGTGAATATTCTGACATTTATTTTCCTCCTTAATCATTTTACATTGTCTGGTATTTCTCCAAATTTGGAATTTATTTTTCCTTTCAAATACCACATATGTTCAGAAACAATATCAAGTTCAATAACTTTTCCAATTAAAGATTTATCAGCTTCAAAAACAACAACTTTATTACTATCTGTTCTACCTGTTAACATTGTTTCATTGTTTTTGCTCGTTCCTTCTACTAAAACCTTTTGAATTGTACCTATATATTTCTGATTATTTTCTGTAATCTGACTTTCAACTAACTCTTTTAATTTATTGAATCTTTTATGTTTAATTTCATCTGGAATTTGATTTTCCATATTATTTCCTGGAGTTCCTACTCTTCTTGAATAAATAAACATATAAACTTGTTCGAATTTTACTTTTTTAACAACATCTAATGTATCTTCGAATTCTTTATCAGTTTCTCCTGGAAAACCTACAATAATATCTGTTGATAATGTTAAATTTGGTATTTTTGACTTCATTTTTTCTACTAATTTTAAATATTGTTCTTTTGTATATTTTCTATTCATTTCTTTTAAAACTTTTGTATTTCCTGATTGTAATGGTAAATGTACTAGTTTACATACTTTTTCACAATCTGCTATTGCTTCTATTACATCATCAGTAAAATCTTTTGGATGTGGTGATACAAATCTTATTCTTTCAATTCCTTCGATTTTGTTTATTACTCTTAATAATGTTGCAAAAGAGTTGATATCTTCATATTCTTCAAATTTTATACATTTTTCACGTTCTACTCTTAAATATGAATTTACATTTTGACCAAGCAATGTTATTTCTTTATAACCTTGTTTTGATAGTTCTTCTACTTCCTCAATAATTGCTCTTGGCTCTCTACTTCTTTCTCTACCTCTAACATAAGGAACGATGCAATAACTACAAAAGTTATTACATCCATTCATAATAGTTACAGAAGCTTTTATATTGCTATCTCTTTTTATTGGTAAACCTTCATATACTTTTCCATCTATATCTAATACATCCTCAAGTTTTCTTTTTTCTTCTAAAACTTTATATAAATCTTCTGGAAATTTGTGTAGCGTATGTGTTCCAAAAATTATATCTGTATAAGGATAACTTTCTTTTATTTTAGATGTAATATGTTTTTCTTGCATCATACATCCACCAATTGCTATTATAATTCCTTTTTTCTCTTTTAACCTTTTTAATTCTCCTAATTTTCCAAATAATTTATCTTCTGCATTTTCTCTAACACAACAAGTATTAAATAATGTTAGGTCAGCCTCATTGAAATCTTCTGTTCTTTTATATCCCATTTTTTCTATCATTCCACATAACTTTTCTGAATCATTTTCATTAAGCTGACATCCCATTGTTAGTATACTATATTTTAATTTTTCATTTTTATTGTTATTGATTTTTTTTACTTTTTCTATATATTCTAGTTGTTTTTGTATTTCACTTTCTACTTGCATTTGACTAACCTCCAATTTGTGTATATTTTATTACATTTTGTCTAAATTTGCAATATTTAGAATAAAAAATGTTTTTTCAGTTAATGTGTTTAAACTAATGAAAATGTCTTTCTAATCACTATTATAATAATAAAAACACAGCTGTTAATGCGATAACAACTGTGTTTTTATTAATTAGAGCATATTATACAAAAGTTAATGTTTTGTATAATTATCAACTTTTTTTATAAAAATTAATCTATCGATAATATCTAATATACCATAGATTACTATTATAACTCCTATAATGGTAGGAACAATATTTTCTACTATTATAATAATCATACCTGCTAGAATCATTAGTAGTGAAAAGAGTACAGCCATTGTCCAATATGGTGATTTTACTTCTTTCCAAATTAATGTAGTCTGTAAATCCATGACTCCTGCTCCTATAATCCACATTCCTACAATTATTTTAAATAAAGTTGTTATTGTTCCAGAAGCAAATAATACAATTACTCCAAAAATAACTGCTATTAAAGCTGTAGTTAGCAATAAGTCTTCTTTAGTTTTTGATGTATAATATTCCAGTAGTTTTAATACACCCATAGCAATAAATACAATTCCTAATATCATAGAAATAGCTCCTAATGTTTCTTCTGGTTTTACTATTAATAGCACTCCAAATGTTACAAACACTATTGAAATAATTATATCTGTCCAACTTGATCTCTTTAATAATTTTCCAACCATAATACTTCCTCTCTTTCTTTTGTATTTTTGTTCTTATATATTATCACATCAATTTTAAAAAGTACACATTTATTTTAAAATTTTGACAAAAACGGACTTTTTATATATGAGAACAAAAAAATAGCACATTTAATGTGCTATTTCTTTAATTTATGCGTTTTCTGTTTCTTTTTTTGCTACTACTTGTTTTCCATCATAATACCCACAACTTTGACAAACTCTATGTGGCATTATAGGTTCGTGGCAATTTGGACATGTTGAAAATTTAGGTTGTTCTTTTTTCCAAGTTGATCTTTTTGAATGTGTTCTTGCTTTTGACCATCTTCTTTTTGGTTGTGCCATCTCTATCCCTCCTTGTTTTTAAAGATATATGTTTATATCTATTTCATTTTTTCTCTTTTTGCACTATAAAATTATACAAGTATTTTTTGTTTTTGTCAACTATTTCCTTAATGTAATTATAAAATCATATTCTACTATTATCTATGTAATCAATACAATACTTTTTATATAAGCTTTTAACATTTCTTTTAGTTAGTACTTTTTTAATACCTTCTTTACTAACTTGTGTAGGAAAATCTGTTATAAGTTCTTTTATTTGATTATTTACCATAATATTTTTTCTTTCATTAAGCCAATATTCTAATTCAAATTCTTTAGTCCATTTTTTACCTTCATAAATAATACCTGCTGCTAATTTATCACATAACATTTCAGCTATATAAGGATATGGTATTATTGGTAGTATTGGTTTTCCATCTGGTCCATTTAAATCAATCCAATAATCAGAATGATGTTTATTACGTCCTTTATGATGTAGCCAAGCTTCTGAATATCCTTTATCCCTTTTACAATCTATTATTGGTGAATGTTTTCCATTAAAATATTTTACACTTTCCCAAAATTCTGTTGGTGAAAATTTTGACAGGTCATGAACAAATCCTCTCCAAGGTATTCCTACCCTACAACATAACTTAAAAACAACCCATTTATGTCTTATAATTACACTAAAATGTTTTATTACATTTTTTAGGTACATTTAATTCATCTCCTATTACTTTCTTAACCTGCTATTTAAAGAATTTATTTAACAATCCTTTTCCTTTTTTATTATCTTTTGATGTACTAATTTCTTCTTTATTATAATCGTCATAATCTTTTTCATCTTCAAACTCTTCATATTCATCGTACTCGTCATCATCTTCAAATTCTTCATATTCGTCATCATATTCATCATATTCGCTGTATTCATTGTAACTATCATTTTCTTCTACAATATCTTTGTAATCATCATCATATTCGTCATACTTATCATCTGAGTTTTCTAGATTTTCCTCAATAATACCACTTTCTTTATATATATCAAATTCTGTTCCCTCTTCATTTTCATACTCACTATCTTCATATTCCCCATATTCGTTATCAGTATTTTGAGGTTTATTATAATCACTATAAGGAGAATCTATATCATCTTCATCATCATATTCATCTTTTACATAAGCACCTTCATATATACCAAAAATATTATCTTGAGGTTGTAATATTTCTTGTTCTTGTTCAATATCTTCTAATTTATATTCTGATAAATCTTTTTCGAATTTTTCGCTTACTTCTTTTTGGAATACATCATAAATGTTTCTAATTTCGTCTATTCTCCAATAATTTGGATTTATTATAGTTCCTGTCTTAATATTTATTCCATTAACTTCTTGTTCAAAATTCCTAATTTTTTTATTCATATTTTTTAAATAATCTTTATTATATAATTCACTATAAGATTTTTTAGATGATTTATTAGCAATTTCTTTCATTATTAATTTATATAGATTATTAATTTGTTCAATATCTGTTTCAAAGTCTTTACAAGCTTCGCTCATTAGTTGATCATGATTTTTCTTTCCATTAATTGCAGTCATTCTTTCATTATCAAGAAAACTTACTATATAATTTTTTTCTGCACCTAAAAATGACAATTTTACACTAACATCTCTTAATATTTTTGTATACTTATCAATTTTTAATTCTTCTCTAGCAATTTCACCTAATACTCTTTTACTTCTTTCATAGATTAATATGTAACTTTCTGCTTCTTTTTTTGCAATTTCTTTTCTTTGCATTACAGCATCACTCATTACTTGATAATTAAATGGTACTCTTTCATCTTTTCCATTTTCTATCATTATGTCTATAATTTCTTCTTCCTCTTCTGTGTTGATAAAATCTTTTATTCTTCTTAAAGTTGATACTTCTATTTCAGCTAAATCTTTTGTCATTTTTTCTATAATTTGTAAATGATTTTTTTCTTGTACTCTTCTATTTCTTGATTGTTGATTTCTTTGTTTTTGTTTATTAGTAAAATCTTTAAAAGATACAATAAAGCTTTCTCTTAGTTCTTCTAATTTATCATTATTGATATCTATTGTTTCTTCTATTTTTTTTAATGCTCGTTCTATATCTTCTGGTTCTTGATCTAAACTATTAAATAATTGATTTCTTTCTTCTTCTAATTTTAAATTTGATTGATATAATTTTTTCTGTTCTTGTTGAATAATACGAATACTATTTGCTACATCATCAAAGTCATTAATGATTTCTTCTTCTTCTGTTATCATATCTTGATATTTTTGTGTTTCTTCAACTAGCTCTTTATAGTTTTCAAATATTGTCCTTAAATTTATTTTTTTGTCTAGCCCAAAGATTTCACTAAAATACTTTTCAAGAACTGTTGCACTTCTTTCATACATATTGGGTTCCTCCTATTTCAATCTTACCTCAATTATTTTATATATTTTATCATTTATAGCAAAAAATAACAAGTTTTTTGATTAATTTTCATATTTTTCTTCTATTATATTTTATAATTTAACAATTTTTTCCCATTCTAAATTTTCTTTTCCAAAATGTCCATAGTTTGTTGTTTGTTTATATATTGGGTTTTGTAGTTTTAAATAATTTATTATTCCTCTTGGTGTTAAATCAAATTTTTCATTTATTTTATCTACAATTTCATTTTCTGGAATTGTTGATGTGTTAAAAGTATCTACATATATAGATATTGGTTTTGCTACTCCAATAGCATAAGAAAGCTGAATTTCACATTTTTTTGCATACCCATTTGCTACTATATTTTTTGCTAAATGTCTTGCCATATAACATGCTGACCTGTCTACTTTGCTTGGATCTTTTCCAGAAAATGCTCCTCCACCATGTCTTGCATATCCTCCATAAGTATCTACTATAATTTTTCTTCCTGTTAGTCCACTATCTCCTAGTGGTCCTCCTATAACAAATCTTCCTGTTGGATTTATATAATATTTCGTATTTTCATCTAATAATTCATTTGGTACAACATAGTTAATTACTTTTTCTTTAATATCTTTTTTTAGAGTTTCTAAATCAACATCTGCATTGTGCTGAGTTGATAAAACAATTGTGTGAACTCTAACTGGTGTATTTCCTTCATACTCTACTGTTACTTGTGTTTTTCCATCTGGTCTTAAATAATCGATTATATTTTGCTTTCTTACTTCTGTTAGCCTTTTTGAAAGTTTATGCGCTAAATAGATTGGCATTGGCATAAAGTTTTCTGTTTCATCAGTTGCAAAACCAAACATTATTCCTTGGTCTCCAGCACCTTCTGAAGCAACATCTTCTCCTTCTTTGTCTTCTAATGACTTATCTACTCCTAAGGCAATATCTGGTGATTGTTTTGATATATTTACACTAATTTTACAAGTTCTATAATCAATATCTAATTCACTATTGTCATATCCAACTTCTTTTATTGTATTTCTTACAATCTTTTCTATATCTATTCCTTCTGCTTTTGATGTAATTTCTCCTGTTATTATTATTTCTCCTTTTCCTGCTACAGTTTCACATGCTACTCTTGCATTTTCATCTTCTGCTAAATAACTATCCAATACACTATCTGATATAAAATCACATAATTTGTCTGGATGCCCTTCAGTTACACTTTCTGATGTGAATAATTTTCTCATTTTTTACTCCTTCTTTCTTTTTTATTTTATATGTTTCAAGATTTTATATTTTTATAGTATTATTGGTATTGCAAAATCTTTGCTTTTATCATAAACAAAAACCTTTGCTTGTGCAAAGGTTGATAATCCAGTTTTGAAAAGCATCACTCAAAGCCTTTGCTTTGTCGGTGTTAGCACCTTGCTTTTTTTTGCAGGTTGCTGTGGAGTCATTAAGCCGATTCTCTCGTCCACTCTTGATAACATATTGTAGTTATTATAGTTTTTTTCTGTTATTTTGTCAATAGTCCTTTTTTATTTTTTTTAAATTTTCTTTTATAAAATAATGTTTCATATCATATAAAATCTTCAATTTTAGCTCCTTCTATTTTGTATATTCTAAACCAATGACACCAATCATCTGTACTTAATACATATAATCTAATTTGTTTTCCGTTTTCATTTTTAATATATATTACTGAGTTACCTAATCTCTCAGAATTATAATATCCATTTTTCTTAAATACATTATCATAAATATAGTTATGTCTACCAATAAAAATAGATTTATCATTTTCATTTTGTTCTACTGTAAAACCTTTACTTAAGTGAAAATATACAGCAATAGTTTTTGGAAGCTCTTTAATACTATAGCCATACTCTTTTAGATAATATTTTATATTAATTACTGTAAATACGAAATAAGCAAGAAATAAAAATGCAAATAAAATTATAACTTTTTTATAAATTCCATTCAATATTATTTTATTATCCATTACAATCTCCTTTAATTACTACTTTTGAGGACAATTAATTTTTTTATTAGCTTTGTTTAAAAAAAATATATCCCATAATAAATTACTAATATTATTTACATTATATAATAATAAGTAGATAATTTCAATAATCATACTTTTGCACTCTCACAACTCTTCCTTGTTTTTTAGCCTGTTTTATGTTATAATTTCCTAGAAAAAAGCAATTTAAGATTATTTTGTGTTATTTTGTTAGAAAGGTGAGAAAAGGTTACTTTTATTCATGTAATGAAAATTCTCTACCACATTTTTCCAAAAATAATCTTTAAAATTTTAGTAGATTGGAGAAACAAATGTTTAAATTACATTCAAATTATAAACCAACTGGAGATCAACCAAAAGCAATAAAATATTTAGTAAATCGGAATAACTCAAGGCGAGAAATTTCAGACGCTTCTAGGAGTTACAGGTTCTGGAAAGACCTTCACAATGGCTAATATAATAGAGCAAGTTCAGAAGCCTACATTAGTGTTAGCACACAATAAAACTTTAGCTGGTCAACTTTATTCGGAGTTCAAAGAATTCTTCCCTGAGAATGCAGTTGAGTATTTCGTCAGTTATTATGACTATTACCAACCAGAAAGTTATATTCCCTCTTCTGATACTTATATAGAAAAAGATTCCTCAATCAATGATGAAATTGATAAACTTCGCCACTCTGCAACAGCATCTTTATTTGAAACAAAAGATGTTATTATTGTAGCATCTGTTTCTTGCATTTATGGTTTAGGAGATCCAATTGACTATGAAAATATGATTGTTTCTTTAAGACCTGGTATGCAAAAAACAAGAGAAGAAATAATGAAAAAATTAATTTATATGCAATATTCTAGGAATGAAATAGATTTTAAAAGAGGAACATTTAGAGCAAAAGGTGATATTTTAGAAATCTATCCTTCTGACACTAGTGAATCTGCTATCCGTGTTGAATTTTGGGGTGATGAAGTTGAAAAAATTCATGAAATAAATCCATTAACAGGAAAACCAATTGCTCAAAGAAAGCATGTTATGGTATTCCCTAATTCTCACTATGTAACAACATCAGATAAAATGGAAAAAGCTTTAATTACCATAGAAGAAGAATTACAAGAACGCATAAAATATTTTAAAGATAATAATAAATTGATAGAAGCACAAAGAATTGATGAAAGAACAAATTTTGATATGGAAATGATGAAAGAAACTGGCTTTTGTCAAGGAATAGAAAATTATTCAAGACATATTAGTGGTAGACCTTCTGGTTCTCCCCCATTTACTTTATTTGACTATTTGCCAGATGACTTTCTTTTATTAATTGACGAATCTCATGCAACAATCCCTCAAGTAAGAGCCATGTACAATGGAGACCATGCAAGAAAAGAATCACTAATAAATTATGGCTTTCGTTTACCTTCTGCCTTCGACAATAGACCTTTACGTTTTGAGGAATTTGAAAAGAAAATAAATCAAGTTATTTTTGTTAGTGCAACACCAGCAGACTACGAAAAAGAACATTCTAAAGAAAATGTTGTTGAACAAATTATCAGACCAACTGGACTTTTAGATCCTAAAATAGAAGTAAAACCTGTTACAAATCAAATTGATGATTTAATTGAGCAAATTAGTATTCGTATAGAAAAACATGAAAGGGTTTTAGTTACAACTTTAACTAAAAAAATGGCTGAAGATTTAACATCATACTTACAAAGTTTAGATATTAAAGTAAATTATATGCACTCAGATATTAAAGCTTTAGAAAGAATGGAAATTATACGTAATTTACGTCTTGGTGAATTTGATGTACTAGTTGGAATTAATCTTTTAAGAGAAGGTTTAGATATTCCAGAAGTCTCTCTAGTTGCAATTTTAGATGCTGATAAAGAAGGATTTTTACGTTCTGAACGTTCTTTAATTCAAACAATTGGACGTGCTGCTAGAAATACAAATGGTACTGTTATTATGTATGCCGATGAATTAACCGACTCTATGGAAAAAGCAATTACTGAAACAAACAGAAGAAGAAAAATTCAAGAAGAATACAATCTAAAAAATGATATTACACCAACAACTATATCAAAATCTGTTCGTGATACAATCAGTATTACTAAACAAGAAGATATTAGTGTTGAGTATAAAACAGAAAATGCAGATGATATTAAAAATACTATTTCAGAATTAACAGATGAAATGCTTAAATATGCTACTTCTATGGAATTCGAAAAAGCTGCTGAAATTAGGGATAAAATTAAAGAATTAGAAAAACTTTTATAACAATAGAAATTATCTCCTTTTTTGAACATTTTATATTTTAAAAATAGAAAAAAGCCTATTGCAAAAATTAAAATGCAATAGGCTTTTCTTTTCAAAAGGATACCTTCTTATTATCTTCCGTCAAATTCACGCTCAAGCTGTGTGTTTTCAAAGAAATTCCGCCGCAACTCCTTATATGCCAAATCTTCTTCGAAGTTCCAGATTAAAAGATTTTGAGTTATTTCTCCACTTTTTTCTAAAATAAATCTGTTAACCTCTTCAGCCACTTTTTCTTCGTTAGTTACTAAACGCTCATTCAATTCTTCATATAACATTTGCATTTTGAAACCTTCCGATTCAAGTGTTGGAACTATTAGAATTCCCGTTAAAGTTGTTGAAAGCTTATATCTTCTCTGAGGTCCATCTGTTACACCGTTGTTAAAATTTTTCATTCCCATAAAAAAGCTCTCCTTTTTCTTATTTGCTATTTTTAACATTTGTTATACTTTATATTATACAATGCTTTTCAACTTTAGTCAAATACTGATAATGACAATTACTTAAAAAATCCAAGTAATTGTCACCTCTTAGCAAAATTAACTATTCTTATCTTTATAAATTTTTAAAATATCAGAAAAACTCATTTTAGTGCCATAATTAAATATAGCATTTGAATATATTTTAATAGCAACTTGAGCAATAACTAAAATAGTAACTAACAAAATAGCAATTGAAATTAAAACATCTGTAGTACTAGCAATCCCCATCATTATTCTAAAAGGCATACAAAAAGGTGAAGAGATTGGAAGCATAGAAGCAAATACATTCAAATTACTTGTTGGATTCATCATAGTAAAATATGATAAATAAAATCCTACAACTGCCAAAATTGCAACAGGGCCATTAGCTGATTGAATATCCTCTGGTTTGCTTACAGTTGAACCTGTTAAAGCATACAACAAAGCATAAGCTAAATAACCTAAAATAAAATAAATAATTGTAACAATACCTAGATATGGTGTGATATTAGAAATATCTAAAACCGCATTTATCAACTCTGAATCTAAAAAAACTTTTGCGCTAAATATTGCTGTTGCAACAATTAAAATCATTTGTATCAATCCAACTATTCCAATTCCAATAGTTTTACCTAATACAATAGTTTTTGGAGTAGTTGATGTTACTAAAGTTTCCATTATTTTTGATGTCTTTTCTGTTGTAATTGAACTTGATACTTGGTATGCACAAAAATAAATTGCATAGAATAACACAAGAGATAACAACATCATAGCAAAAATATTACCACTTGCTCTTTCTTCATTAGTTTGTTCTAAGCTAAACTCAAAATTAGGTGTAATTGATTGTAATTGTTCTTGAGTTAAGCCCAATTTATTAATTTGCAAATTGCTATACATAGAATTAATTGCGGTTATAATATTATCTGGAACGCCTTTCATCATATTAGCATTTTCTACTATATAGCGTATTTGAACTTTATCGTCTATTTGTTCAATTATTATACTTGAATCTATTTCTTTTTCTTCAATTAACTTTTTAATATCTTCAAAACTTTTATTTTCAATTGTAATCTCATAACCTAAATCAGTATTTTTTAATGTATCCAACTTGCCTTCAAAAACATTAGAAGAATCTACTATTAATAATTTTTCTGATGAAACATCTTCTCCATCAACTGATTTTATTATTTTAGGAACATTAAACCCAATTACAATTAATGCTAAAATAATTAATGTTGATATAATAAAAGATTTTCTTTTTAACATATCTTCCATTGTAAATTTTATAACTGTTTTTAAATCTTTCACTTTACTCACCTACCTTTTCTATGAATATATCATTTAATGTTGGTTTTTTTATTTCAAATTTATTAACCATTACCCCATCATTAACTAATTCATTTAAAAGCTTGTGAGCTATCTTTTCATCTTGAATTCTTATTACATATTGGTTATCTTTTTCATTTTCTTTAATTAAATCTAATTTTTGAATATAGTTATCAATATTTTTATTAGTATCTACCTCTACCCTATTTGCTGGATAACCTTCTTTAATCTTTTTTAAATTTCCCTGTAGAACAGTTTTTCCTTTATTCAATATTAAAATATCACTACAAAATTCTTCTATTGTTGCCATTTGATGTGCTGACATAATAATATATTTTCCCTCTGACACTAAATCTATAATAATATTTTTTAATATATCAGTATTAACAGGATCTAATCCACTAAATGGTTCATCTAAAACAACTAATTCAGGATTATGAATCACAGCTGTCATAAATTGAATCTTTTGTTGATTTCCTTTTGACAATTTTTCTGCGGGCATATTTAAATATTCTTCTACCTTTAATTTTTTTGCCCATATTTTTATTTCTTTGTCTGCCTCTATTCTTTTCATTCCTTTTAATTCAGCAAAATACATCAATTGGTTATATATTTTTGTTTTTGGATATACTCCTCTTTCCTCTGGTAAATATCCAAAATTTACTGTTTTTCTTTCTACTGTTTTCCCATTCCAAGTAATTTCTCCACTATCTTTTTTAATTATACCTAATAACATTCTAATAGTTGTTGTTTTTCCAGCTCCATTTGTTCCAAGTAATCCAAAAACTCCTGGCTTATCTAATTTTAATGAAACATTATCTACAGCTTTCTTTCCTATATAAGTTTTAGATACATTTTTTAATTCTAACCCCATTTTTTTACACTATAATAACTTTAAAAGTTATATTATGCTCCTTTCCTTTATATTTTAAAATTACTAGCATAAACAGCTAGTATGCTAGCAAATCAATTTAGCTAAATCTCTTTATATTTTTATTATCTTCTATTGAATCAAAATTCAACACACATTCAGATGTCTTTTGTAATTCTACAAATGTAATATCTTCATTAATTGAAAATGATTTCTTCACAATTTTTTGTTTTTCCTTACTTTCTGCTCTTATTTTATCAAAACTTATTATATTATTTTGCAGTTTTGGTTCTTGCTTTTTATTTCTTGTATTTGATGATATAGCACTTGGATTAATTACAGCTATCTTTTCCAATATTTTACTATTATTACTTACTTGTAATTCTTTTAATTTTTCAATTTTCTTATTAATATTACCAATCTGTAATCCTTGCATTAATTTAGCTTGAGAAATTTTATTATCAGTATTCTTAATTTTACTATCTAATTGCCTTAAGTCTGTTATCTCTGCTTGCAATATTTGTATTTGTTTTTTTATTGGTCTCATTTCTTTGGCCATATTTATATTACTACTTTTTAATATTTTAACATCCTCTAATTCTTGTCTATTTTTGCCTTTAGTACTTTCTATTTGTTCTAAAATATATTTCTTATCTGAATTTAAAGAATTTATTTTCTTAGATATGTAATTATTTTTGTTAATTAATCCTTTAATATCTTCTTGAATATTTTTATGTTTGGTTTTAATTAAGTTAATATCTTCATCTTCTTCATTAACTCTATATTCTAAACTCAACACTCTATCAAAAACTTTTCTTATTATATTTACAATTCTTTTATCTTTTTCTTCTTCTTCAATTTCATATTTCTTTCTTGGTAATCCTTTTTTTATTCTCTTTTCTTCTTTTACATTAATTTTAGCTTGTTTTATTATCTGATTAAGTGTAATTGTTTTTTGTTCTATTACTTCTTCATTTTCTATTCCTAAATAATCTACTTCTCTGTCTGCTAATTTTGAATGAAGTCCCTTTTGTCGTTGTTTCTTTTGATTAAATATAACTCCTAATATTTTTCCATTAGCACGTCTAATTAATTTTTTTGATTTTTTTATATGGTTTATTTTAGTCTTTTTGCCTTCTGTAACTAATATTGTCTCATCTGCCATAGCTGATAATACAATTGTCTCTTTATTTTTTAAACAGTCATAAGATTCTAATATTATAACATCATACATATACTTTAATGTATGTATTAATTTCTTCATATTGTTTGAAGAAATCAGTTCCTTTGGCTTCTTAGGTATACTTCCACTTACTAATAAATGTAAATTAGGAATTCTTGTTTCTCTTATGTATTTTCTTGACAATTCTATATTTTTAATTTTTTGTCCTGTTATTTCTTTTATAAAATCTGATAATCCCTTTTCAGCTTCAATTCCAAATAAATTATTCTTTTCACTTGGTACTCTTAGATTACAATCTATCAATATGGTTTTTTTATTCGCTTGTGCAAGTGTAACTGCTAAATTGTTTGCAATCCATGTCTTTCCTTCTTCTTGCTTTAAATTAGTAATTAATATAGATTTACTGTTATCTGTATTTGTTAAGCATAATATATTTGTACCTATCGATTTTATTATTTTTGATATATAAGTTTTTGGGTTAACATAAGTTGTTAGTGCATACCTTTTATTACTACTTATTGGGATTGCTCCTAATATTTGTAATTTGAAGTATTTTTTTATATCTTCTTCAGATTTTATTTTATTATTTAAAAAATACATTATTACTATTAGGAATGACGAAATTGACATACCTAATATTCCAAATATTAATAAATCTTTTTTATGATTTATCTCACTTGGTTGCTCTATTGTTTTGATTCTTTCGTTATTAACAAAACTCAAAATAGTTTCTAACAAATCTTCTTGTCCACTTTGTTTATAATGATATGAATATCTATAACCTAAGAACAAACTGATTGATAACACTGCTATAATAATAATTATTCTTTTTGAAAAAACTATATTTAATAGTCTTTTTATTTTTATATGTTTATCTTTCTGCATATTTCCACCTATTTTTTTTATTTTCGTTTGTATTTTATTAAAAATATTACACTAATATTTTAGTGGTTTATTTTATAAAAATAATGATAGTTCCACCTATAATTGCTATTGCTAATCCTAACATTTTTAAACCTGAAGATCCTTCATTTTGATCTCCAAACCCAAAAAACTTCTTTGTAATTATACGAGCATCATATATTAGAATTACCCCTACTAATACTATTAATAGTCCTAATATTTTTAATATTATTTGTAATAACATTTTATTTACATCCTTTTTATTTTTTATACATATATAATATTATTTCTTACTAAAAAAGTCAATATAATTTTCTTCTAATTTTAATACTTTAACATATATTTTATAAAGCAATTTTTTTAGGAGGGAATTATGTATAAATTTAAAAATATATTTTTTATGTTTGCTATATTAATTTTAATTTTTTCTACCATTAGTTTTTCTTATGATGAATCAAGTAGTTATGCTTGGTCTTCTACTTCTATAACTAAAGAGGTTAGTTCTTCTGATGTATTAGAGGCAAATTCAGAAATTGAAAATAATAATGCACTTAATTTAGAAAGTGGCTCTGCTATTTTAATGGAACAATCAACTGGGCAGATTCTTTATTCTCATAATATTCATGAACAATTAAGACCAGCTTCTGTTACTAAAATTATGAGTATTTTACTTATTATGGAGCAAATTGACAATGGATACTTATCTTATTCAGATAGTGTAAGTTGTTCAGAAACAGCTCGTTCTATGGGTGGCTCTCAAATTTGGTTAGACCCTAGAGAAACTTTAACAGTTGATGAAATGCTAAAAGCAATTTGTGTTGTATCTGCTAATGATTGTGTTGTTGCCATGGCTGAACATATTGCTGGCTCAGAAGAAGCTTTTGTTCAAATGATGAATGATAAAGCTAAAGAATTAGGAATGAATGATACATGTTTTAAAAATTGTCATGGAATTGATGAAGATGGACATGTAACTTCAAGCTATGATATTGCTTTAATGTCAAGAGAATTATTAGATAAGCACTCTGATATCACTAAATACACAACAATATGGATGGATAGTTTAAGAAGTGGAAAATCTCAATTAGTAAATACAAACAAATTAATTAGAACCTATAAAGGAATAACAGGCTTAAAGACTGGCTCTACATCTCTTGCTTTATATAATTTATCTGCAAGTGCTACTCGAAATGATTTATCCTTAATAGCTGTTATTATGAAAGCTCCTTCTACTAAAGTAAGATTTAGTGAAGCTCAAAAACTATTAGATTATGGCTTTAATAAATTTTCTTTTAAAAGTTTTGGAAATAAAGATGATGTAATCCAAAATGTTTCTGTTAATAAAGGTGTTAAATCAACAGTTGATGCCATTTTAGAAAGTAATGCAGGTACATTGATCGAAAAGGGTAAAGAATCTCAAATTTCACAATCTATTGAGATTAATAAAAATATAGAAGCCCCTATTAGTAAAGGTGATAAAATTGGTCAAGTAACTTTTACATTAGATGGTCAAGAATTATCAAGTGTAAATTTAGTTGCATCAAAAGATATAGATAAAATAAATTTGTTTACTATGTCTAAAAAAGTGATTTATAGTTGGATTGATTTATTGAGAAGTTGACCCAAAAGGGACGTGTACCATTGGGACATTTTATAAAATGTCCCAATGGTACACGTCCCTTTTGGGTCACAAAATTATTTCCTCCAAATCATTTGGAACAAAAACCTTTCCATTAAAGTTTTCTTTAGCCTCTTTTGTGTAAATTTCTTTCCTATCTTTTCCAAGATTTTCTGCAGTATGCCATAATACCAAATTTTTCACTCCTAGTTTTTGTGCCTTTATACTTGCAGATTTTACAGTATCATGTCCCTTTTCTTTTGGTTTATATTTATCAGATTCAGTTTCTAAACAAAATGCTTCATGTAACAAATAATCTACATCTTTTACGTCATCATATAATTTTTCATCTAAGGGTTCATCCCCCCCGAAAACAAGTGTTTTATTATTATTTAATATTGTTTTAAATCCATATTGTTTATCCTTTTTAGCCATAATATCTAAAAACTCTAATTCATAATTTAAAATTTTAGCTTTTTCATGGTCATTCACAACATTTATAAAAATTCTTTCATCTAAAAACTTTTGTTGCCTTTTACCTATCAAAGTATATATTTGTTCTCTTATAATTTTTGCTACTTCATCATGACAATATATGTTTAAAATACCTTCATAAGTACCTTTTCGTATTTCCAAATCTATAAATCTATATATCCATAATATACCAAATAAATGGTCAATATGTTTATGTGATATAAAAATATTATGAATTTTTGTTAAATCTATATTTGCCTTTTTAAATTGTTTTAATATTCCATTTCCTCCACCTGTATCTACTAATAAATAATCTTGATTATCATCTTCTAATATAAAACATGTATTAAAATTATCTACAACAGTTGCATGACCTGTTCCTAAAACTATAACTTTTTCCATTCTTTTATTCTCCTCTTCTAATAATTATTTTTGTTTCAATCTTAAATACCCTAATTCAACCCAACTATTATAAGCAAGATTCAATTTAAAAACCAATTTAGGCTTAGCACCAGCCCTATTTTTATCAACAACACAAGCATAATATCTAACATCTGGATTATCTGACTTTTCCAAATCAAAAAACTCAGTATCAACTTCATTTAAAGAATATTCATATTCTTCCAAATTATCTCTGCTAATTTGTTTAATCAAGCAAAGCGTATCCAACACTTCTTTTACAGTTCTACTTACTGCCAAATCATTAACATTTAGGTTAATTGGCGACGTTGCACTTTCTGCAAGTTGCAAAGTAGAACAAATAAATATATTAAAGTTTTGAGCCAAATTTGAAAGTATTGTTGCAGTTCTTTTTATCTCTTCTGGATTTCCTATATTATCTGTATCTGTTTTAAGTGTATCATAAAATACATATTCAATATGTTCCTTGTAATAATAATTGATTATAACTTTTTTTAACTCATCATTTGTATGGTCTGTTATATTGATAAAATATATTGAATTTTTTATTTGTTTACTTGCCCACTCAATAGCTGCAATAACATTATTAAAATCAGATGAAATTTTTGATAATCTTTTTATAAACTGTTTTTGAGTTTCTTTTTCTTCTTTTAAAATATATCCTTGTTCATCTAATTTAGCATCTTTCTTCTTATCTGGTTTAAACTTAAATTCTAATAATTCCCCTTCTGAAACATGAATATTATATCCATGTAATTTTTGAATATCTGGATTATTTATTATAGTTGTAATTAAACAAAGCTTCATTTTTTCTTCTGACATTTCATTTGATATTACTAATACCTTCTTTTTGTGAAGAAGGGCTGTATATGCTGCAATATCAATTGTAATTCTACTTTTTCCTGAGTTTGATGGCATTGCAAAAGCTGTTGTTTCTCCTTTTCTTATTCCTTTAAATACCTCTGTTAAAATTGGAAATGGATAAGATAATCCATTTGCCAATTCATTTTCACTATTTTCTAAAAATTCTACTAAATTATCACTTAACACTGATTGTTTGAATTTTTGAGTAACATTAACTTGTTCTATTGTATTTTCTACTTCTTCTACTGACATTTTGTCATATAGTTTATAATTTGTAATTTCTAAGATTTTATCTTGAATATTAATTTCTGGAGTTTCAATATATGCTTTTCTTAAAATAAATAACTTCTTTAATTCAACAAATATTTTTTCTACATCATAGTTTTTATCTTGTACTTCTTTAACTAATTCATTTTTTAAATGATATACTTCTTCTGAATCTTTTGAAAAGTTAAATCCATTTTTTGCTTGTTCTGATGAATATTTAGCTCCTTCATTATACAAAACACTTTTATATATATTTAGCATTTCTTCATCTTCAAACATACATATATCAAATAAAAAATAATATTTCATTATTAGTTTTGGATTTTCTAGTAGTAATCCTATAAAATGTTCTTCCAATTCTTGATTACTTAAAGCTCTAGGATAAGTTCCTTCTTCAATTTCCTCTTCATTTTCTATAATTTCTTCCTCATTTTCTTTTGCCTCTTGTTCTTTTTCTTTTAATTCTCTAATTTTTCTTAATGCTTCGAAATAATTTTCTGTTGCTAATAATCCCTTTATTTCTTCTACAATTTCTCGATTTTCTTCAGTTACTTTGATGCTGTTTAATAAATCATACATTTTATCAACATTTTCCATATTTCCTTTTGTTTTCCTTTCTTTTTAAGATATTAAAATCATATCTATTTTCTCTTACTTTCTTTGAAAAGTTTTGTTAAGCTAATTTTATAGTATTTTCATTAATATGTTCTATATCTTCTTTTATTTCATTAAATGTATTAAGGTTATCTTTAAATATATCATACACTTGACCTATTTTACTAAATGGCATTTCTACTAATTTATCTAAATTTATTATTCCATTTTCTATAATATAGTCTTTTAATATCTTTACAAATTGAATTTGTTTACTATTTAACCTATTATCATTTATATATTTTGAAAATATCTTATTAGCTGTTTCTCTATCTAGTCCTACTATATTTCTTACAGCTTGAATTACATTTGAATCTCCAAAAGTTTCAATAAATTCTTTATTTGTTCCTAACTCCTCAAACATTATTCTTTCTAAATCATTTTTTTCTAGTTCTGTCAATAATTGATTATGTTTTATTTTATAAATAACTAAATTATCCATATTTCCATCCAAAAAGTTTTTAACTTTTTTCTTATAATCCTCAAAATTATTTCCTGTTATATTTATTTGTTCTTCATCTATTATAAGTGTATCTTCAAAATCTACATTCCATATTTTTCTTGGTGGATTTTCGATAAATTTAATCAGTTCTCTTAATTTAACCCTAATTTCTTCTATTTCAACAAATGTTGCATTATCCCAATATTCTTTTTTGCTTATATCTCTTATTACTTCTGCTTTTTGTTTTATTTGGTTTATTGTTCCTAGTTCTGATAAATTATTCATTAATGAAATTATGCTATTTACTTGAAAATTATAGTTTTTTCGTTTTAATTTTCTTATCTGTAATGAATAAATCAAATTATCAAATCTTTTTGCTGATTCATCTATGTCCGTAATTACGAATATAGGTGTTAAATTATTTTTTATTTCAAATTTTTCAATGCCTGTAATAGTATTCCAACTATTTATATCAGAATATTTTTCTACATATCCTCTTTTAGCTTTAACAATAAAACTTTCTTCATTTAACATATTAATTGCATCCAAAAATTCTTTTATTAATTGTTTTCTAATTTCTCCAAATTGTTTATTTTCTTGATAATCTATATTTTGCAGTTCTACTATTAAATCTAATTTTAAATTAAATATTTTTTCTGTTAGTCCTTCTGCTAATGTTGTTTCTATTCCTTTTTCATTTTCTTCAAAAAATTCAAAGTTATTACAACAATCAAATATATAAAATTGTGTTTTATGTATTCCCTCTCCAAATAAATTATTGCATAATCTAGTTCCTCTACCTAGCATTTGCCAAAACTTTACTTTTGACTTTACTGGCTTGAAGAAAACTAAATTTAATACTTCTGGCACATCTATTCCTGTATCCAACATATCAACTGAAATTGCGATTTGTGGATATTTTTTTGGATTTTCAAATTGTTCTATTAATGTATTTGCATAATTGACTTTGTTATCAATAACTCTTGCAAATTCTCCATTATATTGTGGGTATAACAAATTAAATACCTTTTCTATTTCTTCAGCATGTTTATGACTTTTTGCAAAAATTATTGTTTTTCCGAAGTTTATCTCCACCTTCAACTTTTAATCCTTTTGTCATTAATGTTTCTAATATTTTTTTAATTGTGTCTTTATTAAATAGCCATGTATTAATTGCAGATGATTCAATTTCTTCTGGGGTTTCTTCATCATTTTCAAGCAATTCTTCAATTTGTTCTTTTTCTTCATCTTTTAGTTTATTATATTTTATTCCTCTTTCTAAAAATTCAGTTGAAGTTTTTATATTATGATAATCAACTAAATACCCATCATCTATTGCTTCTTGATATTCATAAGCATAAGTTGGAACATTATTTTCTAATTCAAAAAATTCATAAGTATTTTTATCAACATCATTTCTTGGTGTTGCTGTTAGTCCTACAACTAAACTATCATAATAATCAAATATAGCTTGGTATTTTTTATATATACTTCTATGTGCTTCATCTACAATTATTAAATCAAAATATCCTTGTGTAAATAAATTTTTTCCACCTTCACTTTTTGTTTTATCTATTGCATTTATCATTGTTTGATATGTTGAAAATATAACTCTTGATGCCTCTGGATTGTCTTTTGAATTTAATAAATTACAACAAGATAAGTCTGGTAGCATCTTGACAAAATTTTTCTCTGCTTGTTTTATTAATTCAGTTCTATCTGCTAAAAATAAAATATTCTGTATCCAGTCTTTTCCTGTTAATACATCAACTAAAGATATTGCAGTTCTTGTCTTTCCTGTTCCTGTTGCCATTACCAATAATGCTTTTCTGTGTTTTTGTTCAAATGCTTCACAGGTTCTTTTTATCGCTTCCATTTGGTATGGCCTATCTGTTATATTAGTATTTATAAAAATATTGTCTAAATTTTTTCTTGCTTTTCTTCTATTTATTAATCTTTGTAATTCTTCTTGTGTATGAAATCCTTGTACTTTCCTTTCTGGGTAGTCAATATTATCCCAAAAATAATTTTCAATTCCATTTGTATAATAAATAAATGGTCTTTGTCCATATTTTTCTTCTAAACAATCAGCATATAAACTTGCTTGTTGCTTTCCTTCGTGTGGATTTTTGCTTGTTCTTTTTGCTTCAACAACAGCAAGAGGTAGACCATTTTTGCCAAATAATACATAGTCTACATATCCAATACCTTTTGTGTTTTTCATTCCATTTACTTCAAGTTCTTTAGTGATGTTTTCTTTAAAGTCCCATCCTGCATCTTTTAAATCAAAATCTATAAATCTCTTTCTTGTTTCAAATTCTGATAAATCAGTTAATTTAAAGTCCTTACTTTTTTGCTTTCTTTCTCTTTCTTTAGTTAATTGTTTTCTTAACTCATCATTTTCTCTTAATGTTTCCTCTAATTTTTGGTTTTGTTCTTTTAACTGCTTTTCTAATTCTTCTCTTTTTTCTTTTTTTAGATTTTCTTCTGTTGATTTTGGCAATTTACTGATGTCAAATTTTATATCTTCATAATTTTCGTCATAATTAAAATATATCAATTTCATAAATGCAAATAGACATTTTAATACGAGTATTGTTTCATCTCGTGTAACACTTTTATCTGTATGTACTACACTGTTTCCTTTTTTTATTATGAATACTATACCTTTTCTTATTTCTTCATTTACTATGTTTTTAAAATTTATTGTATGTACTAATGATGATAAGTTGTTTTGGTATGGCATTTCTAGTGTTTTGTCATTTGCATATAACCATTTTACTGCGATTTCTAATGCTCTTCTACTCATTATTATACTTGTTACTGCATTATTTTGTAATGCTTGTTCTGCTTCTATACTTGCATTTGCAAAACTTTTAAATATTTCGTTTTTCTTTAAAAATTCAAAATTTGACATCTTCTTCTCCTAATTAAAATATTTGTCCATTAGTTTGTCCATTAATTCTTGTAAGATTTTTATATTTTTTTCATATATAATTTTCTGTTTGTCTATTTGTTTGACTATTTCTGCAAATTTGTTTTGTAGTTCTATTGGTGGCAAAGGAAAATTAAAGCCTCCCAATTGTTCTTTATTTACTTTAGGTATATTAGTTCTTGAACTATAACTTAAAATATAATTCAAAAAATACTCTGATCTTAATACAAACACTAAAAATTCTTTTCTGCATTTGTCGCTAGTTAAAATTGGATAAGAATCTGCTGAGCATAATCCTTTAAAATTAGGTGTAGCAACCTTATTCAAGTTTGGTCTTATTTTGCTATATATAATGTGTCTTTCATCAAATAAGTATTTTCCGCTTGTTAAATTAGATTCTTTCACACTAATATAATTTATCAATTTTCCTGTATTTTTTTCTATATTTTCTATACCTATATGTGGTAATTCTGCATATTTTTTAAAGTCTTTGGTCATATTTGTATCAATACTCCCAACTTCTAAAATATTTGCTATATACCATTTTCTATCATTTATTTCAAAGTTACCAAACATCTCTATAAATGTAGATTTTTGTATTTCATTTAATATATTTACCTGCTTATTATTTATATCTATTATTTCTTGTATTTCATCTAATTTATTTACTATTATTTCCTGTTCCTTTATACTTGGAATATAAATATCTAAATTTTCAAAGCTTGTTTTATTTATAATTGGTACAACTGGTGCATTTGCTATTTTTCTTAAAATTTCTGATTTTGCTATAAACCAATAAGATAAATATTTATTATTTACTATATCTTTATTTGGTATTATAGCATTAATTTGTTGATTACAAGCACTCTCTTTTATAGTAATGCCGACTTTTCCTATTATTCCTATACAAGTAACTAATACGCTATTTTTAGGTAAAATTCTTGCTTTTTCTCTTGCTTTTTCTGATATATAGTTTATTGAATCATTTAAATAATTTATTATTCCATCTTCAAAATCACTAGGTGTATAAAAATTTATATCTTTCTTATTGTAAAATTCTTCATTTCTTTTACTAGGTGTATTTCCTGTTATAATAGTTCCTATATCTTTTAATTTTAGTTTATTCATTATAAAATTCCTTTAACTTTTCTATTCTTGGTAGAAGTTCTTTTATATTATTATTTAATTCTTCAAATAATTCTTCTGTCTTTCTATACTCTTTTCTTTCAACAACTATTTCTTTATATTTATTTATTGATAAATCATAACCATTATTTGCAATTTCCTCTTTTGCAACAAAAAATGATTTTTCACTTCTTTTCCTATTTAGTTCATCTTCTGAATCTCTATTTTTAAATCTCTCAATAATCTCTGGTATATCATTTTCATTTATTGGTTCTCTTTTATCATCTAAACTAAAACCATCTGCTTGCATATCATAAAACCATACTTTATCAGTTCCTCCTGCATTTGTTTTTGTAAATATTAAAATTGCTGTTGATACACCAGCATAAGGCTTAAATATTCCGCTTGGCATTGATATAATTGCTTCTAATTTATGATTTTCCACTATCTCTTTTCTAATTGTTTGATGTGCTTTTGAACTTCCAAATAATACTCCATCTGGTACTATACACGCACATCTTCCTCCTATTTTTAATATCTTTAAAAATAATGCTAAAAATAATAATTCTGTTTTCTTTGTATTATTTGTTAATTCTAATAATTTTTTTGATATTATATCACTATTAATAGAGCCTTTAAATGGTGGGTTTGCTAACACTAATGTATATTTACTTTCATCTCCATTATCTTCACATAAAGAATCTTTATATTCTATATTTGGATTTTCAATTCCATGTTGTATTAAATTCATTGCACTTATTCTAAGCATTGTTCTATCTATATCAAATCCATAAAACATCTTATTATTATAATATTTTATATTCTCTTCGTTATTAAACATTTCTTTATTATTTTTCTCTAAATACTCTCCTACTCCTACTAAAAATCCAGCACTTCCACAGGATGGATCTACTATTACATCTTTTTCTGTAGGTTGCATAAGTTCAACCATCATTTTTATTATTTGTCTTGGTGTTCTGAATTGTCCCATTGTTCCAGCTGTTGACATCTTTGAAAGCAAATATTCATACAAATCTCCTTTTGTATCTTTATCTTCCATTTCTATTTTATCTATTAATGATACTATCTTTTGTAAAACAATTGGTGTTGGAATCAAAAATATAGCATCTTCCATATATTTTGCATAACTTGATTTTTCATTATTTCCGGATAGTTTTTATGTATGGAAATACTTTTTCTTGTATTACCTTAAACATTTTTGCTGATTCATATCCTTTAAAATTACTCCACCTACATTCTTGATGTTCTTCATCAAATATTTTTTTCAACTTTATTCCTAAAAGTACTTCATTTCTTTCATTTCTTAAATCTATATCATCTAATCCTTTTATAAATAATAAATATGTAATTTGTTCTATTGCTGTTAATGGATTTGCTATTCCTCCTGAATGTAATACTAACCATATTTTATCTATTATTCCTTTTATACTACTATCCATTTTTCCTCCATATAATTTATCTTTCTATTCTTTTTTTCTATTTTGTAACTAATAACTTTTAATAGTTACTTTGTATTTTTCTCCTTCTTTTTTACATCTAAGCAATTTTTTTCATTTTCCCATTTTTATAAATAGTTCTGCCAAAATGTCTCAAAATCCGATGGATTTTCTTTAAATTCATTAATTATTGTTTGTGCATCATTAGAATTACTAATTAATTTCTTTTTTTCTTAAATTCTGTGTATTTATCTATTTCTTCCTTAGTTTTTTGTATTATATTATCATAAAAGCAGATTATTTTCAAATCATAAAGCTAAAACAGTAATTTATTGTACCATTATTCATAATATCAATTCTAAATCCATCACAAGCATCAAATGCTGAAAATTCAGAATATGAAAAAATATATCTCATTTTATTTCTCCATATTTACTTTTTTATTTAACAACTCTACTAACAAATTGTATCTTCCTAGTTAACATAGCTGTAATTGCACCTTGTCCATAAGTCGGTTCTTCTTCATAACTATAATCTTCTTGGATATGCTGTTTCTCTACACCATACCTCTAATAAATTACTAAACATTATGCAAATATGGTGTATGACAATTAAGTTGTAGCTCTGATTTTATTCTTATATTATAACATAAAATTTAAAAGACTAGTTTAAGAACAACTAATCTTTTAAATTTTGTAATTATTTTTCTAATTATACATATACAATTATTTTACTTTTTCTAATTCAACAATTATCTCATCACCATTTGCCTTAAATAAATATACTTTTAAATTATCTGTTGCATCATAATTTGTTAAATTAAATGTATTGTAATATCTTACACTTCCATCTTCTTTAACACTTATTTCTTCATCTCCATCAGATCTTCGTGCTGGATAAAATTTTCTTCCATCAGAAGTTTCTACACACTCTTTTTCATTAAAAGAAATTTCATTACAGTTACTTAAATAAATTTTAAATGCAGTATTTGAAACATTAGCATCATCAAATTTATAATTTTCATCACTAATAGAAACTAATTTATATTGAACTATATTAGATTTTGCCATTTTGCTAGGTACATCTATTTCATAAATCCATTCACCTTTATAAATGATATATTTTTCCTCGCCATTTTCCCAATATCTATTTCTTATCTTATTAAATGTTACTTTTAATTTTTGAGATATAGGAAATTTTACTGGATTTCCTGTTGCAGTTAAATAAAATTTTATCTCATTATCATTTACTTTCTGGCTAGTTTCACTATATGCTCCCTTATAACTATCATAATTTTCTCTTGCTTCTTGCTCTGTTTGGTATAAAGATGTCTTTTCTTCTGATTCAAGTTCTCTTGTTGCAAAAACTTTTTCATCCTTTTCATTTACTACTTTTAAATCCATTATATCTATTTTTCCATCATTTGATAACATATCTTGTAAACTATAACTACTATCAAATTTTATATTAATATTCATATCAAAATTATTATCATCTATTAAGAAAGATTCTATACTTGTACTAATTCCATTTGATTCTCTATATTCTGTATTTACATCACTATAATAGTCATTATTGATAGCAGTTTGAATACCATCACTACTATTTGCTCCAAATTTGTTAATTATTTGTGTTGTAGCAAATACCACTCCTGTCATTGAAAGAGCAATACAGGCTGCTATTCCTATACCTTTTCCAATATTTAATTTACTTTTATTCATCACTATATCCTCCTTTTTTACTACTTGAGATATAGCTATTTTCATTTTTACTTTTTCAAAAATTTTATTATTATTCATATTATCGAACCTCTTTTTTTATTTTATTTCTAATTCTGTATAGTCTTTGCTTCACATTAAATTCGGAAATCTTTTGTTCTTTAGCTATATCCTTAATTGATTTAGAATAATAATAAAAATTTAAAAATATCTTTTTATCTATTTCTTTCATATTTTCTAGTTTCTTTTCTATTTTACTAATTTCTTCTACACTATTATCAAGAAGATTAATTTTATCATAAATATATAAACTATTTTCATAATTAGAAATACCAACATTAACTTTGATTTTTCTTAAATATTCTTTTACTATATTTCTTGTTATTCCTGCAATATATGAACGGTAACAACGGCATCCCCGGCA
>JAAWEA010000058.1 GCA_022794055.1 Clostridia bacterium
ATCATCATTGAAAACGAGACGTATTATGAGGGCGTGGACCTGTTTCCGGAGACGTTTTTCCATCTCCTGCGGGAGGGGAAAAATGTGTCCACCTCCCAGCCCGCGCCGGAGTCTTTAGCTTTTTTCATATTTTATCTCTCCTCTTTTGCATTTTTATAATATTTTTTATCTAATGATAATTTATCACAAGTATTATAATAAAACAAGATTTAAGATAAATTTTTATATGAATTTCATATTGTAAAAAGAGGGAAAATTTGTCCTGGACCCTTTTTCCCTCTTTATTTATAGAATTATTTTATTAAATCTGCAAAATATTTAATTGTTCTTACCATTTGACTTGTGTAAGAGTTTTCGTTATCATACCAAGAAACTACTTGAACTTGATATAACCCATCTCCTACTTCTGTAACCATTGTTTGTGTAGCGTCAAATAATGAACCATATTTTATTCCTATAATGTCAGCTGAAACTAATTCTTCTTCTGTATATCCAAAAGATTGATTTGATGCTGCTTTCATTGCTGCATTTATTCCTTCTGCTGTTACATTCTCTCCTTTAACAGTTGCAACTAAAATTGTTGTTGATCCTGTTACTACTGGCACTCTTTGTGCAGAACCTATTAATTTTCCTTTTAGTTCTGGTATAACTAATCCAATAGCTTTTGCAGCTCCTGTTGAGTTTGGTACAATATTTGCTGCTGCTGCTCTTGCTCTTCTTAAGTTTCCTTTTCTATGTGGTCCATCTAATAGCATTTGATCTCCTGTATAGGCATGAACTGTTGTCATTATTCCTGATTTGATTTCTGCATAATCGTTTAATGCTTTTGCCATTGGTGCTAAACAGTTTGTTGTACAAGATGCTGCTGATACTATATTATCTTCTGGTGTTAATATTCCTTCATTTACACCAAATACTACTGTTTTTAAGTCATTTCCTGCTGGTGCTGATATAACTACTTTTTTAGCTCCTGCATCTAAGTGTGCTTGTGCTTTTTCTTTTGATGTATAGAATCCTGTACATTCTAATACTACATCTACTCCTATTTCTCCCCATGGTAAGTTTGATGCTTCTTTTTCTGAATATATTTTTATTGTTTTTCCATCTACTGTAATTGAATCTTCTCCTGCTTGAACTGATTCTCCTTTTTCATATCTTCCTTGTGCTGAATCATATTTTAATAAATGTGCTAACATATCAGGATTTGTTAAATCGTTTATTGCTACAATTTCATACCCTTCTGTTCCAAACATTTGTCTAAATGCTAGACGTCCTATACGTCCAAAACCATTGATGGCTACTTTTACTGACATAATAATTCCTCCTTAAAATTTTATTTTTCTTTTAACTTTTTCTTTAGTATATCCTAATTTTTCTTAGGTAATTCAATTCTATATCAAAAAAGAATACTTTTCAAGTATTCTTTTAAAATTATTCATATATTTCTTTTGTATACCTTTTTGATACTATTGTTTGTATAAATAATAGTAAATTATATATAAACACTACTTCAATAAGATTTAACGAAAAAATTTTATATAATAAAAAACTAAGGCATAATATTATAAAATCATATATAGTATCGGAAATAAATAATTTTTTAATATTCATTTTTATTTTTAATAGCAATATATGAAAATCTGTTAATGGTGTAGCAATATATAAAACACATTGAATCCATAAGATTATAATAGTATTTTTCATCATTTCATAATCAATATTATATAATTTCAAAAATGCGATAGAAAATAAAATGGTTATTACGAAAAATATAATATATATTTTATTTATGTATTTATATATGTTTTTTATTCTTCTTTTTAGTATTTCTTTTCCTCTATTAATTTCTGGACTTATTTGTGTTGTAACTATTCTAGATAAAGCAACAAATAGATTAGATGTAATTTTTAAAATATCATCACTTATAGTAATACACAAAATCCCTAGTGCATCTATATATGAATATAATTTCAAGACAAACATTCCTATAAAAACGTTCATAAAGGTAATAAAAGAAACCATAATTACATTTTTGTTAATATTAAAAATTTTTCTTATATTTTCAATTTTAAATTCATCTAAAACTTTTACTTTAAAATACTTCTTATATGGGGATATAAATATTAACAGTTTTGTCATTCTTGCAAATATCTCTATTATTGCAATTGCTTGCATATCAAGGTTAGTTTTAAATACAACTACCCATACTAAAACACTTTCTATAATAAGTGCTATAATATTTCCTACTAATATTCTTTTTCGATTATTTTCTGAAAGTATATAATCTAAAAACGCATGGATTCCTATAATAGGAAAACATAGTGCTCTTATCATTGAATAATTACAAAAAATTGTAATAGCATTTTCTTCTTGGCAATATAAACTGAATAGGCTTTTTCTAAATAATATAAAAATGAGCATAATGCATATAGATATGATTCCTATTCCTATTATACTTAGTTTAAAAATTTTCCTTTTATTATTTTCTTGTTTTAAATATATAAAATAATAGTTTGCAAATATTAACGCAAATCCAGAATTGAAGGCTAAATATAAAGTATTAAATTTTGAAAATATATTTTTAGCTAAAAGTTCATCTGTTCCCATATAACTAATCATTATATTAGTTATTACATTTGCCATTGTCATAAAAATTCCACTTACTATTATTGGAAAAGAAAATTTTAATAAATATTGTTGATATTTCTTATCTTCTTTCAATTATTTTTCCTCATTCCTACTATCCATTATTTCTAGTATTTCCTGTATACTTAATAGTTCATTTTTCTTTCCTTTACTACTTAAATTATTTGTATCTAATTTAATTTGTAGCATATTGTTTTTTCTTCCCTTATCATATCCTTCAAGAATATTTTTATATCTTCTAACATTCTCATATATTTTAAATCTGCCTTTTAATGATTCTTTACAACTTATTCCATTATCTTCTAATTTATAATGATTCGTAAAATTTTTATCATCTGATAAAATATATTTTTGAATAAGATTATGTTCTTCTATTTTATTTACTTCTGTAGATTCTAATTTAGCAATTTGTTTATACACAGAAAGCGCTGTTATATCTACGTTATACCATTTTCCATTTATTTTTACTATATTCCAGGCATGTCCACCATCATCTTTTTCTAACATTTTTTTGCCAGGATTTACAGTTCCTTGAATAATTTTACTTTCTACATTTAAATTATTCATACACCTCTCAAAGGCCATAGCATATCCAATACATACACTTTTTCTATCTAATAAAGCACCTGTAAGGCTTGATTTTTTCTTATATTGTTCTTTATTTGATTGATTGCTATCATCATAAGAAATATATTCTGAAAGTTGGTTTATAATAAACATTATTTGTTCTTCTAATTGACTAAAATTCATTTTAGCAGTTTTAGTAAGACATTCTATTTTATCAATAATTTTAGAATAAGTTTTTATATTATATGAAGTTTCAACATTGTTTCCTGTATAATTAGCATCTAACATATATCTAAAATTAACTTTTATTTTAGGAGCAAATCCTTTTAATTCTTTTATATCTTTATCTTCTAAGATTTTATCAAATTCTATAATTTCTACTTCTATACCACTATCTGCTAGTAATGGTAATATTTTAAATAATTGTTCTTTGTCATCATTTTTATGTAATTGTATAGAAAGTCTCTTGCAGTTAAGTTTTTTCCTAACATCATTAAGTCCACAGTACCCTGATTCTTGAAATAAACTATTTCTGTTTATAAACTTATTTATTTTCAATGAATATTTAATTATATTATAATTTAATTTTTTAAAAAATTTGCTCATTAATTATTCCTTCTTATCTAAATAGTAAAATATTATTATTTTTTTCCATATAATTTTTCCAAAACAATAACAAACATAGCATGAGACCAACCAAGTCCAATAACCCAGTTAGGTTTTAAAGTCTCGTTACTAACTTGTTCACCTAATAACTCATGTTTTCCTGAAGTCTTGACTACAAAGTCAAAACACTCTTTTGCTTTATTTTTTTCTCCGATTTCTAAATAATATAAAGTCATCCAAAGGTTTGCAATCGGCCAAGGATTACCATTTCTATAATGATCATTTTCAAATCTCTGATATCCACCTGTATAAGTTCTTAAACTTAAATTTATCTTTTCCACTGTATTACAAATATTTTTTTCTTTCGCTTCAAACACATTAAATGGTGTTGTTAATCCTAATAAACTAATATCCATTTTTCTATCTGTTTCGTTTCTTACATAGCATTTTTTATCATCATCATATAAATTTTTATTTATGTATTTTTTTATTTCCACTTGCAGTTTTTCTATTTCTTTTTTAGATTTATCTATTTTTGCTTCTTTTAATCTATTATTATCAAAGCTTGATACATCTTCACCTAATATGTCATATATTTTTATCATACAATTAAATGCTGCAAAAATACTTGCAAGAGAATAACTATGTATTCCTTCATTCATTTCCCATAAATCATAACTTATATGATATTTTTTTGTACCTTCAAATATATCTTTTATATATCTTTTTAGAAAATCTATTGCTTTTTCACACATTTGTAATGTTTCTTGTAAGAATTTTTTAGATTTTGTATATTTATAGTGTTCATATATCCCATAAACTACACTTGCTGTTTCATCAATTTGATATCCCCAACATGGTGCTAATTTTCCATCTGTAAAAAATCTTTGTTCCCACATTCCATTTTTGCTTTGAGTTTTTTTACAAAATACTTTGTAAAATTTCTCTGTTTCTTTTCTCATTTTTAATATATCCATTGCTTTTGTGATAAAAACTGCATCTCTTGGCCAACAATAAGCATACCTTCCACATTGTGTGAAATTTTCGTCAACTTCTGGTGCTGCAATTACTCCACCTGTTTCTAAATTAGTTAATAATGGAAATAATAATATACTTCTTTTATAAATTTCAAATATTTTTTCCTCATAACTATTTGGACTTTCTTTTAAATTAAGTCCATTATGTTCTTTTACAAATTTTCTCCAATATGCTTTTGTATTTACATATTCTTTTTCAAAATCAATTCTTTTTATTCTTTCTATTTCATTTTCTATATCTGAAATGTTTTTATTTTCATCTATAAAAATTGCAATTTGAATTTCTTTTTTATCCCCTGGTTTTAAGTTTCCAATATCATAAGCAATAGATGTATCTTTTGACATTCCTATATAATCTTTATCTGTTATTTCAGTTCTCTTTATTGTTTCCTTACTTCCATTTATCTGATGCTTTATAACTTGTTTTCCCTTTGCAAAAGTTGAAAAAGCGAAATCATGGGCATATTGTGTCATTCCTCCATCAACTATTTTTGCTCCTACAAAATTATTATTATCTGATAACATTTCAGAATGTATAAATATTTTTGTGTCTAAATCTATTTTTCCATCATTTATAAATGTATATTTTTTAGCTAATACATTTTCTTTTATTAATATATAATCTGTTTGTACTATTTTTAAATTAAAATAAGTATTTGTTATTTCAGTATTTAATATGTTTGTATCTGTATCATAATATTGATAATATACATTATTTATATCATCATGTAAATATATTAAATCAGATTCATTTACCTTTACTCCTACATGAAAAAAATTTATATATTGTCTATTATCTTTGCTTGGAAAATAAACTCTTTGCATTTCACCTTTTTGTGTAAAAGTTGCTAACATTTTTTTATTTCCAATTATTGCTTCATTCAAATATTTATTTTCCATTTTTTAGTTCCTTTCTTAAAAGCATTAAATTAGTCAGTAGAGATTTCTCTTTTTGTCCACCTTATTTTAACAATATTTTTAAAAAGTGGTCAAAAATGGAATCCCTACTGACCAATTTAATGCCTATCCTTCAATAACTTTTAAAATTTGTTTTTCTAAATCTTTCATTTTCTCATTGATTCTAAATATATCTGCGTCTCTTAATTCATTGTTATTCATGTCTTCTTTTACTGCTGTATCCATATCTAATATTTCTGACTTTAATTTTTCAAGTCTATTTAATACTTCTGTTTTTATATTAAATGATAATTTTTTCTCTATCTTATGAGTTAGTTTTACTTCATTTTCTTTATCTAATTCATAAGTTTCACCATAATTAGGTATTATAACAGGTAAATTTATTTCTTCTTCTATTTTTTGTCCTAAAACTTCTTGCGAATTTTCTTCACCATGTACTAAAAATACTTGTTTTGGCTTTTCTATAAAAGAATTTACAAAATTCATTAAGCCTTCTTGATCTGCGTGTCCTGAATATCCTTCTAAATATTCTATTCTTGCATTTACTGCTATTTCTTCTCCAAATATTTTAACCTTTTTTGCTCCATTTACTATACTATATCCTAAGGTTCCAGGTGCTTGATATCCAACAAATAATATAGTTGAATTTGGATTCCATAAATTGTGTTTTAAATGATGTTTTATTCTTCCTACTTCACACATTCCACTTGCTGATATTATTATACTTGGCTCTTGGCTTGCATTTAAAGCTTTTGATTCATCTGCTGTTATAGTAAATTTTAAGCCTGGAAATTCTAAAGGATGATCTCCTTTCATCATTTCTTCTTGTGTTTCTTCGTCAAATAAGTCCATATTTTCTTTAAATACTTCTGTTGCAGATATTGCCAGAGGGCTGTCTACATATACAGGTGCTTTCATTAAATTTTCATATTCTCTTAAAAATTTTTCATCGTCTCTTGTTTCTTTTATTTTATTTAGTTCATATAAAATTTCTTGAGTTCTTCCTACTGCAAATGATGGTATTACAACAGTTCCTTTTCTCTCTAATGTGTCTGATACAATATTTAAAAATAATTCTGCTTTTTCTTCATTTTTTGTGTGTAACCTACTTCCATAAGTTGATTCCATAATTAAATAATCTGCGTCTTCTATCATTGTAGGTTCATTTAAAAGAGGAATGTCATTATTTCCTAAATCACCTGTAAATACTGTTTTAGTTCTCTTTCCATCTTCTTCTACCCACAATTCAATTACACTAGATCCTAGCATATGTCCTGCATCATTATATCTTACATGAATTTCTGGTGTTATATCTATAATTTCGTCATATTTAACTGCTTCAAATATTTCAAGACATCTTGCTGCTTCTTCCGCTGTATAAAGAGGTTCTCTAGGTTCTTCTCCTTTTCTTATTCTTTTTCTATTTTTCCATTCATTTTCCATTTCTTGAATATGTCCACTATCTGGAAGCATTAATGCACATAAATCGCAAGTTGCCTTGTGTGCATATACTTTTCCTCTAAATCCTTCTTTATATAATTTTGGAATTCTTCCTGAATGGTCTATATGAGCATGTGTTAAAAGCACAAAATCAATTTCTGATACATTAAAATCAAATTCTTGAAAATTTTCCTCTTCTAGTTCTTTTTTTCCTTGCCACATTCCACAATCAACTAAAAATTTTTTTCCTGTAGTTTCTACTAAATAATTAGAACCTGTAACAGTTTTTGTTGAACCTAAAAATGTAATTTTCATAATATCCTCCCTTAGCACCAAATAGCAATCTTCTTATTTGGCTTAATATTCAATTCTTTTGGCTTTGGTATTTCTATCTTCTCTTCAAAAAGATTTTCATCTAATATTTGTATATAATATTTAAAGTCATTCTCATTTTTTTCTTCTATTAAATTTAAATATGCGTCTTCTAATTTTATTATTCTAATATAAAATATATTTTTAAGAATATTATAATTTGTTTCTTTATCTTCTGAAATTTTTGTAAGCATCTTTAGTTCTATTGCCTTATCTATAATTAATTCTTCAGTTTTCTTAATACTCTTTTCTAATTTTTCTATATCTTTAATAAATCTTTTTTCATCATAAGGTAATAATATATAATATCTAAAATCATATATTATTTTTTCCATTTCTTGTTTTGTTTGTATTTTCTTAATTTTAGATATTAACATATTAAGAAATACTTCTTGCATTTTGTATTTAATTTCTTCTACTTCTTTATCTGGTTCTGTATTACTTAATACATATAAATATTCTGCTTTTTCTTGCAGTTCTTTTTTATATTTTAAAAATTTTTGTGGATTTAGTATTTCATTTAGTTTTTCTATTTTATTAATATAGTTTTGTCTTTCTTTTTCCATTTTTTTTGCTAAAACTTTCATACTAAATATTTTCTTTTCTAATGGTAATTTTTCATTTCTTTTTGCATATTCTTTTTCTAATAAATTTTTATCATTTATAATTGTATCTATTAGCTTTATTTTTTTTGTTAAATCTCTTTTTTCTTTTGTAGTTTCTTCAACAAATTTTTCTCCATCTTTTATTTTTTCTATTTCTTTTAAAACATATTTGCACTCTTCTAGCATAAGCTCATTTTTTTCAACATTACATTCCATATCTAACAATATTGATATTGCACATAAATAGCTAACAAATTTATTTTGTTTTCCATATAGTTTTTCCAACTCCTCTTTAAATTCTTCAAAATAATCTATCATAAATTCATTATTTAAAATCCACTTATTCAAAAATTTATTTCCTACTAATATTCTTAAATTTTGATAGATTAAATTATAATTTATACTTTCTATTTCTTTAGCTATTGTTGTCCATGAATATCCATTAAAATCTCTTATTGGCTCTACTAAATCAATATTATTTCCTATATTTAATAGGTTTCCTAATGTTTTATTAATTATGCTATATTTTTCTTTTACAATATTTTCTTTTTTTCCTATTTTAGATACTGCATATAATAATTTTCTTTCAATTGGATATGATGTAATACTTCTTTTCTTTTTATCGATTATATAAGTTTTGTTTTGTGGTATATTATTTTGTTTATCACTCATTTTTACTATTTTTATACTATTACACTCATTTTTTATTGTTTTAATTAAATTCTCTAAATATTCTTCTTTATTTTCTATTCCTCTTTTTACTATTTCAATATCTTTATATGCTATATCTATTTTATATAAAATACTTAAGAGGATACTTTTTGCATTTTCGTCAAATCGTTTTTTGTCCATTATTTCTTCAAGTTCATTTTTATAATCTTTTTTTACTATTTTCTCTAATAAGTTTTTTTTCTTTGGTGGCATGTGTTTGTATCCCCCTTTCTTTTTTATTCTTCTTCTGGAGTTGGTCCCATTTTTAATTCTTCCCATCTTTCTTTACTCATTAAAACTTCTCTTGGCTTACTTCCTTGGTATCCTGAAATAATACCTCTTTCTTCCATTTGATCTATTATTCTTCCTGCTCTTGCATATCCTACTTTAAACTTTCTTTGTACAAAAGATGTTGATGCTTGTCCTTGCTCAATTACTGCTTCTATTGCATCATTTAAAAATGGGTCTGTTTCATCATCTTCTGCTTGTTCTTGCATTAATTCTTTATCTGATTTATTACTATTTTCAATTGTTTCCAAAATATCTTCACTATATGTTGCTGTTCCATTTTGTTTTATAAAGTCTACTATTTTTTCTACTTCATCATCTGATACAAATGCGCCTTGAACTCTGACTGGTTTAGGTGATCCAGATGGAAAAAATAGCATATCACCTTTTCCAAGTAGTTTTTCCGCTCCTACTGTATCTAATATTGTTCTTGAGTCTATTTGTGAAGATACTGCAAATGCTATTCTTGATGGTACATTTGCTTTAATTAATCCTGTAATTACATCAACAGATGGTCTTTGTGTTGCATTTACTAAGTGCATTCCAGCTGCTCTTGCTTTTTGGGCTAAACGGCAAATTGCTTCTTCTACATCTTTTGCTGCTACCATCATTAAATCTGCAAGCTCATCTACTATTATTACAATTTGTGGTAATTTTCCTTGCTCTTCTTCGTTTTCAATAGCTTTATTATATCCTTTTAAGTCTCTTACTCCTTTGTTTGCAAATAGGTTATATCTATTGTCCATTTCTTGTACTGCCCAAGCTAAAGCTCCTGCAGCTTTTTTAGGATCTGTTACTACTGGAATTAACAAATGTGGTATTCCATTATAAACTGAAAGTTCAACAACTTTTGGGTCAACCATAACCATTTTTACTTCACTTGGTTTACTATTATATATAATACTTGTAATAATTGTATTTATACATACACTCTTTCCAGAACCTGTTGAACCAGCAATTAATACGTGTGGCATTTTTGCAATATCTGCTAATTGTACATTTCCTGCAACATCTTTTCCTAAAGCTACACTTAATTTTGAATTATTGTGTAAAAATTCATCACTTTCTAATACTTCTCTTAAATGAACTGCTTGTTTTTCTTGATTTGGAACTTCTATTCCTACTGCCTGCTTTCCTGGAATTGGTGCTTCAATTCTTATTGTTTCTGCTGCTAAGTTTAATGCTATATCGTCTGCTAGATTAGCTATTTTGTTAACCCTTACACCTTCTGCAGGTTTTAATTCATATCTTGTAATTGTTGGTCCAACAGAGACATTTTCAACTTTTGCAGATACTCCAAAACTATATAATGTTTTTTGCAGTTTTGCTGCTGTATCAGTCAACGCCTTTGCTCCACCTTTTAATGCCTTTTTAGCTGGTTTACTTAAGATTTCTACTGGTGGATATTCATAATTTTCATCTTCTACTATCATTGCATGTTCTAATTGTAATACTTCTTTTGTTTTATCTTCCTTCTTTTCTTCTTCTTGTTTAAATAAATTATTTTCTATTACATCTGGTTGATTGTTAGTAGTAGCCTCTTCTATAATTTTCTCCTTAGTTAGTGGAACAATATCATCATCTTTATGATTATATTTTTTTCTTTCTTTTGTTTCTTCTTCATCAACAATTCTTCCGCCAAAGTTAATTTTTATTTGTTCATCTTTATCTGTATCTATAATATCCTCTTGAAGTGCTTGCCTTCTTAAAATATCCTTTTGATTAGCTTTTTGTTTCTCCAACTTTTCTTGTCTTATCTTTAGTCTTTCTTCTCTTAATTGTTGTTTTCTTTCTATTTTAATTTCTCTATTTTCCTCTGTTTTGTCTACAACATTATTTATTATTTCAGATATGTTAATTCCAAAAGTAAATACAGCAAACATTACAGCAATTCCAATACATAAAATCATAGCTCCTACTGGGCTTAATAATTTTGCAAGTGGTACTGCAAGTATTGCTCCTAATGCGCCTCCTCCACCACCTTGGGATCCAGATGTATAAGCATCTTTTACTATTTCTGACATATCTTTATCTGTAATTAATAGTTCTTTTGTATTAACTTGATATACACTAATTAAAACAGAAACACTAATTAAAAGAATTGTATACTGAATTAGTTTTGTATTCAAATATTGTTTATCTTCACAAGCTATTTTAATGCTAATAGCAAAAATTCCTATTGGCAAAATATATTTTATAATTCCCATCATTCCGCCTAATATCTCATTTAGTGTAACACCTATTACCCCTGATTTTCCATAAATTAATACTGCTAATAGTATACTTAATAATATTAATCCAACTATTGTTAAATCCATTTTTGATGACTTTTTCTTTTGTTTTTTGGTATTTTTTTTATTATATTTTCTTTTTGCCATTTCTTATATCTTTTCTCCTTTTTCCCTTCTTTATTATTCTAAAAAAAAGACAGTCTCTTTAGGACAAAAATGTCCCAAAAGGAACCGTCCTTTTGAGGACTTATTTTAATTCTTTTCTACTATTCTGAACTGTTTTTATTGTATCTTCTAATGATATTTCCATTATTTTTAAAGCTTCTGATATATTTTGTCCTAAGTTTGCTAATGTTGTTTCTAAAACTTGTTCAGTATGTAATAATAATTCGTCTGCATATTCTTTTGTTCCATTTGAAATTTCTCTTGACCTTTCATTTGCACTCTCTATGATTTCTTTTTTCTGTTCATAAGCCTTTCTTGTAATTTCATGTTCATCTATCATAGAAATAATTCTATTTTCTGCCTCTTTTACTATTCCATCTGCTTCTTTTTGTGCTTCTACTAAGATACGTTGTCTTTCCTCTTTTACCCATTTTGCTTGTTTTAATTCATCTGGAAGTTTTAGTCTTATTTCTTTTATTAAATCTAACATTTCTTCTTTATCGATAATCCCTTTTGATGAAAATGGTACATTTTTACTTCTTTCTATTATATCCTCTAAAGATTCTAACAGTTCAAATATTTCCATTGTTATCTCATTCCTTTCCTAACGCATATTTGCCTTTAAAAACATTAATGTTGCTCTTCCATATTTTCTTTTGTCTTTTATTTCTATTTGCATTTTTTCTATCTGATTAATAATTTCTTCTTTATCTGTTTCTATTATAATATTTGTATTTTCATTAATTAATTTGCTCTCTATTATAATTTGAATCGTTTTAATTGCATAATTAGTTGCATAAGGTGGATCTATATATATAATATCCATTTCTTCTTTTATTTTATCTTTTAATAATCTTTCATAGTCTAACTGATATAGTTCTACCTTTTCTTCTAGATGCGTTTTTTCAATATTTTTTTTTATAATTTGTATTGCTTCTTTTGAATTATCACACAAAATAACTTTTCTTGCTCCTCTACTTGCTGCTTCTAACCCGATTGCTCCACTTCCTGCAAATAAATCTAAGAAAATGGAATGTGGTATATCATTTTGTATTATATTAAATAATGATTCTTTTACTCTATCTAGTGTTGGTCTTGTGTGTTCTCCTTCTAATGTATATAGTTTAGTTCCTCTAGCAAGTCCACTTATAATCCTCATTTAGTTTCTTCTCCTATGCTATAATTTTATTCTTTTTTATATTAATGTCAATAGGTATAATACAATTGTAATATACATTTAATAGTTTTGTAATATTATTCCTAATTTGTAATATTTTTCTCTTTTATTTTCTTTTTATAGTTAATATTAGTCAAAATCAGAGGTAAATCTTTCAATAGTAAAATTCTACTAAATTCAAGTATAATAAAAAAACATCTCATTTTATATTTATTAATTTGAGATGTTTTTTTATTTATTCAATAGTATGTAATTTATAATGCTTTTTTCTTCTTACATTTTTTTGACTGTTTTTTTAGTTATAAAACTGTATTTCTGCTATTGCAACATATCCATAACCATTATCTTTTGATATATTAAATCTATAATATCTATAATTTACTGTTTTATCTAAAGGAAATAAAGTTGTTTCATAGACTATATAATTAGAAAAATCTTTATAGTCTTTTATAACTGTCCAATTACTTTCATCATCACTTCCTTCAATTGTAAAATCTTTTGGCATTGATGATATTCTGTCTGTTGTTGTAAATGAAAAAGATGATATTTCTTTTTTTGTTCCCATATCAATTTTAAATTCTTGTGGTTTAGTTCTATCTGCATGCCAATGGTTTCTTATAACAGTAACATAATCAAATGCCCTCCATGCACCATTACCATTGTATTCTGTAGTAGCACTTACTACAAAAGGTATAGCTGATGTATTGCTTGTCATTTGTGGTACAATTCCATTTTTTATAACTTCATCATCTATACTAGTATCATTTTTACATGCTATATCAAACGCTTCTTTATCTTTTGGTAATAATTTTAGTGCTTCTTTATTATTTTTTATAGCTGTCAAAACTGTGGCATCGCTAAATGCTTCTGTTTTTGTATTATATTTTGAATAATCTACACCTAATAATTTCATAATTTTTATCCAATTTTCATCTTTTGAAGAATCACCTAAATTATCTATTTTATTTTCATATTCTAATAATATCTGATTTTCTAACTTTTGAGAATTTTGAGTTTTATTTTTTGCCAATTTTGTTTTTTCAAACAATCCTGAACCTGTTAAAGCTGATATTGCTATTCCAGCCAATATTAATAAAATAATTATAGTTATAATTAAAGCTATTAATGTAATTCCCTTTGTATTTCTCATTTTATTTCATCTCCTTAACTATTATTCTAGTTTGCAGACCACATTCTCTTTGATTAATATCTATTATAATATAAAATGGAGTATAAATTAATACTACTCCATTTTATGTTTTATCTATATCTAATTTTCTTTATTAATGTCTTTTAATAATTCTAATTGCGAAATTAATAATGCCTCCATTTTTGCTTTATATATGTCAAATTGTTTTTTTATATCTTCCATTTCTTTTTGTTTTGCTAATATTTCCATTTTTAGTTCATCTACTTCTTTTTGAGCACTTGATTTGGCTTCATTCAAAATTTGTTCAGCTTTTTGTTGGGCAACTTTTTTTACTTCTTCTGCTGTCGTTTGGGCTACGACTAATGTGTTTTGTAGTGTTGATTCTATTGTTTTATATTGTACTAGACTATTATTTAATTCATCCACTTTTGCTTTTAACTCACTTGCTCTTTTATAGTTTTTTGTATAATCAACAGTAAGTTCATCTAAAAATTCATCAACTTCTTCTACACTATATCCGGTTTACCATCTGTTTTGCAAATCTCTTGTTTTCTATATCTAAAGGTGTTATCATATATTCCTCCTAAAAAATTATTATATCAACTAGTTATTTACATTACTATTATTTTTTAGCCAAGAAACTGACAACCTACTTTTCATTTCATCTCTTGCCATCTCATTTGTAATTTCATAATTTGATGGTGCTACTAAAAAGATTGAATTTGACACTTTTTGGATATATCCATCTAATGCATAAACTCCACCACTAATAAAATCTACAATTCTTCTAGCTACATCTTTATTAACATATTCTAGATTTACAATAATAGATTTCTTATCTTTTAAAAATCTACAGATTTCCTCTGATTGTTCGAAATTTGTTGGTTGAGAAATAACCATTTGTATAGCTTGACTTTGTGTTTGTGGCATACTAACAACTTTATTGTTAGTATTATTTTTTCTTCCAAACAATTTTTTTTCTTCTATCTCATCTTCTTCATTTTCATAATCATATATATCTTCTTCATAATATTCATCTGGTTCTGCTGAGTCCATACCGAACAATCCCCAAACTTTATCCATTAGTGCTCCTGCCATAAAAAAACCTCCTAAAATTCTTTTGCGTACTATTTGATACAATTAGTATCTACTTTTTTTTATTTATTGTCAATACTTTTTTATAATGTAATATTTTTTTAATATTCCTGTAATATCATTGTAATATTATTCGATTTTACTTAAATCTGGTTTTATTATTATTTCATCATATATAGAAATATTTTTCATATTTGAAATCTCTGTTTTTGAAAAACCTAAATTAACTAATTCTTCTTTATTATAATTAGAAACAATAGAATATTTGTCATTTTTTCTTGTAACTTTTACTAAAATTTTGTTTAAATATCCTGCTCTATTTCTAACTATATAATTTAATCCATCCTCTTCTACTATTGCTTGATTTGGGACTTTTAATCCTTTACTACTCCACCAAATTAAGTCAAATGATATTTTTCGATAATTTGCTAACTCGCCTATTTGATTATTAATCTCCAAAATTATTAAAGTTTCTTCTTCATTTTCTTGTGATACATAATTAACTTTAGCATCTATTATTTTATTTGATGACAGTCTTACTCTAACTTTCTGATCTATTTCTGCTGTTCTCGCTTCTTCTGAATCAGATATAGTAGCTATATAACATTTAGAGCTATCTATAATTTTTCCACTTTCATCATTTGTTGCAATAAGTTGTCCTGTTTTTAATTTTAAGTTTTGTAAAAATTCTTTATTTAAAGCAGAAAAATTATTTGTAGTTAATACTTCTTCTAGTCCATCTACTTTATATGAAACAATCCCACTAACTGGAGCCTTTATGTATTCAGCTCCTGAATTTAATTGCTCTTCTAATTTTGTTCTTTGTGTATACAATTGTTTTAAATATGAGCCAACTGCACTAGATTCTCCAGATATTTTAGCTTTTTTTGTTATTAAATTATTAATTTGTTTTTGATATTCCACTATTTTTGATATGTCTTTTACTTTTTTAAGTGCTTCTATTTTTTCATCTAATTGGTTTTCTATTAGTTTTATATCTGATGGAAGCAGTCCTTTTTGTCCTTTTAATGCTTCTTGTATTAGAACATCTAATTCTTCTATTTCTTTTTTCAGTCCATCTTCATTTTTACTATAATATCTATAAATAGCTTCTCCCTTTGCAGTTTTTTCTCCTTCTGTTTTTATTTGTTCCATTCCATTTTTATAATTTTGTCCTTTTACAACAGTCTCACTTCTTATTAAATATCCTATATTTGTTTCTTCTAAATATAATGTTCCATGCTCTACTGTTACTTTATCTGTAGGTTGTTTTATCAACAAATATACAGCATAAAATAAATATATTAATATTAGTAAACTAAATATATAAATAATAATCTTATTTAATTTTATTTCATTTTTTATATTCTCATCTTTCTTCAATTTATACCCTCCAAAATAATATCAATATTATTTTGTATATCATTTGTTCCATCTAACCAGATTGTTTGTTTATTTTTTCTAAACCATGTCAATTGTCTTTTTGCATATCTTCTAGTTTCCATTTTTAATTTTTCTATCATTTCTTCTTTAGTGCAGTTTTTATTTAAATAATCTACTACTTCCTTGTATCCTAACCCTTGCATTGCTGTTGGGAATTCTTTATATTTATTTAAGATACTTTTTACTTCTTCTATTAATCCTTGCTCAATCATAATGTCTACTCTTTTATTTATTCTGTCATATAAAATTTCTCTATCCCAATTAATAGCAAATACATGATAGTCATATTCTACTTCTTTTTTTCGTGATTCTATTTCTTGCTCAGTTTTTGTCTTTCCTGTTGATTTATATATTTCTAAGATTCTCATAATTCTTTTTTTATCATTTTTACTTATTTTCTCCATAGCAATTGAATCAATCTTCATTGCTCTTTCATACAATACTTCTAGTCCTTGTTCTTTTTCTATATTTTCTAATTCTTTCCTATACTCTTCATCAATCTCTATATCGTCATATTCTATTTCATATATTAAACTATCTACATATAATCCAGTTCCTCCAACAATAATTGGATTTTTTCCTTTTTCTAATATTTGCTTTATTGCCTTTTTGGCATCTTTTTTATATTCTGCTACACTATATCTTTGATTTGGAGAAATAAAATCTAATAAATAATGTTGGATGCCACTTTTCTCCTCTTCTGTTGCTTTTGCAGTTCCTATATCCATATATTTATAAATTTGCATTGAATCAGCTGATATAATCTCTCCATTAATTTGTTTTGCAAGTTGTATCGATAATTGTGTTTTTCCTGAAGCAGTGGGACCACATATTACTATTACTTTTGGTTTTTCTTTCATTTTGTTCCTCTTTTCTATTTCATGCTAATTATTCCTTGTATTATATTTCTTAAATATAAACTTTCAAATATTAATAAAAATAAAATGATTAATGATATTATAATAATACTTTTCTTTACTTGCTGATTTTCTATTTCTTTACTTTCAATTTTTTCTATTTTTCTAAACGCATAAGGTAAAATAAAATATCCATTTATTATTGTAAATAGCATTACAAAAACTTTTTTTATAATTTTTTTAGCTTCTTGACTTTCATAAATAATTCCTTTTTTGGATATTTGATATATAGTCCAAGTAAGAACATAAGTAAATACTAGTCCAATTATGACACATACTATTTTTGTTTTCTTTTCTATACTTCCTAAGCTACTCCACATCCATCCCAATAAAACTAAAAATAAAATAATAATTATAATGCTAATTAATGCCATATTCTCTCCTTTTATTTTCTTGCAAATTTTCTTTCAATATCATATTTTGACATTTTAATTGCTGTTGGTCTTCCATGTGGACATGTAAATGGATTTGGTAATTTTAATAGTTTGTCCATCAAACTTTCTACTTCTGCTTTTTCTAGTACCATATTTGCTTTGACTGCAGCTTTACATGCAACTGTTGCTATAAACTTTTCTTCTTTTTCCTGTTTTGCAGTTCTTGCTACTGTGTTAATTTCATCTAAGGTTTCTAAAAATAAACTTTTAGTGTCAATATCTATACATACAGTTGGTACACCTGTTAATTTTATAGTATTTTCTCCAAATTCTTCTAACTCAAATCCTGCATTTTTAAATAAATCCATATTATCTTTAGCAATTTCCATTTCCTTGTGTGTTAATGTAATAATATCTGGTAATAATAGCATTTGAGAGTCTTTTGTAGATTCACTATAATAATTTTCTTTTACTTTTTCATACATGATTCTTTCATGTGCTGCATGCTGGTCTATTATATACATTTCATTGTCTATCTCAATAATAATATATGTATTAAATACAATCCCTGTAAATTTATATGTTGGTCTTTCATATTGTGTGCTTTCTTCAAAAACAGATATGTTATCTTTTAATATATCTATTGCTGTATTTTCTTCTTTATTTTCTTCTTTATTTTCTTCTGCTATTTCTTCAATTGGCTTTGTTCCAAATAGTTTCTCATACATTGAATTAAATTCTTCTGCAGGTTGTTTATCATATTCCATATTTTCTAGCTTATTTATTTCTTCTTGTACAATATTTATTTTTGATTGTAATTCTTCCTTTTGTACTTCTGAGGCTTGTACTTCAGTTTCTTTTGATACTTCTTGTGATGTCTCTTCTGTTTCCTTTATATCTTCTTTTGTTTCTGTTTCCTTTGTTTCTGCAATGTTTGGTTCTTTTGGTGTTATTTCTTGTAATATTTGCTTTTCTTCAGTTTTTTCTTCTTTTTCTTTACTTTCTGTATCTTCTATACTATCTTCTAAATTTTGTTTAAGTTTTCTTAATTGTTGTAAAATATCTTCTGTATTAATAGGTCCACCTTGTCCGACATTTAAAGTATTCGGTTTTATATTTTTTTTATCATTTTCTACCTTTGAAATATTTGTTTTTATATTATATTCTTCATCATTATATTTCTTTATTTTCTCTGTTTCATTTTTTCTAAAATCAAATAAACCTGTTAATTCTTCAGAGTTTTCTAATATTTCTGTTCTTTCTGTATTTGCTACTAACTCACTTTTTAATAAAACATCTTTTATTGCATGATATATTGATTGAAATACTTTATTTTCTTCTTGAAATCTTACCTCTAATTTTGCAGGATGAACATTAACATCTACTTTTGATGGTTCCATATCTAAATTTAATATTACAAATCCAAATTTCCCAATTGGTATTAGTCCTTTAAATGCTTGTTCTGTAGCTGCTGACAATGTTTTATCTTTTACATATCTTTTGTTTACAAAAAATATTTGGTTTGCTCTATTTGATCTTGCTATTTCTGGTTTTCCAATTACCCCTATTACTTTTATATATTCATAAGTGTATTCTACTGGAACAATTCCATTTGCCACATCTTTTCCATAAATACTATAAATAACACTTTTTATGTCTCCATTTCCATTTGTTTGAATTATTGTTTTTCCTGTATTTATTAGCTTAATTGCAATTTCTGGATGAACTAATGCTATTCTTGTAATTGCATCTTCTATATATCCTGATTCTGTATAATCCTTTTTTAAAAATTTATATCTAACAGGTGTATTAAAAAATAGGTTTTTTACTGTAATTGATGTTCCTGTTTGACATCCCACTTCTTCTTTATTAAGCACATTACCTGCTTCTACTACTATTTTATATCCTATATCTTGACTTTGTGTTTTTGATACCATTTCTACATTTGCAATTGCTGCAATACTTGCTAAAGCTTCTCCTCTAAATCCCATTGATGTTACTATATCTAAATCCTCAGCTTTTCTTATTTTACTAGTTGCATGTCTTTCAAATGCTATTTCTAAATCATCTGGTACAATTCCTTTTCCATTATCTGTTACTTTTATATATGATATTCCACCATTTTTTATCTCTACTGTTATGTTATTTGCTCCTGCATCTATTGAATTTTCCACCATTTCTTTTATAACTGAGGCTGGTCTTTCTATAACTTCTCCAGCTGCTATTTTATTGATTGTTAGGTCATCTAGTAATACAATATTACCCATTTATTTTATCCTCCGTCTTTTCCTTTTTGCTTATTATATCACTAGTTTTTTTGTTTTGTATAGTATTTTAGGTATTTTTTACTAAAATTTTATTTCTTAATAACTAATTTATAAAATAATGTAACCCATATATCAGCATTTTTAACAAAAACATATTGGAATTCTTCCTATTAGTGTTTGTCTCTAAAATGTTAATATATGGGTTACATTATTTTATAAATATTTAATTATTAAAAGAAAAGATATTAATTATATTAATTTTCTTTTTTTAACTCTTTAGTTTTTTCTAGCTCTTCTTCGAATTTTGCTGTGCAAATATAAGTTGATAAAATATAAACAATTAGTACTGCTGAAGCTGTAAATTTACCAATTGGCATTCTAGTAATTGCCATAATCCCTAATAAAACTACTTGTGCTAATACTATAATTCCAAAAGATTGTCCTAATACTTTTATTAGATTTAATTTTTTATATCTAATTGCTAGATAAACTAAAACTATTATACTTACTATTATAAATGGTTTTACAAAAGGTTTAATAATATCTCTACCTCTTACATGAGCTTTTTCTTCAATTTTTACATTTTCTGCAACTAACTCTGTTTCATATTTTTCATTTATCTTAGTAATTAAACTATTTTTCTGTTCTTCTGTTATTTCTGTTGTAGTAATACTTACTGCCTCTTTATATACTTCTATAGCTTCTATTATAACTGGTTGTTTCCCAAACACTTCATTTGTTATTTCTTTTATATCTTTTTCTTCAAATTGCTTACCTATACTTACTTCAATTTTTTTTGCATTTTGCTTATTTAATTCAAATGCTAATCCTTTAATTCCTATCATACAAGCTCCAGCTAATACTATAACAGCAATTAATGCTACCATAATTCTTGTGCTATTTTGTTTCATTTCTGATTCCTCCTATTTCTCATCTGTTTTTATTTTTAATAATGGTGCTGTAATAATAGCATTATAAACAGCAATTATTACTAATCCCCAGAATAATATAGTTCCAAAACTACTTATAGGGATCCAATTTACAAAACAAAATGCTATTGCAATTATGCAAATTGGTATAATTCTTACAAAGAAATTTGTATAAGTTTTTCCAGTTGCTTTCCAAACATTTTCTTCTTTTATTTCTTTTAATAACATATCTGTAAAAATATAATTTAATACTAATGATGCAATAATTCCAAATATTGATTCTATTGATACTATTAAATTAAAGTATCTAACTAATATCATATAAATAGCTCCAAGTCCTACATAAGCAATTCCAGCTAATAGCCCACTTACTTTATATTTTACAATTAAAATTATAATTCCTATTAAAGTTAATATAGCAATTGCAGTTTGTATACAGATTAAGTCTTTTTCACTAATGTTTGAAATAATATATTCATTTTTTTCTATATCATATTTAATTGGTAATTTTCCACTGTCTAATACTACTGCAACATTTTGTGCTTGAGTTATATATCCTTGTAATGTTGACTCATCTGTTGCTGCTGCTCCAACTGATAATTGCATTTTTCCATTTGTGATTGGTTCATCAAAACTTGTTGTCATCATTTCTGTGTCATCCATTTTCATTGTAATTGTTTTTTGAGATGTTTCGTCTTTAGTTTCATTTGTTGTTTCTGATATTTCATTTTCTGTTGCTTGTGTATTTGTTTCATTAGTAGCTACATAATTTTGTGTTATTTCTTTTAATTTATTTTTACCTTTTTCATTAAATTCTATTTCTAAATATACTGCTGTTCCAGATGTAGTTGTATTATATAAAACCCCTGATGATTTAATATGACTATTGTCCATTAAAACTTCTTTTGTTTCTGTATCAATTATCTCAAATTTTCCAATTGTATTCAAACTTCCAATTACTTTATCTGCACTTAAATTTTCTGGAATTTCTATATGAACATCTCCTGTTTTATAGTTTATTGCAATATTAAATTCTTGTATATTTAGTTTATTTAATCTTTTTCTAATAATTTCTTTAACTTTATCATAGTTTTCTTCTGTTAATACTTCTTCTGGATTGTTTTTAATTTCTTCTTTTATATATCCATTTGTTGCAATTTCTTCATCTGTAGCAGATTCTATCTCATTTCCTGCACTGTCTTTAATTACTTCTGTAGTATCTGTATTCAATTTTAATTGTATATTTCTAGCACCTTCTATAGCCATTGAGTATTTATAATCTTTTAATTTATTATTCATTTGGTTTCTATTTTTTTCATAAACCCCGAAAAAACCTATCATTGATATTAGCACTATTCCTAATACCATTGTCATTATTTTGATTATTTTTATTCCTTTTTTATTTTCCTTTTTCATTTTATTTCCTCCATTTATAGTAATCTTGTATCATTTATTATTAATTCAAACCATATTTTTAAATATTTTGCTGCATATTTGCTCATCATTGTTCTTTCCATAAATATTTCAAAGTAATCTAATACTGGAGATATGTTATTGTCTATTGTTAATGTTAAAATTACTTTTCTTTCTTTTTCATCTAATTCTAAGTTTGCATTTGTTACTGCATAATTTACTCTGTCATGTTTATCAAATGTTGCTAAATTTTGATTTACTACTCTATCTCTATGAACATCTGATTTATCTGCTAAAATTAGTGCTGCTGATATATCACTAATTGCACTTCCTGTATCTTCATCATGATTTCCTATTGCCATCATAATTTCTGTTCTTTCTTCTACTGGCATTCCCATATCTTTTAATAGATTATAAGCTAAAATAGCTCCACTATGTGCATGGTCTACTCTATTTATACTATTTCCTATGTCGTGTAGGTATCCTGCTATTCTTCCAAGTTCTACTATTCTTTCTGGATAATCTAACTTTTCTAAAATGTCTCCTGTCCTTTTTGATACAATTGATATATGTCTATGCCCATGTTCCGTATATCCTAGAGCGTTTAATTGCTTTTGTGCTCCTCTTATTAAAGCATCCACTTCTGGATTTTCTTTAATGTCTTTTAATGTTATCATTTGTTTCCTCCTTTTGTCTTTTTAGATTTTATATTAAATGATTAAAAATATCAACTATTTTTTCACATTTTTTATTATTTCCTTTATATCAAATTTTTATCATACAAAAATTCAAAAATTAATTTATCTCTCAATACAATTGTTTTTTGTAATTGTGGACCTATAAATTTCTTTTTGTATTTATTAAAGCTTTATTTATAAGCTGAATAAAATACTTTTCAAATATTATCTCCCAACTATTGTTATTGAGTCTATCATTTAAGTTACTAAAAATCAACCTTTTACAGTTTTTCAGTTTGGATAGTTTTTTAATTTCCAAAGTTAAATAATTTTTGCTTTTTTTGGTACAGATTAAAAAAGCTCATTATAATACTAAAAAGTTAATTTTAAAAGTGTTTTGTAAAAAAATCTACAT
>JAAWEA010000059.1 GCA_022794055.1 Clostridia bacterium
ATATATTAAAAATAATTTTAATCGATGTTATATTTTTTGCTATATTTATTTTTATAGGGAAAAGATACTATTTAAAAAATATTTTAAAAAATAATATTGTTTATATTAAAAAAATCAAAAAAATGTATAATAAAAAGAAAATTAAAAAATCTAATAAAGTAAAGTCTTATATAAAAAAGGAAATTAAATTAATAATTAATAATCATGTATATTTTATACAATGTATTATGCCAGTTATAATAATAATGGTTACTATAATATTAAGTGTCTTTTTTGCATTACCAGATATAACAAACTTTATAGAAAAAGAATTTAATATAGGGGAATCATCTTTAGGCTTGGGATTTATTGGAATAGTATTAGGATTAATACAGATATTTATGACAATTTCAAATATATCAATAAGTTCAATATCTAGAGAAGGAAGGGATGCTATATATATGAAAGCTTTACCAATTGACTATTATAAACAATACATTTATAAAGCAATACCACAAATAATATTAAATGAAATATTTATTGTTATAATACTTATTTTTATAAGATTAGTATTTTATATGTTTAATTTTGTAAATTTATTATTAACATTTATATTAGCTAGTTTAATAAATGTATTAAATAGTAATTTAATGGTGCTAGTCGATTTATATAGACCAAATTTAAAGTGGAAAGAGTATTATGAGGCAATTTCACAAAACAATAATAAATTATTTCAATATGTTTTAACAATAATTATTATTTTAGCTTTAGTCTATTTTAAAAATACTTTTTCAGATTTTAAATTAGAGATTGCATGTATTTTAATTATGTCAGTAATTATTACTATAATTCTTATTTTAAATTTTATAGTAAAGAAAAATATAAGAAAATTATATAAAAATGTAAAATAGTAAATACTCCCTCAAAAGTTTAAATTTGAGGGAGATTATTTGAATATATTTAAAATAATATTTATAAAAAATTTCAAGGTTTCATTTTTTTCATAGAGTTGGATAAAGTAATTTCTGACAAAAGGAATCTGCCATAAAATAAATATAGTAAATACAATGATTAAAAAAGTTATAAATAGTGATATTAAATTTTTTAAAATAGGCTTATATTTGTAAATGATATTTCTTGAATTTTTAATATAGTTATTTTGATAGGATAAATTTTCATGAGTATAAGGATTTTTATTATAATTAGAATTATTGTGTATAGAGTTATTATTTAAATCAATTAGTTTTTGCTTTAATATATTTAAGTTATTTTTTAATTTTAGATTTTCTTGATATAAGTTATTATAATCTGTTATTGAAACTTCATTTTTTTTTAATATTAAATCATAATTTTTTCTTTTTTCAGCGTCTGATAAAACTTCATAAGCTTTATTTATTTTTTTTATTTTTTCTTCATATTCTATTTTGTTATTTTCTTTTTGTAAATCAGGATGATATTTTTTTACTAAAGTTTTATATGCTTTTTCTATAATTTCTTTAGAAGCATTTTTATTTACTTGTAAAATATCGTAATAATTTTCTTCCAAATTAATCAATCCTTTCTATATTAAATATATCATAAATATTAATAAAAGAAAATAATATTAAGGCAATCGCCTAAAATTTTTAGTATTAACCATTATATAAAAGACTCATATAATAGTTTAGGTGAGAATATGAAATTAGGATTAAGTTTATCTGGTGGAGGAGTAAAAGGAGCAGCACATATTGGAGTATTAAAAGCTTTAGAAGAAAATAATGTAAAAATAGATTATATAGGAGGTACTTCATCAGGAAGTATTGTAGCAACATTATATGCTGCTGGATTTCCTCCAGACAAAATTTATGAAATATTTAAAAAATATTGCAAAAAAATTAAATATATAGAGGGGAAAAATGTATTAAAATTAATATTTGGTCTAATAACAACAGGGAAAATAAAAATAGATGGTATGAATTCAGGAAAATCAATTTATAAATTAATTAATAAAGTATGTAATGAAAAAAATATAAAGTATATTTCAGATATTAAGTTTCCTCTAGTAATTCCAAGTGTTAATATGAATACAGGAGAAGTTATTTGTTTTACTTCTAAAAATATAAGAGGATTTTCAGATAATACTATTTTTAATAATGATGCTTCAATAGGAAAAGCTGTTGAAGCAAGTTGCAGTTTTCCAATTATATTTTCTCCTTGCAATTATAATAATATTAAATTGTTAGATGGAGGAATTAGAGAGAATTCGCCATGGAGAGAAGTAAAATTATTGGGAGCAGATAAAGTTATAAATGTTATATTCGAAAGTGAAATAGATTATAAATGTTGTGATAATTTTATAGATGTAGCTGTACGTTCATTTGATTTAATGAAAGAAGAACTTTTTAAATATGAAATTGAGGGGACAGATTATTTAATTAAATTAAAAAGTAAAAAAGTATCACTTTTAGATATGAGTAAAATAGAAGAGTTTTATCAACTTGGATATAATGAGACAAAGAAGATGATAAACAAATTAAAATAGTAGAAATATATTTTAGTTCTATTTTGGACAAGAAATTAATAATAATGAATAAACAAAACTTTAAGGAGGAAATTATGAAAAATAAAAAAGTTATTACATCATTTATTATTTTAGTTGTTATTATTTTATTAGTTGGCTTTTTTGCTATTAAATATGTAAAAAACAAGAAGCAAGAAGAAATACAAGAGGAGTATATTCCAGAGGAGGAAATATCTGAGGAACAACTTAGAGAAACAATTGTTAGTCTGTATTTTCCAGATAAAGAAACAGATTCATTAAAACCTGAAGCTAGAATGGTTAATGTAAAGGAATTAATTCAATCTCCATATAATATTTTAATAGAACTATTAATAGCAGGTCCAAAAAATGAAAAGCTAAAATCAGTTTTTCCAGAAAATACAAAATTATTGAATTCATCAATTGAGGGAGATTGTTTAACTTTAGACTTTTCAAGTGAGATTTTAAATTATAATAAAGAAAATGTAAAAACAAAAGAAAATCTTAGTACATCTATCAAAAATACCATGACAGAGCTTACAGAAGTGAATAAAGTAAAAATACTTATTAATGGTCAGCCAAATGAAGAATTCCCAGACTAATGTCCTAAATAGGACATTACTTAAGAATTTTGTACAATTTTATATATTTCATGAATCCATTAAAATTTCGTAAAAAGTGTTCTACTTCATTTAAAGAACATAATGTATTCTTTTTGCAACTTTTAAAACTTAGTTTTTTCTTTTTTGGTGGACATTTTTTAGGAGAAGGTTTTTTATCTTCTCTTTTTTTTATTAAATTATTATTTTCACATCTATATAAATTTGGCATAATTATTCCTTTCTTACTAACACGTATACTTGTTTTTGTTTATATTATATAGTATAATATTTTTCATAAGGAAGTTACAAAAATGAATGTAGAATTAAAAGAAAATGAAAGAGTAGATGATTTAGAATTTAATAATTTAAAAATTATTCAAAATGAAAAATGGTTTTGTTTTGGAATAGATGCTGTACTACTTTCTGATTTTGCTAAAAACATAAAAAAAGATTCCATGGTTATGGATTTAGGAACAGGTACAGGTATTATTTCTATTTTATTATGTGAAAAAACTAACCTAAAGAAAATAATAGGAGTAGAAGTACAAGAAGAAGTATATAATATGGCATGTAGAAATAGTAAGTTGAATAATTTAGAAAATAAATTTGAAGTAATTAATCAAAATATTTTAAATTTAAAAGATATGTATAAAAATAATTCATTAGATGTAATTGTAACAAATCCACCATATAAAAAAATAAATACAGGTGTTGTAAATTATGAAGAAAAAAAATTAATTTCAAGACATGAAATTTTAGCAAATCTAGAAGATTATATTAATATATCAAGTAGTTTATTGAAGGATAAAGGAGAGTTTTATATGGTACATAGACCAGATAGATTAGTTGATATTTTAGAAAATATGAGAAAATATAAATTAGAGCCAAAAGAAATAAAACTTGTTTATTCTCGTAGTAATCAACCTCCTAAATTAGTTTTAATTAAAGGAGTAAAAAATGGAAAAGCATTTTTAAAATTTAGAGAGAATTTATATATTTATAATAAAAATGGTGAATATACAGATGAAATTTTGAAAATTTATAATAAAAATTAAGAAGAGAGGTTAAAAGATGGAAGCAGGAATATTATATATTGTTGCGACACCAATAGGAAATTTAGAAGATATTACTTTAAGGGCGATTAGAATTTTAAAAGAAGTAGATTTAATAGCAGCAGAAGATACAAGACACACATTAAAGTTATTAAATCATTTACAAATTTCAAAACCACTTATTAGTTATCATAGACATAATGAAGATGCTAAATCGGATATTTTAATTCAGAAATTAGAAGAAGGAAAAAGTATAGCTTTAGTTTCAGATGCAGGGACTCCTGGAATTTGTGATCCAGGTGAAAAGATTATAAAGAAATGTATAGATTTGAATATTAGAATTATTCCAATTCCAGGAGCGTCAGCAATGATTAATTCATTAATTTGTTCAGGCATGGATACAAAAGAATTTACATTTTTAGGATTTTTACCACTAAATAAAAAGCTGAGAAAAAGAAAATTAGAAGAAATTCAAAAATCAAATAAAACGATTATTATTTATGAGGCTCCTCATAAAATAGAAAGTACACTAAAAGATTTAAAACAGATATTAGATAGTAATAGAAAAATAACTTTAGCAAGAGAAATAACAAAAATTCATGAGGAATTTATAAGAGGAAATATAGACGAATTATTACAAAATATAGATAATTTAAAAGGAGAAATGGTACTTATTATAGATGGATGCCAAGAAATAAACAATGAAAAAAAATGGGATACAATTTCTTTAGAAGAACATTATCTATTTTATGAAAATCAAGGATTTGATAAAAAAGATATAATTAAAAAAATTGCAAAGGATAAAAATATGACTAAGAATGAAATTTACCAAAAATTTATATAAAAAAATAAAATCAATACATTTTTGTATTGATTTTATTTTTTATTTTTTGAAATTTTCATCGTGTAAATTAGCAAGATTAGTTGAGCATTTTTCGCATATCAATTTACCTTTGAATTCTATTAAATTTTTTGTACTACCACAAAAAATGCAGTTAGGTTCGAATTTTTTTAGAACTATAGAAGAACCATCTACATATATCTCAATAGGATCTTTTTCAACAATATTAAATTGATTTCTAATTTCTATTGGGATGACAACTCTTCCTAATTCATCAACTCTTCTAATAATTCCTGTTGCTTTCATAGTTTGCCTCCTTTAATGTTACTTTTTACAATACCAATTTTATTAAAGCTAATATATCACAAATAGTTGATATGGTCAATTAAAAAGTAATAAAAAATTGAAATAAATCATAAATTTACATAGGTGATTTCATGTTAAATATAGTTTGGCCAGTTTTTATCATTATATCTATAATTTTTGCAATTTTATCTGGAAATATAGGAAGTTTAAATACTGCTATATTACAAAGCACAGATACTGCTGTTAATTTATGTCTTACTCTAATTGGAACAATGTGTTTATGGAGTGGAGTAATGAAAATTGCGAGTAATACATCTGTTATTAAAAAAATAACTTATATTATAAATCCGTTAATTAGATTTTTATTTCCACGTTTAAAGAAAGGGAGTAAGGTTTATAAAGAAATATCTATGAATATAGTTGCGAATATTTTAGGCCTTGGAAATGCTGCAACACCATTGCGGAATAAAAGCAATGAAATCAATGCAAGAAGAAAATTCAAAAAAAGACACATTAACAAATGAAATGGCTATTTTTATAGTTTTGAATACAGCATCAATTCAAATTATTCCAACTACAGTTATTGCTATTAGAAATTCTTTAGGCTCTGTAAATCCTACATCAATTATTTTCCCTGTTTGGATATCAACGATTTGTGCAGCCATAGCTGGTATTACAGCAACAAGAATATTTATTAAATTAGGAAAATAGGAGAGAAACTTTAAGTGAAATTAATTGAATTTTTGTCTAATTTGGCTATGCCAACAATTATTATTTTAATTGTTATTTTTGGAGTAATTGAAAAAAAGAAAGTTTTTGATGTTTTTTTAGATGGAGCAAAAGAAGGCATAGGAGTAATTTTTAGTATTTTTCCTACTTTAGTAGGACTATTTGTGGCAATAGGGGCATTAAGAAGCTCTGGAATTATGGATATGATTAGTAATTTTTTAACACCAATTTTGCAGTTTGTTAATTTTCCAACAGAGGTTTTACCATTAGCATTAATTAGACCAATTTCTGGTAGTAGTTCTATTGCCATTGCAACAGATATAATGAAAAATTTTGGTGTAGATTCTAATATTGGATTAATTACATCAGTTATAATGGGATCAACTGAAACTACAGTTTATACTATAGCAGTTTATACAAGTGCAGTTGGCATTAAAAAAACAAGATTTGTTTTATGGGCAGCTTTAATTGCTGATTTTGTAGGAATAGTTACTAGTATAATTGTATGTAATGTTTTAATTCGGTTAGTTGGTCAATAGGGAGAATCCTTTTTGACCCAAATTAACGAGGATAACAGATAGTATTATAGTGTCAAAATGAATGTGTCGATTTTTGTCGTAATTTTCTTGTTGACTTTTTATGGAAAGTAGTGTAAAATAAAAACACATCAAGAGGAGGCTATATGATTTTTAAAATTATTTTATTTATATCAATTTTTTTGATAGTAAAAAAAATTATTGCTAAAAGATTAGCAATAGAAATTTTAAATCAAATTAATTAAGTTTTTAATCTTGTAGGGAAAATATATCCCCTAATCCCCCAAATCTATATTTTAAATATTATTATGAATGAAAGTTTTTTCAAGTTGTCCCACAATTTATCTTTCTTCTAACATATTTTCCCTACAATTTATATAAATTATTATTTATGATAAGTTTCACCATTAGAAATTTTAAATGACCTAAATAATTGTTCTAGCAAAAAAATTCTAATTAATTGATGTGGAAATGTCATTTTAGAAAAACAAACTTTTTGATTAGAAAGGTTTAATATATTTTCAGATAGACCTAAAGAACCACCAATTATAAAAGTAATTTGACTAGATATCATAGAAATATTCTCAATATTTTTAGAAAATTCTTCAGATGAAAAATTTTTTCCTTTTAAATCTAGGCTAATTATGTAAGAGTCTTTTTTTAAGTGATTAATGATGTTATTACATTCTTTTATTTTAATTTCATTTTCTATGTTAATATTAGATTTATCAGGAATTTTTTCATCAGGTAGTTCTAATATATTTAATTTGCAATATTTTGATAATCTTTTTGAGTATTCATCAATTGCATCTTTAAAGAATTTTTCTTTTATTTTACCAATACATAATATATTAATTGTTAACATTTAATTTCCTACTTTATAATATAATTTTATTTCCAGGAATATCTCTACTTGCAACCCCCAGTTTAATTGAATTTTCACTAAGTTGATTAGAAATTATCTCATCTACAACTGTTTTGTAAGCTAATTCAGGAAAATTGCTTTCTTTGCTTAAATGTCCAAGCAAGGCTTGCTTTAAACCAGATTTTATAAGATAGGAAATTGTTTTTCCAGCTATTTCATTTGATAAATGACCTGTTGGACTTGCAATTCTAGTTTTTAATGGATAAGGATAGTGTGAAAATTTTAAAACTTCTGGATCATAATTTGCTTCTAATAAAACAAAAATGCTATCTTCCAAATTTTTTAATATTCCATTTGTAATATGTCCAATATCAGTTGCTATACTGATTTTTTTATTATCTTTAAAAATACTAAATCCGAATGGATTTGCAGCATCATGAGGAATTGAGAATGGCTTTATTTTTAAGTCTCCAATCTCAAATTTTTCTTCTGTCTTAATTATTTTTATATTTTCTTTTTTTATCTTTTCTTTTTGTTTTGGCATAGCGTCTAAAGTTTTTTGATTTACAAATACAGGTAAATCATATTTTTTTGCAAGTGTTCCTAAACCTTGTACATGATCAGAATGCTCATGTGTAATTAAAATTCCATCTAAATAAGATGGATTAATATCTAAATTTGCAAGTGCGAATTCAATTTTTTTAGCACTAACACCTGCATCAACTAATATTTTTGTATTTTCACTTTCTATAAATAAACTATTTCCACTACTTCCACTATATAAACTACAGAAATTTAACATCTTTTATTTTCCTTAAATTATTCTATTACTCTTTGAATATTAGCACCAATACTTCTAAATTTTTCTTCTATATTTTCATAACCTCTATCAATATGCTGTAAATTATATATTTCAGTTACACCATTTGCAGAGACTCCAGCAATAATTAAAGCAGCACCTGCTCTTAAATCTGTTGAATATACTGGAGCACCGAATAATTCATCTACTCCTTCAAATATTGCAGATTTTCCTTGTGCTGTTATATTAGCACCCATTTTGTTTAATTCAGCTGTATATTGGAATCTTGATTCCCATATACTTTCATTTATTATACTTGTTCCATTTGCAGTTGCTAGAACTACACCCATTTGAGGTTGCATATCAGTTGGAAATCCAGGATAAGGTAAAGTTTTTATAATAGCTTTATTTGGTCTTTTTGTGTACCAAACTCTTATGCTATCACCATTATCTTCAACATTACCACCAATTTCTAAAATTTTAGCAGTAATACATTCTAAATGTTTAGTAATGCAATTTTTTATTAATAAATCTCCTTTTGAAGCAATAGCTGCAAGCATGAAAGTTCCAGCTTCAATTTGATCTGGTACAACAGAATAAGTACTATTTCCATGTAGTTTTTCAACACCATTGATTTTTATTACATCAGTACCAGCACCTCTAATATCTGCACCCATTGTATTTAAGAAATTTGCAACATCAACAATATGTGGCTCTTTTGCAGCATTGTCAATAATTGTGGTTCCTTTTGCCAAAACACTAGCAAGCATAACATTAATTGTTGCTCCAACTGAAACAACATCCATGTAAATAGAAGTTCCAGTTAAACAATTTGCTTTTGCAGTTATAGTACCTTTTCCAACTGTTACATTAGCTCCTAGTAATTCAAACCCTTTAATATGTTGATCAATTGGTCTTGCACCTAGTTTACAACCACCAGGCATACCAACTTCAATTTCTCCAGTTCTACCAAGCATACTTCCAATAAGATAATAAGATGCTCTAAATTTACTTGTTAAATCTAAAGGTGCTTGTGTTGTAGATATATCTCTTGTATCTATTGTAATTTCATTTTGAGTATTCCATGTTATTTTAGCACCCATTTTTTCTAATATATTACAAAGAATTTGTACATCACTTATATTAGGAAGATTATTTATTGTACAAATTCCATCTATTAATAATGTAGCAGGTAATATAGCAACTGCTGCATTTTTTGCTCCATTTATTTCTACTTCACCTTTTAAAGGTGTTGGTCCTGTTATTACTAATTTTTCCAATTATATTCCCCCTGAATATTATTTTATATTTTAATATATATCATAAAGAGTTAAGTAATGCAAGAGAAAATTTTATTACTGTTTTCAGTGAATTAAAATTTTGACAGTATTTCCAATATAATAAAAGTATAATATGCAATACAGTAAAAATATAGAATTTTAAAATTCAAATTGTTAAAAATGGAAGTGTTTATTGCTTATTTATAATTATTTTTTTGCAGTCAATAATCCATTATTAGCGAAAAATTCAATTAACTTAAATTTGAATTTTATTTCATTATCTGAATTGTTTGATATTAAAGAATATTCTTCTTTAGATAGAGCATCTTGAAGTTCTTCTTTAGATTCATCTGGTACAATTCCAGATGAGATATCTACAAAACAAAGTGATGGGAACATTACACACCACCAATTTCTTCCTTCAGCTTGACCAATTTCTACTCTTAAAGCATCATAAAAACCTGCTGGTAAAGAAATATCTCCATATTGTTTTGTTGGAAATTCAAAGTTTCCAACTTTAATAGTTACATTATAGTTATATCCATTGGCTATTATTGTTTCTAATGCTACTTGTTTAAAATTGTCTTGATGCTCTGAAACAATTTGGATTGCTTCTTCTTTTGAAGAACAGTTGCTACAAATATTATTCATATAATTTAATAAAGCATCACGTACTTTATACTTTAGATTTTGATCTTCATCACTATCACTGTTTGCAATAACATGAAGACGAAAAACGCTATCACTAATATTACTTGATACAGCTTGTGCGTAGCTAAAAGCACATACAATTGTATATAAAAATAATAATAAACTTAAAATAATAATAATTCCTAATTTGGAATTTTTCATAGAATTTAAAATTTTTTTCATAAGTTACCTCCAAAAAACTTTTTTTACAAAATATTCTCTAAATTCATTATTTGCCAATTTTATAAAAATATACATGTAAAAAGAATTTTGAAATAGTTTTGAAATGGTTTTGAAATATTTCTGAAATATTTCTGAAATAATATTGACATATTTTAAAATAATTGGTAAAATTTACCAGTAGTCAAACTACGGAATTCAAAAGAAGACGTATTTATTCTTAAATATGAAAGGATTGATAACAAATGAAAACTAAAGAAAAATTGTGTTTATTTTTTGCTAGCGATTATCATTTTGAAATGATAAGTTTACCTTATATTAATGGAAAGCTAAAAGAAAATAAAGAAGTAATTATGATAACAGAAAATGATTTAAATAGTACAGTAAGTACACTATTAGGAAGAATAAATTTAAAACCAGAGGAAAAAGATAAAATAATAAATATAGATTGGAATAATAATGAAGATAAAATCAAAAAATTACAAAATGAAGATATTAAAAATAAAGAAAAAGTAATTTTTATAAAGGGAAAAGAAGAATATATTAATAGTATGAATCAAAGTATTAACAATTTAATTTCTGATAAGAATACACAAGTAATAGATTGTTATGATATTAATGAAGTACAAGAAAATATTAAAGATATAGCAAAAGGATATTCCAAAATACTATCTACATCAGGTATTGAAAAATTGTTATAAAACTCTTGATAATTTCATAAGAATGTTATATAAATAATAATAACGTTTTTTTGAAAGGGTGAAAAAACATGGACAATATATTAGATGAAGATAGAGCTATACTAAAAAAATATAATCAAGAACATTTATTAAACGGATATGAAAAATTAGATGAAAAACATAAAAAAGAATTGTTAAATCAAATTGCTAATATTGATTTTGAATTAATTTCTACTTTATATAATAATACAAAAAAAGAAAATTTACAAAATAATGATGAGATACAACCAATGGAATATTTGGATAAATATAAATTAAACGAAAAATATAAATATTATGAAGAAATTGGAAAAAAAACAATTAAAAGTGGAAAACTTGCAGTTGTAACAATGGCTGGAGGACAAGGAACAAGACTTGGACATGATGGACCAAAGGGAACTTTTGATCTTGGGTTAAACTCACATAAATCTTTATTTGAGCTATTATCAGACGCTTTGAAAGAGGAAGAAAAAAAATATAATATTACAATACCATGGTTTATTATGACAAGTCGTGAAAATAACAATAAAACAATGGAGTTTTTCGAAAAAAATAGATATTTTGGATATAAAAAAGATGTAAATATATTTTTCTTCATTCAAGGTGAATTACCAATGATTGATACTGAAGGGAAAATTTTAATAGGAGAAGATGGACTTATAAAACAAGCAGCAGATGGTCATGGTGGAATATATGAATCACTTGTTAAAAGTGAAATGACAGATAAAATGAAGCAGTTAGGTGTTGAATGGGTATTTATTGCAGGAGTTGATAATTGCCTTGTAAAAATGGTAGATCCAGTTTTAATTGGAACAGCTATTGATAGGAATGTTACAGTAGCTTGTAAATCTATTGTAAAAGCAAATCCTCATGAAAAAGTAGGAGTTTTTTGTAAAAGGAATGGTAAACCTAGTGTTATAGAGTATTCTGAAATTTCTAACGAAATGGCAGAAGCAGTTGATGAGAATGGTGAACTTTTATATGGTGAATCGCATATTCTTTGTAATTTGTTTAATTTAGAAGCAGTTGAAAGAATGGGAAGAACACCTTTACCATATCATAGTGCTTTTAAGAAAACTAAATATATAGATAAAAATGGAGATTTAGTTGTACCTGATTCTCCAAATGCTTATAAATTTGAAGCATTTTTGTTTGATGCTTTTAGTGAATTTGATGATATGGCTATATTAAGAGTTAAAAGAGAAGAGGAGTTTGCACCTGTAAAAAATTCAGATGATGTTGGTGTAGATTGTCCAAAAACAGCAAGAGAATTATATGAAAAATTTCATCATATAAAATAATGAAAAAAGGTGAATTAAATTTTTAATTCATCTTTCTTTTTTACAAAATTAATGTTATTATGTGTGAGAGAAAGGAATGATTTTATGGATTATTTAAAAGAATATAGAAAATGGTTAGAAAGTTTTGATTTTGATGAGGAAACAAAAAAAGAATTACAGGAAATAGAAAATGATAAAAAAGAGATTGAAGATAGATTCTATAAGGAATTAGAATTTGGAACAGCTGGGTTAAGAGGTGTAATTGGTGCAGGAACAAACAGAATGAACAAATATACAGTAGGAAAAGCAACACAAGGATTAGCTAATTATATATTAGAACAAGGCACTAAAGACAAAGGAGTTGCAATCAGTTATGATTCAAGAAGAATGTCAAAAGAATTTAGTATTCAAACAGCTTTAATCTTAAATGCAAATGGGATTAAGACATTTTTATTTGAAAATTTAAGACCAGTTCCTGAATTATCTTATGCTGTTAGAGAATTAAAATGTACTGCAGGAATTATGATTACAGCAAGTCATAATCCACCAAAATATAATGGTTATAAAGTATATTGGGATGATGGTTCACAAATAGTATCCCCAAGAGATACAGAAATTATTGGAAAAGTAAGAGATGTAAAAGAGTATAGTGAGATTAAGGAGATTTCTAAAGAAGAAGCAATAGGAAAGGGATTATTTAATATTATTGGCAAAGAGATGGATGATAAATATATAAATACATTGAAATCATTAGTATTAAACCCAGAAATAGTAAGAGAACAAGGTAAAAAGATAAAGGTTGTTTATACTCCATTACATGGAACTGGTAATACTATTACTGAAAGACTTTTAAAGGAAATAGGAATTGAAAACCTTTATGTTGTGCCAGAACAAAAAGAACCAGATGGAAATTTCCCAACAGTAGATTACCCAAATCCAGAAGATAAAAAAGCATTTAAATTAGCATTAGAGTTAGCTAAAAAAGTAGATGCAGATGTAGTATTAGCAACTGATCCAGATGCTGATAGATTGGGAGTATTTGCTAAAGATAGTATTACAGGTGAATACATGGATTATACAGGAAATATGTCTGCTTTATTAATAGCAGAATATAGAATTTCTCAAATGAAAGAAAAGAATATATTACCAAATAATGGAATGATGATTACAACAGTTGTTTCTTCTAATTTGACTAAAGCTATTGCTCAAGAATATAATTTAAAGTTATATGAAGTATTAACAGGCTTTAAAAACATTGGAGCAGTTATTAAAAAAGAGGAAGAAACTAATGGTAATAAATATGTATTTGGATTTGAAGAGAGCTATGGATGCCTAATTGGAGATTATGCAAGAGATAAAGATGGAATATCAGCGGTTATGTCATTATGCGAAGCAACTTGTTACTATAAATCCAAAAATGAATCTTTGTGGGATGCAATGATTAATATATATGAAAAATATGGATATTATAAAGAGGCTCAAGTTTCAATTGTATTAGAAGGGGTAGAAGGAGCTAAAAAAATAGAAGAAATGATGACAAATATGAGAAACAAACCTGTAGAGAAAATTGGAGATTATAGAGTTTTAACATTTAAGGATATTAATCGTGATTATGTTAAAAATATGCTAACAAAAGAAGAAAATACAACAGGGCTTCCAAAATCAAATGTTTTATATTATGAATTAGAAGATAATAGTTGGTGTTGTGTAAGACCTTCTGGAACAGAACCAAAGATAAAATTATATATGGGAATAAAAGGAAATTCAGAGGAAGATGCAAATACTAAATTAGAAAAACTAAAAGATGCAATGGTAGCAATTGTAAAATAAGAAAAATTATAATTACAAAGAAATTTTTCATATAGGAATAAAAAGAGGCATGTAAGTTATTTAAGAAAATCATGCCTCTTTTATTTTTTTATATTTTCCAATCATTTAAATTTCTTTGAATGGCACCAAAGAGATTAGCTCTTATTGAAGGAATTTCTTTTTGAAGAGAGAAAATCATTTGTTTCATATCTTCTCTTTTAGAAGTTCCATCTACTGGGCAGACTTTTGGCATAACAGATAATTCATTTTTTTTAATAAACCTTTTAGTGTCTTTTTCAGATGTATAAATAAGAGGTCTAATTAGAGTGATTCCTGAACGATCCATATAACTTATAGGAGAAAAAGTTCCAATACTTCCTGTATATAGTAAGTTTAATAAAAATGTTTCTAATACATCATCTTCATTATGTCCTAAAGCAATTTTATTGCATCCTTCTCTTATAGCAATTGAGTTTATTATCCCTCTTCTTAAATTTGCACATAAAGAACAGGGATTTTTTTCTTTTCTTAAATCAAAAACAATTTCTTTAGCATTGCTTTTTTCTATAAAAAGGGGTATTTGTAAATTATTACAAATATCTTGTAAGAGGGTTGTATCAAAGAAATCAAATCCAGGATCTATACTTATTGCTATAAGTTCAAACTTTTTGGGATAAAATCTTTGTAAAGCTTTAAAAGCATGTAATAAAGTAATAGAATCTTTTCCTCCAGATAAACAAATAGCTATTTTATCATTATTTTCTAACATTTGGTATTCTTCAATTGCTTTTCGCATTTTACTTAATATTTTCTGCATTCTATACCTCCCGAGGTTTTTAATCTATTATAGCATAATTGTCAAGTAAAAAAGTGTAATTTGTAATAAAAATGTAAACAAAACTTAATTTTTAACTATTAAAATTAGTAAAAATACCTTCCCTAGTGCTAAAAAGATATATTTTTGTAATAAAAAAAATACCTATATTGAAAAATAATATAAAATGTTTAATAATAAAGTAAGAAGTGATTTTCGACAAGTGTTTACATAACTGAAAAAATTAACATAAAATGTAAAAAACTATTGAAAAATCAAGGAAAATGTAGTATAATCAGAATAAGGTGAATTTAGAAGGAGGAATTTCAATGAAAGATATTTTTAGAAAAGCAATAGTTATCTTAATTTTATCAATGATATTATTAAATAGTTCATTATTGCTTATCATTTCATCAGCAGTAGATGAAATAGAAGAAGCAATTGATGAGTCTAAAGTCAATGTATTATATAATATCAATTTAGAAAAATATGTAAACTATGCTATTGAAGATGATAAAGTAACCTTAGTACAAATAGACCTAAAAACAGGTGTGGAATTTGTAGAGGGACAGAAATATTATCCAATAGAGAAAACAGATATTGCTTTAAACCTTCCTAAAATTGAGGGAGAATATCCAAATAAAGTTGAAGTGATAGGTATTTCTACAAAAGCAACAAATGGAAATGAAGATGCAAAAGATATAAAAAATGTATACAATAATAAAACAGGTGAAATAAGGATAGAAACAACTAATGGATCAAATGAGGAAGGTAATATATATTCTGAAGAAGTAAATGGAGTAAGAGATGAATATAAACTTATTCTTTATTATAGTACACAAGTATTTAGTGCAAGAAATATAGCAAGGCAATTGGAAATAAAGGGAAAAATTCAAGAGAGTTTTTCAAGAGGAAAAAGTAAAGCAGTAGAGATTAATGAAATATATAATGTAACAGAAAATATTTCGGGGCTAATTTCAACAGATGTAAATACAAGTGATATATATAATGGTGGAATAAAAGCAAATAAGGAAAATGGAACAAGTCAAAAAACAGAATATATTGAAAATATAACAATTAATCCAAGTTATAGAAATCTTTCAGATGAAGTGCAAATTAATTTAAAAAATGCTTTCATTGATGAAAATAATATAGAAACAGAAGCAAGTGAAATTATATACAAAAGTACAAAAATTAATAAAAATGAAGTGTTAGAACAATTAGGAAAAGAAGGATATTTGCAAATTCTAAATGAGAATGGAGATATCTTAGGAGAAATAAATAAAGATACAGAATCTGGAGAAAATGGAATAGTTGAAATAAATTATGAAAATGAAATATCAAACATAATTATAAAAACAAGTAAAATAGAAGAACTAAAAGGAATAACTATTCAAAATGTAAGAGAAATTAAAGAAACAGTAAAAGATACTGATATTCATAAAATTCAGACAAAAGGTGAAATTTCTTGTATTAATGGTGGAAAAGAAGTATACCATTTTAATAGTAGTAGTACAACACAAATAAAAGAATCAGAGACAAGAATTGATGTATCTGTTGATAAACAACAGTTAACTAATAATATTCAAAATGATGTTGTATTTACAGCAGATTTAATAACAAATAAAATACAATATAACTTATTTAAAAACCCAGTATTGGAAATTAAATTACCAACAGAAGTAGAGAAGGTTATATTAGGAGAAGTTTCTTTATTATATGATGAGAATTTAAGAATAAGTAGTGCAGAAGTTATAGATAGAGATAATTCTAAAGTTATTAGAATGCAAATAGAAGGAATTCAAAAAAATTATATGTTAAATTCTATGATAACTGGAGCACATATTATAATTCCAGCAACTATAGTTGTTAAAAAAGATATTGAATCAGTTGATAGTAACATAGATGTTACATATTATAATGAAAGTGGTTTGAATAATGATTATACAAATAGGCAATTAAACAGCAAGATAATCCCTATTAGCATTATTTCAGCTTTTGAATTAAAAGAGAAAATCACGACATTTACAAGTAATGTAAGTACAACTGGAGATGACACTGAATTACAATTAGTAGCTTATGCACAAGTGGGAAACCAAGTATTAAAAGATGGCGATAAGGTAAAAGAGCATGAAATTATTAGATATGTTATGCAAATTAAAAATAATTCTAATAATGATATTAGTGGATTAAAGATTTCAGCACAAGTTCCAGAAGGTACAAATTATGTAAGTATTGATAAAAGTGCATATTTAGGTGAGAAATATGAGTATGTAGAAGATGATACAAAAAGAACTATTGAAGAAGATAATATAGTAATTAAATCTGGTGAAGTTATAGAAAAATATTATGAAGTAATAGCTAAGCCACTAGGGGCCGACCAATTACAACAAAATATTAATAATAATATACAATTATTATTAAATCAGCAACAATATGCTACTTTAGCTTTAGGAAATGTAATTGAAAAAGCTAGTATTAAAACAGAACTAAAATCTTATATAGGAAGAGTAGAAGAAAATACATTTTTCTATGAAATGTATTTATATAACTTAACTGATAAAGATATAAATAATATATATGTAGAAACATCAGAATTCCAAAAAGAAATAGTATATGATTTAAATAATTTTGTATATGGGTTCCATCAAAATAATGGTGGAGGTATAGATACAAGTCTTTCAATAACAGATAAAAAATATGAAAATAATAAATTATCTTTTAATGTTGAAAAGATTAAGCCTAATCAATATTTAATTGTATATTTTAATGTAAAAACAGAAGATTTTGATAAAGATATAATTGAACAAGATGTAAAATTATCTTATACTGCAACTGTAAATCAAAATGAAATTTATAGGTCAAATGAAAATATACGTTCAGCTTATCCAAAATGTGTTTCAGTGTCTATGACATCTGAAAAAGAAGGAGAAGAGTTACAATATGATGAAGAAATAAATTATATTGTTAAAGTAAAAAATGAAGGTCAAGTTGGAACAATAGTACAAGTTACAGATTTTTTACCAGAAGATTTAAAAGGAATTTCAGCAGAATATGAAAAATATGTTATAAAAGATGAAAATATTAGAAGTTCTGAAAATAATTCAAAAGAAGAAAATATAGAGTATGATACAGAAAAAGTAATAGTGGATTTAACAAATAAAGTTGAAAATGAAGCAAATTTAAATTATATTGGATTCATACCTGCAGGAAAAACAATGACATTTAACATAAAAGCTAAAGCAGGAGATGTTGATTCAAGAACAGAGATAGCAAACTATGTAACAGCAAGTGGAGAAAAAATGGATACTAAAGTATCAAATACAATAAAAAGTTATATAATTCCAAAAGAAGTTCATACTATAGATCCAGATCCAATAGACCCAGATCCAGGTCCAATAGATCCAGATCCTGGACCAGTAGACCCAGACCCAGGACCAGTAAATCCAAATCCAGGTGATGATTCAAGTACTAATAAATATAGTATAAGTGGACATGTTTGGGAAGATAAGAACAAAGATGGAAAAAGAGACTCAAGTGAAAAATTATTATCAGATATAAGTGTTAAATTATTTGATATAAATGTAAGTACAATGAATAATGAAAATGCAATTCAAACAGTCATAACAAATGAAAAAGGTGAATATACATTTTCAGAAGTACCAATTGGAAAATATGTAGTGATTTTTGAATATGATACTAATAATTATAAAATAACTACATATCAAAAAGTAGCTATTAGTGAAAATGCAAATTCAGATGTTATAAATAAAGAAATAAATATAGATGGTACTCAAAAATTAGTAGGTATTACGGATACTTTAGTTTTACAGTCAAAAAATCTAGAAAACATAGATATGGGACTAATAAAAAATGAAAAATTTGACTTTAAGATTGATAAATATGTTTCTAATATTACAGTAAATAATAGCAAAGGAACAAAACAATATACATATAATGATTCAAAATTAGCTAAAGTAGAAATTGATAGAAAGCAAATTGAAAATACAACAATTAATGTAGAATATAATATTATAGTTACAAATGTTGGAGAGTTAGATGGATATGTAAATGAAATATTAGATACTAAGCCAGAGGCTTTAAGTTTTGCAACTAATGGTAATGAAGGATGGAAATTATCTTCAACTAACAATTTAAGAAATACAAGTTTAACTGGAACAAAAATTGCACCAGGAGAAAGTAAATCTGTAAAATTAATTTTAACAAAGAAAATGACAAGTTCTTCAGCAGGTACAGTAAAAAATACAGTTCAACTTGCAAGTGTAACAAATTTAGATAATAGAGAAGACTTAGATAAAACTAATAATACTTCTGATGCTAGTGTTATTATTTCTGTAAAAACAGGTTTAGCTAAAGGAATATCTATAGGAATGATAATTATAATATTAGCAGTAATTTTAGCTTATTTTATTAAAAATAAGAAAATAAAAAGATTAATGGTAGTAATATTTGGTATAGCAATTATCTTTTCTAATATATCTGTTTATTCTAACTGGTTAAGTGATGATCATTCTTATGATGTTATAATTAGAAGAGTTGGAGATAAATCAGCAGAAGAAATAGCAGCTTTACAAAAATATTTCCCAGGAACAAATATTAGTGAAATGCACTTTGAAGATACTAATGGAAATGTATATGAATGTATGAGTCCTGGCTATGCACAATGTACAGAAGGAAATCATTATTATAGAGGACCAATATTGATGGATGGATATCCAAAAATATTTAATACAACTGAAGAAATAATAGAAAAGGATATAAAATTTGAAAACTTAAATCAAACTGAAGATATAGGCATAGTACCTGAGAAATATGATTCCAACTATAATGTTATTGGACCATATAAAATGAAAACTAACTTTGGTGGAAACTTAACAATTCAAGTTAAAGGAAAAACTAGAAATGGAACTGAGACACAAATAAATGCTACTATTTTAGACAGTAATAAGAGAAATGAAATATCTATAGATACTATTAATGATAATAGTACAACTACATTTTATTTGAAGATAAGTAAAAATATAAAAGTGGTTACTAATGTAAAAGCAAAATTAACAGTAGAAAATACTTCTTATAAAATGATTACTAGATTATATGCTTATAAATATGAATGTGTTGGGGTTGATGATACAGGACATAGTAATCCTAAGTGTGGAGATGTATTGTCAACACAAGATATGATGAGTTATAGAGTAGAAGACGAAAAGGAGTATATGCCAAAAACTGCAGAAATTGAATGGCCAGATGATATTGTAGTAACAGGAGATTTAAAAATTACAAAAATAGATTATGACACAGAAAATGCAATACCAGGAGTAACATTCAGAATTACTGGTAATAATGTAGACACAACAGTAAAAACAGACGAAAATGGTATTGCAAAATTAGAAGATGAATTAATGCCAGGAACATATAAAGTTGAAGAAATTGGATTGCCTGATGGATACGATTTAGAATTACAAACAGACACAGTGTATGAAAATGTTAAAATAGAAGCAGGAAGAACAACAAAACTAAAAATAAAAAATAGAAAATATGGAAATTTGAAAATTATAAAGGTAGATAAAGACACTCAAAATTCTAACTTAGAAGATTTAAAATTCAAGGGTGTTAAATTTAGAATTTCATATACAGATGAAGATGAAAAGACACAATATATTACATCTTATACTGAAGGAAAACCAAGCAAATTAACAGTATCAGAAGATAAGGATAAAGCATATTTATTTGAAACAGATGAAAATGCTGTTGTTGAATTGAAAAATATACCACAATCTTATACTTATCATATAGAAGAAGTTGACTTACCAAAAGAAATGACACAATATTATGAAGTAAGTAGTGAAGTTTTAGATGTTAAACTTGAAAATAGTGTTGGTAGTAAAGAGACTGAAGTTAAATTTAACAATAAACAACAATATGTAGATCTTGAAGGATATGTATGGGAAGATATAGCTTCAGGAAAATTATCTTCAAGAAATAATTTATGGAATACAGGTGATGGAGATACAGCAGATATTAGAATTCCAAATATACCAGTATACTTGAAAAAGAATGGTACAGTTATAGCAACTAGAAAAACTGATTCAAATGGAAGTTATTACTTCCCAGCAAAAGGAGACAAAGAAGTAGACGATAATAATTATGATACTTATGACTATACAATAAATATTGAAGAAGCTTCACAATATTCTGTAGAATTTGAGTACAATGGATTAAAATATGAAAATGTATTAACAAATCAAGAATTACAAAAATTAGAAACAAGTTCAAAAGCTTCTGAAACTAGAAGAGATATTGTAAATGAAAACTTCTCAACAATATATGGAGCAACTGCTAAAACTCAAAATGGAAGTTCAACTGGTAAAACATCAACAGATGTAGGGTTAACATATACAGGTATAGGAGAAGCAGGTAATACAGAAGATTCATATAATTCAAAATTAGTGCAAAATACAGCTTATACAAAAGACTCACTTAATGGAAGTATAGTGGACATAGAAGCAGGAAAAATGCTTGCAGATACAAAAACAGCTGGATATGAAATAAAATGGTCAGCAGGTGTAAAAACTGTAAAAAATATTAATTTAGGTATGTATGAAAGAGCACAACCAGATATGGCTATAGTTACTGATATGGATAATGTAAGACTAGAAATAAATGGATATAATCATACTTATTATTATAAACAAAGAGATGAATACTTAGAAGGTGGTATTGTCAACAGTGCGTATGATGCTTTAATGGATGGATTTTCAATTTTAGCTAAGAGAAGCGGAAAATATAGAGAAATGACTTATGTAAGAGAAGTATATGATTCTTATATAGCATATACAAAAGATGCTTTGGAAAATGGTGCAGACCATGGAAAATTGCAACTGTTCTCAACATATAAATTAGTTGTAAAAAATGAAAGCAGTAATTTAATTTCACAAGTTGCATTAAGAAATTATGCGGATGCAAATTATTTTAGAATGGAATCTGCAAAAATTGTTAATGGAAATGGAAATGATCAAGATATAACAGAAGCATGGCAAAAAGGAGTAACAAATGATGGAATTACAATTTGGGAAACAGGTATAATAAATAAAGATATAGCACCTGGAGAATCAATTACAATATTATTACAATATGAATTAGATTCAAAAGTAATTGCATCAATGGCTAATTTGGAACATGAACAAACTCTTGAATTAAAACGAAATATGACAGAAATAATAGCTTATTCTACATTTGATAAAGACAATAGAAATAAATATGCAGGAATTGATAAAGATTCAGCACCAAATAATATTAGTTATGGAAATACTGATACTTATGAAGATGATACAGATGCAGCACCTGGATTCCAATTAAAGAGAAAACCAGAGTCTGAAGCTAATAAGAAAATTTCAGGAGCAGTATTTGAAGATAGTATTGATGGAGATTACAAGAGAGACGATTTAATGACAAATGAAGAGCGTAAAGGTAATGGACAATATGATGATGGAGAAAATGCTGTAGAAAATGTTAAAGTTGAATTACTAACTTATGATGGAGATGAAACTGTAAAACTATATACATTAGATGGAGTAGATGTAAAAATTGAAGATGCACAAGGTATGACTAATAATGAAGGAAAGTATAGTTTTGTAGGATTAGTACCAGGAGAATATTACTTAAAATATACTTATGGTAAATTTGATGATAAACAAACAGTTATTAAAGATGCAACAGGAGATATTAATGTAACAACAGAAAATTATAAATCAACAACTGTAGATAGTGAAAGATTTAGAACATTGCTAGAAGATATCAATAATATTGATGCTTCACAAGACAAGAAAAATAAGGAAACAATAGCAAATGAAAAACTATATTATTGGTATGATTATATTAATAATCTAGGAGATAGTAAAGTTTCATCTGCTGTAGATGATGTAAGACAAAGAAAAGCAATAAATGATTCTTTAAGCAAAATAAATTATGAAACAGAAACAGTTTATCAAGGAGGTAATTCAAACAGCGAATTATATTACATGAATTCATATTCTGGATTAATGGATTTTGCAATAGAAGATGAAAAGAATCAAGAAACTCAATATAATGAAGTAGGATACATAAATGGAAAACGTGATTATGAAGTTAAATTTGGAATTATAGAAAGACCAAGACAAAGCTTACAAGTTACAAAAGAAATAAGTAAAATGTCATTGACATTAGCAAATGGACATGTAATAGCACAAGGAGACCCAAGAAATGACACAATAAATTATGTAACATATCCAGATGGAAATAGACTAAAAATTGAGATTGATAGTGAACTTATACAAGGTTCAAATTTAGAACTTGAATATGAAATGAAAGTATATAATAGATCAGAACTTGATTATAATAGTACAGAATACTATCGTTATGGTAATAATGGTGGTATGCAGGCAATAGACTTATCTTATGTAATAGCAGATTATGCCGATGAAAATCTAGTATTTAATGATTATACAGGTGTTAATACAAATGTAGAAGATTACAATAACACAGGAATTGATGATAAGACAAAATGGCAATTGCTTGGAAAAGATGGAGCTTTATCAGAAAATAATAAACTAGCAGGAATACCTATTTGGAGTGAAGTATATAATAATATAAAAACTAGAAATAATATATTAATAGCAAATAGTGGAATAAGTGATAAAGTAAGTATTAGACCAGGAGAAGTAAGTACATTAAGATTAGTAGGCAAAAAGCTATTATCAAGTATGACAGATAAGGATACAGTATTTAATAATCATATAGAATTAATTCAAGTAACAAATCCTATAGGTAGATTCTATGGAAATACTTATACAGCAGAAGGAGTTGTTAAGAGAAAGTCAATTATTAGTAGTCTAACTGGTGAAAACGCATGGGAAGCAACAAAGACAGGAGAATGGAAAGTAGAAACACCAGGAAACTATGACCTAACAAAAATAGGAGAAGATAGTTGGAAAGATGAAGGTGATAATAACTATTATATAAGAGCACAATCAACAATTGTACCGCCACTTGGAGAGAAAAATATTGCAATTTATATAGCAATTGGAATTGGAAGCTTACTAATATTATTAGGAGGAGTAATCTTAATTAAGAAGAAAGTTCTAAGATAGAATAATAAAAGAGGAAAGGAGTAAAATCCATTTCCTCTTTTTATTGTATTAAATTCAACTTGATTTTTATAAGAAAATACATTATAATATTCTCTAGTATATATTTGTGCTCATAGCTCAGCAGGATAGAGCAGTCGCCTCCTAAGCGACCGATGGTGGTTCGAGTCCGCCTGGGCACACCAAATTTATATTATTAGAATATAAAATATACTTAAGGAGGAAATCTTGAATATAAAATTAAGTCGATTAGCAAACACAAAGTATTTTCATATATATGTAATATTATTTATAGTGTTTGTTATTTTATTTGTTACAGGAGTAATCACTTTAAAATATAGTGTCGAAGGTGAATCAAGCCTTCCTTTTGACTTATCAAAAATTTCTATTATTAGTATTGCAGAGGGAACGGATGTTGAAGATAGTGCTAATAGATGGAATTTACAAGTAAGCCAAAATAATGATATATATTTATATATTAAAAAAAATGATAATTATGAAAATACAGAAACAATAGATAGAATAATTTTAGATAATTTTCAAGTTACAAAAAAACCTACAGTAGGAACTCTAAAATTATATAAGCCTGATTCCCAAATGGAAAATAAACTTTTTAAAAATACACCAGAGAATGAAACTGATAAAATTGAATTTATAGGTGATATGGATGCAAGTTTAAAGGATTTAAAATTATCAAATCAAGGGGGACTAGTAATATTTCGTTATGCAATTGATGATTTAGGAAATTATATTTCAAATGATGATGTTGAAATTAATCATGATGGGTTATTAAAAAAACTTTCAGTCCAAAATGAAAATTTAAAATTTAGTTTTTCTTTTGATATTGTAATAGAATTAGATTCAGGAAGAAAATATAAGTCAAATGTAAATTTAGATTTACCAATTAATAATATTGTAGATGAAGGAACACAAAGTATTGAATATACAGATTTAAAAGATATAGTTTTTAAAAGAATATAGTTATTAGTAATACTAAATATAAAAAGTACTTGATAAATTAAAAGATACAGTATATAATAATAATGTATAAAATTTAATCTTTGTATAGAGAGCAAACCAATAAGAACCTATGAACCTTGTCAGGTCCGGAAGGAAGCAGCAATAAGTAGAAAATTCTTATGTGGAGTGTTCTCTATAGAGAGATTAAATTTTATATTTAAGAGGTTTTAGCAACTTCTAATTATAAAGGATGTGAGAAAATGGGGTACACAGCTCTTTATAGAAAATTTAGACCAATAACTTTTTCAGAATTAGTTGGACAAGAACATATTACAAAAACTCTTAGAAATCAAATTATGGCAGATAGAGTAGGACATGCCTATTTATTTAATGGTGGAAGAGGGACAGGAAAAACATCATCTGCTAAAATTTTGGCAAGAGCAATTAATTGTCTAAATCCAAAAGATGGAGAGCCTTGTAATGAATGTGAGATTTGTAGGGGAGCTATAAATGGTTCTTTAACAGATGTTGTAGAAATGGATGCAGCTTCTAATAATAGTGTAGAAGATATTAGAAGTATTCGTGAAGAGGTAAATTTTTTGCCAACAAAGGCAAAATATAGAGTATATATAATAGATGAGGTTCACATGCTTTCACCAAGTGCTTTTAATGCTTTGTTAAAGACATTAGAAGAACCACCAGAACATGTTAAATTTATTTTAGCAACTACGGAACCACAAAAATTACCAGCAACTATACTTTCAAGATGTCAAAGGTTTGACTTTAAAAGAATATCAAATGAAGATATTATAAAAAGATTAAAAATTGTATGTGAAGAAAGTCAAATAGAAATTACAGAAGGTGCTTTAAATATTATTTCTACTTTAGCAGATGGAGCAATGAGAGATGCGTTATCGATTTTGGAAAGATGTGTACAAGATGGGAATAATAAAATTGATGAAGATAAAATTAAAGATTTAGTTGGAATTCCAAAAATAATTTTTGTTCATAATATCTTAGATGCTATCATAGAATATGATATTGATAAAGCTTTACAAACTATGGACGAAATTTTAAATCAAGGTAAAGACTTGAACAACTTTTTATGGGAAATGATTAAATATGTAAAAGATATCTTGTTATTTAAAGTTTCAGGTAAAGCGCAGTTATATAGTCCAGATGAAATTAAAAATATTGAAGTAATAGCAAATAAAACTCAAAAAGAAAAATTAGTATATTTTATTTATGAATTATCTAGTTTGGAAAATGATATAAAATGGTCAACACAAAAAACAATTGTATTTCAAGCTGGAATGATTAAATTGTGTAGTAAAGATATAGGAATAGGAAGTAGTATAGAAGAAAGAGTTGAAAAGATAGAAAATTACTTAAAAGCTGGAAAAAGTGTATCAGCTCCTGTAACAACGGTTGTAAATACAACAGAAGCTTTAAAGGCTAATACATATCAAGAAAAACAATCAATATCAAATAACATTAATCAAACTAAAAATGTTAGGGAAACTGGAAGTTCATTAAATATAAAAAGTTATTCAAAAGATATAAAAAAGAGTTGGCCACAAATTGTAAATGATTTAAAGCAAAATGGAAAAATTGTATTATATACAAATTTAGTTAATACAAGTGCAGAGGAAATTAATGATATGACAGTAGGAATTAAATTTACAAAAGGTCTAACAGCTTTTGGAAAAGCAGTATTACAAAAGCAAGAAAATATTAAAGAGATTTCTACTATGGTTTCTATGGCCTGTGGAAAACCTATGCAAATAAAATATATTTTAGAAGATAAAAATAATTCAACAGATAATAAACCAGAAAGTGATATAGAAAGACTTGCAAGTCAGTCTGATATACCATTGAATATAATAGATTAAAAAAGTAAAGAGGAGGAATTTAAAATGGCTAAAAGAGGAGGATTCCCAGGAGGAATGGGAGGATTTGGCGGAATGAATATTAATAACTTAATGAAAGAAGCTAAAAAAATGCAAGCAGAGATGCAAAAATCACAAGAGGAATTGGCTACAAAAGAATTTGATTCAACAGCAGGAGGAGGAGCTATTTCTGTTAAAGTAACAGGAGAAAAAGTAATAAAAGAAATAAAAATAAAACCAGATGTAGTTGATCCAGATGATGTAGAAATGTTAGAGGATTTAATATTAACAGCTGTTAATGAAGCATTAAGAAAAGTTGATTCAGCACAAAATCAAGAATTTGGTAAATTTAATTTGCCTGGAATGATGTAATTTTTGTGTATAGAAAGATGAAGGTTTTTCTATAATTACAGTTTTAGTTATATTTTGCTATATGAAAGGAATAATAGGAGATGTCATTATATTCGCCATCAATAGAAAAATTAATTGAAAGTTTTGAAAAGCTACCTAGCATAGGTCATAAAACGGCTGCTAGGCTTGCTTTTTATATTTTAAATTGTTCAGAAGAAGAGACAAATGAATTTATTAAATCAATTACTGATGCAAAACAAAATTTGAAATATTGTACAAGTTGCTATAATATATCTGATACAGACCCGTGCCCAATTTGTTCTAGTCCAAAAAGAGATCAAACTTCAATTTGTGTTGTAGAAGATGTACGAGATATTATTGCTATGGAAAAAACTCATGAATTCAAAGGTGTTTATCATGTTTTACATGGGTCTATTTCACCAATGAATGGTATTGGACCAGACGATATAAAAATTAAAGAGTTACTTTCAAGACTTATGGATGGACAAGTAAGAGAAGTTATACTTGCTACTAATCCAAGAGTAGAAGGTGAAGCTACAGCAATGTATTTGTCTAAATTGATTAAACCTTTGGGAATTACTGTTACAAGAATTGCACATGGAATTCCTGTTGGAGGAGATTTAGAATATACAGATGAAATTACTTTAACTAAGGCTTTAGAAGGTAGAAGAGAAATATAAAAGGAGACACAGTTTATATAAAAATGTCTCCTTTTTTATTGAATAAGAAAAATTAAAGATTTTCCTTATTCAAACCAAATTTCATAAATATTAGTTTCATTTGAACAATTGCTTGAAATTCCAACATAATAATCACCTTCTGGTACATTAGAAATATCCCATTTTAAAATTTCTTCTATAGTATCATAAAGCATTAATTCTGATTTATATTGAGTCCTTGCATTCATAAGATTTTCATTACTAATTTCTGTATTATCTAAAATAACTCTTCCAGAAACACCTCCATGATAATTTGTTTTTATGGAGTATTTACAGCATAATTTTGTTTTACCTGATATATTTACTTTATTTTTTGTAATAATTGCCCATCCACCATAAGATCCAGCCCACCTAGTTGCAAAAAAAGAACCATTTTCATTTACTATTTTTGAATAAGTTTGATAAATTAAATTCCATCCTCCAGTAGTTGAGATTTTTTCATCTCCCTGTTTAAATAGATAATTTGTATCTTTAATTTCTTCTTTTTCTGATATATTAAAATTTTCTTTTTCAAATTCTTCTACTTTTTTAAAATTTACTATTAATTCTGGGATTTTTTCTATTGTTGCTCCTATTATTTTGCAACTTTCTCCAATTAGAAATTTGTATTCTGCATAAATATCTACTGATACAACTAACCCTTCTAAGTCTGTTGTATTTTCAGAAATGTTTTCTTTTATGGAAGATGTTTTTTTATTGTAATATTTTTCTATTGTTATATTGTCTGCTTCTTTCATTTTTTCGGCAATTATTTTTATATTGTATTTTTCATTTTTTTCAACACATTCTAATTGTATCTCCATTAATTTTAAATCTACTATTTCTTTAGCACTTGTATATCTTGTCTTTTCATTTGATAATTCTGCTTTTCTAAATAATCCACTTCCTGTAAATTGCTGTATTGTTATTCCTGCTAAAATTAGTAATATAATTATTGTAATTATAAGTGATATTAATGTTATTCCATGATTTTTATTAAAAAATTTCATAAATTTTTATCCTTTCTAATATTTATTATTTTATCATTTATAAAGATATAGAATTATTTTGTAATAATATTTTGCAAATTTCTTCTGTTGAATGTTTTTTAGATAAAATATTAGTTTTCTGTTTCATTATTTCTAATTTTTCTGGACTGTTTAAAATATTTTCTAATATATTATAAGGTGAATCTTGTTTTTTTATCCAAATAGCACTTCCATTATTTTCAAGCAATTGTGCGTTTTCTTCTTCTTGACCAGGAATTGGATTTATAATAATCATTGGTAAATTCATAGCTAAACTTTCAGATGTAGTTAATCCTCCAGGTTTAGAAATTATTAAATCAGAAATATACATTAATTCTGGTACTTGTTCTGTGTATTCTAAAATTTTAACAACATTTTGGGAGTTTTTATTCATTACTATTTTTTCAAATGCTGTCTTTATTTTTAGATTTCTTCCTGCAATAGCAATTACTTGAATATTATTGAAATTATTTACTAAACTTTTAAATATTTCAATTGTTTTTGATTTTCCAAGACCAAATTCGCCTCCAGCAAAGAAGAGAATTGTTTTAATATTATTTTGTAATCCTAATCTATTTAATATTTTATCTTTATCATATTTTTCTAAAAATCTTGATGAGATTGGAATTCCAGTTGTGAATATTTTTGATATATGAATATTTTTATCAATTAAATAATCTTTCATTTTATCATTGGCTACAAAAAAGTAATCTGTATAATCACTTCCTACAAGCCATTGGTCATGAGGAGAAAAGTCTGTCATTATAGTAGCAATTTTGCTTGTTATTTTTCCTTTTCTTTTTAAATAGCTACACATTTGGCTACCAAATGGATGTGTAGAAATAATAATATCTGGTCTTTTTTCTCTTAATAATTTTAAAAGTTTTATAGCAAATATTTTGTTTGACCTAGAAGATATGTGGGCAAGAGGACCTTTTTGTGAGTCTGTATATATTTTACCCCAAGCCCAGGGAATTTTTTTTACCATTTTTATATATGTAGCTGTTGTAATTTTTTCTATTGGTTTATTAACATATTTCATACAATCGATTAGTTCTGTTTGTATATTTTTATAATTAGCATTTATATATTCTTGAATGGATTTTGCCGCATTTAAATGACCTCCTCCATAAGAAGCATAAAAAATTAATACTTTTTTCATTATTATCACCTTGAAATTTTTATTTTTTTAAATTGTAACATATTTTTGAATAATTTTCATTTGTTTGCAAAAAATATATTAAATATTTTTTAAAGGGTGATATGATGAAAAAATTTTTAAAGATGTTTTTTATAATAATTTTTTTAGTTATATCCACAATTTGTGTATTTATTGTGGATAATAAACAGACAAATAATGTTAGTTTGGCAAAAGCTAGCAATACATCAGATATACAATTAATGGCTAGAGCAATAAATGGAGAGGCAAGAGGAGAACCCTATGAAGGACAAGTTGCTGTTGGAGCTGTAATTTTAAATAGAGTAAAAGATTCTAGATTTCCTAATTCTATTTCAGGAGTAATATATCAGTCAGGAGCATTTACAGCTGTAGCTGATGGACAGATTAATGCAGCTATTAGCGAAGGTTCAACTGTTTATAAGGCGGCACAAGATGCAATGAATGGTTGGGATCCAACAGGTGGATGTGTTTATTATTTTAATCCAGCTACAGCTACAAATAAATGGATATGGTCTAGACCACTTGTTAAGACAATTGGAAAACATAGATTTTGTAAATAGAAGGGAAGTTTTATATATGAATGATTCAAAAAGTATTGAGTTAAAAAAATCTTATTTAATTAGTTTAATAGTTGCATTTGCTGTTGTAGCAGTTTGCTTAATAGCAGTTATTATTAATAATAAAAAAGATACTAGGTTGGCATCAGAGAATAATTACAATATGGCATTTTATGAATTAGTAGATTATGTAGAAAATGTTGAAACATATCTTGCTAAATCGTTAATTTCAAGTACTCCTGAGCATGGAGCAGAGACGTTAACAAATGTTTGGAGAGAAGCGAATTTAGCACAAGCTTATTTAGCACAGCTTCCCCTTGAAAGTCAAGAACTTGAAAAGACAGAAAAGTTTTTAAATCAAGTAAGTGATTATAGTTATTCTTTATCAAGAAAAAATATATATAATGATAGTTTAACAGATGAAGACTTGAAAAATCTTAAGGATTTACATTCTTATAGTGTACAACTAGAAAATATATTAAATCAATTATCAGAAGATATTAATTCAGGTAGAATTAAGTGGAGTGAACTTATTAGAAAAAATGAAGTTGCTTTTGCACAACAAGTAAGTACTAGTTCATTAGATGGATTCAGTAGTCTAGAGGAAAACTTCCATGAATACTCAGGACTAATTTATGACGGAGCATTTTCAGAGCATATTACAAATGGTGAGAAAAAAGGATTAACTGGTGAAGAAATTGATGAAGAAACTGCAAAACAGAAAGTAATTGAATTTATTGGTCAAGATAATGTTACAGAAATTTCTTCATTTGGATTTTCTGAAAATGCTACTATACCAGAATATAATTTTTCTGTAAAAACTTCAGAAGAAAATAATATAACTATTGCAATCTCAAAAAAAGGAGGTCATATAGTCTATATGAATTCGAATAGAAGTGTTGATGCAGAAGTTATTTCACAAGATGAAGCAAATGAAAAAGGAAAAATGTTTTTATCAAATCATGGTTTTCCAGATATGAAAGAGACATACTATTTAAAACAAGATGGAATTGTAACAATAAATTATGCCTATACTCAAAATAATGTTGTAATTTATTCTGATTTAATTAAGGTAAAAGTTGCATTGGATAATGGAGAAGTTTTAGGAATTGAAACAACAGGGTATTTAAATAATCATATACAAAGAGATATATCAAAAGTAAAAATAACTAAGGAAGAAGCTAAAAAGACTTTAAACAAGAATTTGGAAATTGCAGCAGAGGGACTTGCAATTATTCCTACAGAATTTCAAACTGAGATTTTATGTTATGAATTTAAAGGAAAAGTAGAAGATAAGGAATTTTTAGTTTATATAAATGCTGAAAATGGTAGAGAAGAAGATGTTTTAATTATTACTAATACACCTAATGGAATTTTAACAATGTAATAAATATGTCATAAATTTTGAACATTTTGATAGTGAACTCCTTCTAGCTGTTAATATATTAATATTTTAGACAAAAACATATCTGTGGTCTTCCTATAGGTCTTTGTCTATAAAATATTAATATATTAACAGCTAGGAGGAGTTCACAATTAAAATGATTTCTCTTTCTAATAAATTTAGTGCTTTTTGTATGTATCTTTAGATAATAATTCAGTACTAATAACATTTCCATGCTGTTTTAAGGTTTTATAAGCTTCTGAATATATGGCATTTGAAGTGCTTCCAGTTATTCTTGAATTAATTATAACTTCATAATCATTATTGGTTTTTAGTCCAAATATTTTAAAATTAGCAATTCCTTTTTCAACTGAACAAGTAAGCTTTATTGGATAATCTCTATTATTTTTAAATTTAAAATCAATTGCTCCATATACGACAGTAGCATCACGACTAGCATTTGCATAGCTTGGTACAAATTGATGATTAGATCTTTCTATAATTTCTAGATTTGCATATAAAACAGCATTATATAAGGTTGTTGTGATTTGGCATATTCCACCGCCAATTCCATTTTCAACACGTCCTTCTACATAAATTGGCGCTTCTTTATATCCAGCTGAAATTGTTCTTTCTCCAACAATTTTATTATAAGAAAATGTTTCACCTGGCATAAGTACTAAACCATTTATTTTATTGGCTGCTAATATTAAGTTTGTAGTACGGTTTCTATTACTAATAGCATAATTAGTAGAAAATTCTGATAATAAGTCTGGGAAAGCTTCTGTACCTATCATAGAAGTAGTTATATTTGGATATGTAATTTTTAAAGGAATTATATATTCATCTTTATCTTCATTTAATAAATTCTTGGCTTCTTCTAAAGAAATAGCAAAATCTAATCCATTTTCACTAGGGTATATTTGATAAGGATTTTGAACATAATAAGCATCAACAGGATTTTTATATATTTCTTTATGTATTGCTTCAATATCAATTGAATTTGGATTTTGTTTATAAGTAACAAGAGGAATATTATCTTTTAAATTTATATTTTTAATATTTTGCTTAATTATTTCAGCAGACTTTTCAATATCTATGATACAACCAGATTTTCCTTTTGTAATAATAATATTGTTATCTTCAATATAAGAACTACTCTGAATTATTTTATCAGGAAGCTTAGAAGAGGCATCTTCTAAGTCAGATTTTAGAAAATCTTCATTAAAAGAAAAATCTATATTGATATTTTCTTTAGAGAAAAGGCATTCTATAGTTTTTAGATTATTTTGTAATATATTACCAGATTTTCCAATTTGTGTAGCTTTATCTATAGCACTTTCAATATCATAATTAATTGATAGTTCTTCTACTGAAAGAGTAGTTTTGTATTTATCATGTATCAAAGTAATTTCTTTTGGTATTTCTGAAATTATTTCATTTTTAACTTTTTTGAGAGCTTCTTCTCTAGAAAGTCCTGATACATTGATATTATTTATATATACACCACTAATTATATTAGGATTAATACCATTTAATAATGTAAATATTATAAAACTAGTAAAAATAATTAAGATTAGAAATAATGAGATGATGCAAAAAACTTTTATAATATTAGAATTATTTCTAATATTATAATTTTCAACTGGTTTAAAAATTTTTTCTTCATTTAATTTTTCTTCTGTTGTAATTTCTTTTTCTTTTACTTCCATAATTTTCTCCTTTAACTTGTCTAATACATTATATCATGTTTATATGAGATTTACTACAAAAAATATAAAATTGACATAATATTACTGATATATAAATTGAAAAATAGGTCATAATATTATTGATAAAGTTTGATTAAGCTTTATCAGTAAGGAGGATGTTATGTCTAGGAATAGTAAATTAATATCTGAAAATTTAAGAGAAGAAATTGCAAAAGAACTAGGTGTTTATGATCAAGTAAAAAAAGATGGTGGAAGTTGGGCAAATGTATCTTCAAAAGACTGCGGAAATATTGTTACAAAAGCTATAGAAATAGCAAATCGTTCAGTAGAAAAATAGCAATTTAATATTATTTAAACTTTAAAAAATAGTCCTTAATATTAAGGGCTATTTTTTCTAAACAAAAAAACATTCACAACATATCTTATAGAGATTTTGCATGCAAATAAATTAGTACATGTAATAATTTGAAAGATTAAAAATTTTAATTATGTCCTTTTGTTCTTATTTATTTTTTTTGAAATAATTGCAAATTAAAATAATATTTGCTTTTATTTGTGTTTGACAATAATATTGCCAAAAATAAAAATATGGAATATAATGTACTAGTATAAAATATGAGGTGATTATGTGAAAGTAAAACAAATTTTGGAGGCAATAAAAGGAGAATTATTAATTGGCAATTTAGAAGATGAAAGTAATTGTTTTTCAAAAGATACAAGAATAATAAAACCAGGAGATACATATATAGGAATAAAGGGAGAAAAATTTAATGGAAATTTGTTCTGGAAAGAAGCTTTTAATAAAGGTGCTAATGTAGCAATATTAGAAGAATGTAATTTTACAAAAGAGGATTTACAACAATTTGGTAATAAAAATGTAATTTTAGTTAAAAGTACAATGCAAGCAATTTTAGATTTAGCAACATATAAAAGAGAACTAATGCCTAAAGATTTTGTAACAGTAGGTATTACAGGAAGTGTTGGAAAAACTAGTACAAAGGATATAGTAGCAAATGTTGTTATGCAAAAGTTTAAAACTTTAAAGACTCAAGGAAACCTAAATGGAGAAATTGGGCTACCATTTACTTTGTTTAATTTATCAAATCAACAAGTAGCTGTAGTTGAACTTGGAATGAATCAAATGGGAGCAATTAGTAAGTTGTCTAAAACTGCAAAACCTACAATTTCAGTAATTACAAATGTTGGAACATCACATATAGGATATTTAGGTTCAAGAGAAAATATATTAAAAGCAAAACTAGAGATACTTGATGGAATGGAAGAAAAGATACTTATTATAAATAATGATAATGATTTATTACATAAATTTTATTTAGAAAATAAAGATGAAAATATAAAGATATATACTTATGGTATTGAAAATAAATCAGATATTATGGCAGAGGAAATTATTTCTAATAAAGATAAAACAGAATTTGTTTGTAATATAAGAGGAGAAAAAGTTAAAATAACAGTACCAATAGGGGGAATTCATTTTGTTTATAATGCTTTATCTTCTATTATGGTTGGAAAATTACTAGGTATAAGTGATAATCAAATAAAATATGGAATAGAGAGTTTTGAATTAACCAAAAAGAGAATGGAAATAACACAATTAGAAAATAATATTACAATAATAAATGATAGTTATAATGCAAGTCTTGAATCAATGCAAGTAGCATTAAAATATTTAAAAAACTTGAAATGTAAAAGAAAAATAGCTGTATTAGGAGATATATTAGAGTTAGGAAAATTTAGCCAAGAGTTACATGAAGAGGTAGGAAAGGAAGTAGCGGAAGATAAAATAGATATTTTAATTTGTTCTGGAGAATATTCAAAAAATATTATAGAAGGTGCTAAGAAAAATGGTATGAAAGAAGAACAAATATATTATTTTAATACTAAAGAAGAAATATATATATATTTAAAGGAAATATGCAAAGAAGAAGATGCAATTTTACTTAAAGCATCAAATGGAATGAAGTATTTTGAAATTGCAGAATCATTAAAAAAAGGAAAAGGAGTTATTGTATGAAAAAGAAAAATTTAGGAGTTATAATTGGTGGAATGTCTACAGAAAATGAAGTTTCTTGTATGTCAGGAATGTCAGTTATTAAAAATTTAAATAAAGAAAAATATAATATTTATACAATTTATATAAGCAAGAATGGAACATGGTTCGAGATTCAGAACATAGAGGATAAAGAAAAAGTAAGTGAAGAGACAGAAGATAAAATCATAATTGATAATATAGTAGAATATTTGAAAAAATTAGATGTTGTTTTTCCAGTTCTACATGGGTTATATGGAGAAGATGGAACAATACAAGGACTTTTAGAGTTATTAAAAATACCTTATGTAGGATGTGGAGTTTTAGCTTCAAGTGTTGGAATGGATAAAGTTTATTCAAAAATTGTATTTGAAAAAGCACAAATACCACAAGCTCCATATTACTATATTAGAAAATTAGAAAAAGATTACATATATGTAGATAAAGAATTTAATGAATATATATTAGAGCTGGATGAAATTATAAATAAGGTAAGTGAAGGGCTTAAATATCCAGTATTTGTAAAGCCATCTAATTCAGGATCGAGTGTAGGAGTTAAGAAAGTAGAAGATAAAAAAGAATTAAAAGAGGCAATTGAGTATGCTTCAAAATTTGATTCCAAAATAATAGTTGAACAAGGAATTGCAGGGAAAGAAATAGAATGTGCAGTTTTAGGAAATAATGAAGTTATTTCTTCTTGTACTGGAGAAGTTAAAGCAGCAGAAGAATTTTATAGTTATGATGCAAAATATAATAATCAAGAATCTAAAACTGTAATTCCAGCAGAAATATCAGAAGATAAGTCAGAGGAGATTAGAAGGTTAGCTCAAAAGGCTTTTAAAGCAATAGATGGAAAAGGTCTTGCAAGAGTCGATTTTTTTGTAGAAGAGAAAACAGAAAAAATATATATTAATGAAATTAATACATTGCCAGGTTTTACAAATATTAGCATGTATCCAATGATGTTTGAACATAGTGGAATTATATATAGTGAATTATTAGATAAATTAATTTCTCTTGCTTAAAAAATAAAAAATCCATAAATAGTATGGATTTTTTTTTATTTTGTGATATAATATAATCACCTATTTTTTGGGAGGATGTTAAATGAAATATAAAGATTATTATAAAATACTTGGATTAGATACAAGTAGAGTTTCGATAGATGAGATAAAATCAGCATATAGGTTATCAGCAAAAAAATATCACCCAGATTTAAATGTGGGAGATACATTAGCAGAAGAAAAAATAAAAGATATAAATGAAGCATATAGAACATTATCAGATTCAACTTCAAAAAGAAAATATGATAGAATATGGAATTCAAAAAATAATATAAATAATTATCAAAAAATAAAAGGAAAAAATATTTTTCATATATTTTTAGGAAATGTAGAATCAGAATCTAAAGAAACAAAGATAAGACAAGCTATTAAAGGTGAAAATGTAGAAACTGAAATAAAAGTAAGTTTAGAAGAGGCATTTTATGGAGCAGAAAAGAAAATTTCATTAAGAACAATAGAAGGAAAAATAAAGACATTTTCAATAAAAATACCTGAAGGAATTAGAAATGGTGAAAAGATTAGACTTATGGGACAAGGTAAAAAAGGAACTAATGGCGGGAACAATGGAGATTTACTTATAAAAATTGACATTGAAGACAATAATAATTTTAAGCTATATGGAAGTGATTTATGTACTGAATTAAAACTTTCACCATGGGAAGCAGCCTTGGGGACAAAAGTTGATATACCAACTATAGATGGAGATACTAAGATATACATTCCACAAGGAATACAAACAGGGGAAAAGATAAAAATTCCAAATAAAGGGTATAAAGATGGAAAAGGCGGAAGAGGCGAATTAATAGCAGAAGTAAAAATAATGGTTCCAAAGAAATTAGAATTAGATGAAGAAGAAATGTTCAAAAAATTAAAAGAAATGTCAAATTTCAATCCAAGAGGAAGAAAAAAATAAAACGTTTACATAAAAAACTATTGACAAAAGCTTATAATGTATTTATAATAAAAGATAGTAATGTAGCAAAAGATGAACTATGGATTGAGACATAGAGGTGAGGTGTAAAATGGATAGTATACAAGGTAAACATTTTAGTATAACAGATCCAAAAGGAGTAAATACTGTTATTTATCAAGTAAATAAAACAGAAAAAGAATTTTTAAAGGAATATCCTAAATATACAGTGGAAAGACTTGACCATATAGAAGAGATAAGAGGAGATTTCAATAAGAAGACTTTTTATGTGGAGAATCCATCTAAGGATGGAAATAAATTAGTTATATTATCTTTTGGTGATGAAAGGGTTGTAATTAATACAGGAATTTTATTAGGAGATGAAGTGAAAATAACAAAAAAACCAACACCCTTTAAATTTACCACAATATATTCAGAAGATGAATCAGAGTATAAAGAATTTAGATATACTCCAAATTTGAAAAGACCAATTTCTATTATAGACCCAGAAACGACAGAAGAAGTAAAGCCAACACTTTATTTTGATGAAAATACAAATGAAATTATGGGAAAATGTAAATTAAAACCATATAAATCTTATTTTGCGTTTGAAATAAGAGATGGCGAATAAGGAGGAGAAGCCAAATGGCGAATAAATCAAAAGTAGTAAAGTTTAGACCAGCTGGAAAGAACGATAATTTTAAAGTAGTAGGAACTGATATTAATACAATTATAGAAAAAGAAAAATTTGAATTAAAAGCATCTAAAAAAGGTGTAGAAATATTAAGTACAGAAATAACAGAGAATTTATCAATTAAAGCTTATGATAATGAATTAGTACAAAATAAAACAAAAACAGTTAACTTTGAAGATAAAAAATCTCAAATTGAAGCTAGAAAGAAAACTACTGATATTAACGAATATAAGAAAAATAGACAAAAAGATAGTGGTAGAGAGATAGGATAAAGTTACGTAAGATAGTAGGTGAAGGAATTATGAACTATAAAATACAAGGAGCAATACGAAAAAATAGAAAGAATTTTATACTGTGCGCAATACTATGGATAATATTAGTCATAGTATTTGTTGCACCTTTTTCATATAGTGCATTTCAAGGAAGTCATGAAGGAAAGAATTTTATAACACAAGTTCCATTTAATATAACACATCCATTTTCTGCATTAGGAGGAATATTTACAAGTGGAGAAGCAATACATGGATTTATTTCATTTTTAATAGTTTTTACAGTGGCTTATTTAGTTGTATTTTTTATAGGTTTTGCAAAAACAGCCCCTAAAAATGAATTTACAGATTTTGAACATGGTTCAAGTGATTGGAGCAAAAGAGGAGAACAATATGAGATATTAAGTAAAAACAAGGGTATTATTTTAGCAGAAGACAATTATTTACCACTTGATAAAAGAGGAAATGTAAATGTGTTGGTAGTAGGACGGTTCAGGTTCTGGTAAATCTGCATCGTACTCAATACCAAATGCTCATCAATGCTTGGGTTCTTATATATTTACAGATCCAAAAGGAGAGTTATATGATAAGACAGCAGGATATTTAAAATCAAAAGGTTATGAAATTAAAGTTTTAAATTTAGTAAGACCACAATATAGTGATGGATATAATCCATTAATGCATGTTTCTTCTGAATTAGATGTAGATGTTATTGCAAATACAGTAGTAAAAGGACAAAAAACTGAAAGTGGATCTGACCCTTATTGGGATGACATGGCAGAAATGCTATTAAAAGCACTAATTTATTATTTAATAGCAACTAGACCAGAAGAAGAACAAAACTTGGCAAGTTGTGCTGAATTAGTAAGAGCTGCGAATAAAAATGGAGGAAGTAATTTACTTTCAGATTTGATTAATCAATTACCGTATGATCATCCAGCTAGAATGTACTATAAATCAATTGAGATAGCACCAGAAAAAACTTATGGTTCTATTTTAAGTTCTTTGCAGTCAAAATTAGGAAAATTTGATTCAAAAGAAATAGCAGAATTAACATCAACAGATACAATTGACTTTGAAGAAATTGGAAGTAAAAAGACAGCAGTATATGTTATATCATCAGATACACATACAGCTTATGATTTTTTACTTACTATATTTTTCTCTCAAATGATACAACAATTATATGATTTTGCTGATAAGAATGGTGGAAGATTAAAAGAAAGAACATATTTTATATTAGACGAGTTTGCTAATATTGGTAAAATACCAGATTTCGATAAAAAAATATCAACATCAAGAAGCAGAGGAATATCATTTAGTGTAATTCTTCAAAATATAGATCAATTAGAAGCAGTTTATGAAAAATCTTATGAGACTATTATGGGTAACTGTGATACACATGTATTTTTAGGAAGTAACTCATTTAAAACAGTTGAATATTTTTCAAAAGCATTAGGAGAAAAAACTATAGAGAGAGATAATTGGTCAGTAAATAAAGATAAAAATATGTTTAGACAAGGCTATAGTAAGTCAGATCAAATAATGGCAAGAGCATTAATGACACCAGATGAATTGAGAAGACTTGATAATGATTTATGTATTATCTTTGAAAAAGGTATAAAACCTGTAAAAGCAAAAAAGTTTTACTATTTTAAACATCCAATGGCAAAGGAATTAGCAAGAGAGGAAATTAGTCATAATAATATTGGAGAAATTGAAAGAGGAACATGGAGAAAGTACAATCCATATAATCCTTATGTCGAAGATAAAGATGAAAAGGAAGTTAGTAATTTAGATATTGAATCATTAGATGATTTATTTGATGACATTGATGATAAAAAACAAGAAGCTAAAACAATTGATAATAACAAAAATGATATGGAGACAAATAAAGCGGAAGAATCTTTAAACTTATTTGATTTGAATGACGAAACTATAAGTTCTTCTTCTGAAATTGAACAAGAAGACACTTATGATTTACAAAAAGAGTTAGAAGCTAAGTTTGATGAATTATTTGGTCCATTAAATGCAGATTAATTTTATAGTGGTCAATAGGAACATCCTTTTTTGGCCACTTTTTAGTAATATTTTTGTAGGATTAAAAAGTGGAAAAAAATGGTTTCCACATTAATTAAGTGAATAAGTAGAAGGGAAAATAGAAAGATGATGAAACCATTTGGAAAATTTTATTTAGATAAAGAAAAAGATATTGTAGTTAATTTATATAAAGAAAATGAATATGAATTAAAATATTTTTTAGAAACACCAAACCATAATACAGGAAATTTAATAACAAATTTAGCTAAAATATGTAATTTGGAGACAGTAAAAAATGAAAATGGAATGAAGATTATTACTGGTAATATATCTGAAAGCATTAATGGAGATTATGAAGGAGTTTATATTTTTAGATTAGGTGGAATTAAAATTGCTAATATATATGTAGATGGGACAATTGAAATAAAAGCAAAAATTCCTGCTATTTCAAAAACTTTGATGTCTCAAACTAAAAATTATAAGTTACCAATAGAAAAAACAATTATAAAATCTTATATTTTTAAGAAATCTAAATTTAGAACTGATTTACATGTTCATGCGAATGCTAATTTATCTCCAGATATTTTAATAGCTTTAGGAATTGTACATCAAATTCAATATCCACTTTATTATATAAAAAAATTAAATCTTAAAATAACAAAAGAACAGGAAGAAAGGATTTATGAACAAAGAAAAGAGGTAGAGAAAAGATTTGAAGATTCTGAATTAGTTGGAAAATACTTAATTAGAAGAATTGACGATAATACTTTTGTAAATTTCGCTGATTTGATATTAAACAATTTGGATAATGCAGAATATAATATTTCTAAAATTAGAACAAGTCTTGCAATTTTAAAAGATGGACAATCAGTTTTTACTAATTTAGAGAAGGCATATCTTTATAGATATGTTTTTGCTAAAGGTAAATCTTCAAAAGAGAAGATTATATTGAAAAATATAGATAAGATACCAGAAAAAGATATTATAGAATATGTAAGTAAAATATTGGAAGATCATAATAAAGATAATGTATATAAAAATAATTCATTAAGGCAAGACAAATTATTGTGGATAGCAAGGGAGTATAAAAGGCAAGGAATCCACTATATAGAAATAACAGATACAGATTTAGTAAAAGTAGGAGAGCCTGCAGTTTTTTATTTAGAAGAAATTCATGAAGTTATGCCTAGAATTGAAAAGGAAACAGGAGTAAAAATTAGATTTTTAGCTGGAATTAGAAGAATACCATTAACAATTATAAAAGATCAAATAACAAAGGTAGATTATTTAAGGGAAAATTTAGATGTATTAAAAGCAGTTGCCAAAAGTCCTTATGTTGTGGGAAGTGATTTTATTGGAGAGGAAATTAATGATATTACAGAGTTAAAAGAAACAATTGAGGAGATTGTTAAATATGTAATTCAAGAAGATGAGAATTTTACAATCCGAATACATGCAGGAGAAAATGATGGATTAAGAGAAAATGTTTCTAAAGCAATTGAAACGGTGATTAATGCTACTCCTAATGGGAAAAAGATTCCAATTGTTAGAATTGGTCATGGACTTTATACTCCAGATTTAGATTCAGAAGATGGGAAGAAATTGATAGAGAATTTAAAAAAATCAAATGCAATATTAGAATTTCAGCTAACATCAAATGTAAGATTAAACAATTTGAATGTTTTAGAAAATCATCCACTAAAGAAATATTTACAGACTGGTGTTAGATGTGTACAAGGTACTGATGGATGTGGTATGTATGGTACTGATACTATAGATGAACAATTGGCTTTGCAAAATTTATTAGGGTTAACTGATGAAGAGTTCATGAAAATGAGAGAAGTAGAAGAAGAGGTTATAAGTAGTAAAGAAGAATATTTTATAAATAAAAGTAAAAAGTTTTCTGAACTTTTAGGAACAAAGTCTTTAAGAGAATCTATTTTAGAATTAGAAAATAAAAATATACAAGCAAGTCAAAAAAATAAGACTGTTATGAAGTTAAGCCATTATTTAGAAGCAGAAAAGGAATTAAAGGATAAAATAAAAGAAATACCTAAAAATAAAATTCCTATAATTATAGCTGGTGGAAGTTTTAATGCAAAAGGAAGAAAGACTACTGCTGATATAGAAGGAATAAATATATTAAGAGAACTTATGAAAAAATTAGATAATGAAAAGGTATGTTTTGTTATTGGTTATAAAGCACAAGGATATGAAGGAGCAATTATTGATATTGCTAAAGAATTAAATAAAAAATTTGAAATTTATGCAATTGTTCCTAAATTTATATCAGAAAAAGTTAAAAATATAATGTTGTCAGATGATATAGATGGAGTTAGAATTTCAACAGAAACTTTTGGACTTGGAATTTATAAGAGTTTTAATTATGAGATTTTTGAAAGAAGAGAATCAATAGTAATTGTATTTGATGGAAATTCAGCAGCTTGTAATTTAATTCAAGAAGCTAAAAATGGTAAGGCTAAATCAAAGATTTATGCAAATGAAGAAAATAGTGTACTTAGGGAGAAAGCAAAGTTTTTAGGTGGATATGTTACTTTATTTAAAATGAATACAGATATTGTAAATAAAATAATAGAAGAAAGTAGTAAATAGAGATTTACTTTTTTAATAGAATAAATCGTTAGGGAAAACCCTAACGATTTATTCTATTAAAAAACAATATCCATATTTACTACTTCCTAGTGTAATATATTATAGTTATATAGCTATAAGAAAGTTTGTTTTGTTCGCTTGTATTTTTTAATAATCTACTATATAGTAATTAACATGAAAAAGACAAATATATGGAGGAAATAATGAAATTTGTACATATAGCAGATATGCACTTCGATGCACCATTTACAAATCTTTCTGATAAAGAAATGTTAGGAGATTTAATGAGGCTGGAACAAAGGAAAGTTTTTAAAAAAGTTATAGAATATATAAAAGAAAATTTTGTTGAATATTTATTTATTGCAGGAGACCTATATGAACAAAAATATGTCAGAAAATCAACTATAGAATATATAAATAATTTATTTAAAGAAATTCCTAAAACAAAAATATTTATAGCACCAGGAAATCATGACCCTTATATAAAAAATTCTTATTATTATAAATTTGATTGGAATAAAAATGTAAAAATATTTACTTCTAAAATTGAAAAAGTAAAACTTGGAGATATCAATATATATGGATATGGATTTAATGATTTTTATTGTGAAGGGTGTGGAATAGAAGATTTTAAAATAGAAGATTATAATCTAATAAATATATTTGTTGTTCACGGCTCTTTAGATTGTGTATCTGTAGAAGATAAACAGTATAACCCAATGTTCCGTAAGGATTTAAGAGAAAAGGGATTTGATTATGTAGCATTAGGGCATATTCATAAAGTAGATTATAATCATGAAGAAAAACAAAGAATTGTTTATCCAGGTTCTATGATTTCAGGAGGATTTGATGAGTTAGGAAAACATGGCATGATTGTGGGAGAATTAAATAAAGATGATATTAAATTAGAATTTATTCCATTAGCTGATATTGAATTTAAAATAAAGGAAATAGAAGTTACATATATTTTTTCAAAAGAAGAATTAATAGAAAAAATAAATGAGTTAGTTTTTAAAGAAAGAGAACTAATAGAAATTATTTTGACAGGAAAAAGAAATTTTCAAATTAATTTGAACGAATTACATAAATTGATTACAAATTCAAAAGTAATAAAGATAAAAGATAAGACAAAAATAAATTATGATTTAAAACTATTATCAAATGAAAAAACATTAAAGGGGCTATTTGTTAAGCAGATGTTAGATAAATTACAAGATGAAACAATTACAGAAGAATATAGAATAAAAATAGAAAAAGCAATGGAGATAGGATTAGAGGCTTTACAATAAGAAAAGGAGGATAATTTGAAAATAAATAAGTTAAAAATTAATTCTTATGGAAAGTTAAAAGATAAAGAAATAATTTTAAGTAATGGAATAAATTTAATATATGGTGAAAATGAATCGGGAAAATCAACGTTAATTCATTTTATAATAAATTTATTTTATGGAAATATAAAAAATAAAAAAGGAAAAGAAATTTCAGATTATGAAAAATATCAGCCTTGGAATGGAGAAGAGTTTTTAGGAAAAATAAATTATGAATTAGATGATGGAACAAAATATGAAGTATTTAGAGATTTTTATAAAAGGAATCCTAAAATATTTAATTACAATATGGAAGATATATCTAATGAATTTAATATTGATAAAAATAAAGGAAATGAATTTTTTTATGAACAAACTAAAATAGACGAGGATTTATTTTTATCCACACTTGCAATTAATCAAACAGAAATTAAATTAGGAAATCAAGAACAAAATATATTAATTCAAAAATTAGCAAATTTAACGGAAACAGGTGATGATAATATATCGTTTAAAATTGCTATTGATAGAATTAATAGAAGACAATTAGAAGAAGTTGGAACTGATAGGACTAGAGAAAAACCTATTAATTTAATTCAGAAAAGATTAGAGGAATTACGAGAAGAAAAAGAAAAAATTGAAAGATATGAATATTTACAAGATGAATTTGAAGAAAAAGAAAATAAATTAAATAACGAAATATTAAAACTAAAAAATGTAAATAATTTTTTAAAAGAGATTAAATTATTTAAAGATAATGAAAAAATAGAAAATGAGAAAATAAAAGTAAAAGAAAATATACAAAAACAATATGAAGAAAAAATTGAATCTTTAAAAAAAGAAATATCTGAATCAAAGGAAGATTTAAAAAAAATAAAAATAAAAAAATTAGAAGAAAATAAAAAAATAAAAAAATTAAATATTATTTTTTTATTTTTACTATTAATTAATATTTTACAATTTTATTTAATAGAGAATAAATATTTTAAATATTTTTTTCTTTTAACAATACCTGTATTTTTGATTTTTTATTTATTTAAAATTATTAATAAAAATAAAAA
>JAAWEA010000060.1 GCA_022794055.1 Clostridia bacterium
TGAAGAAAGAATAGTAACAGCAGAGACAAGAAAAAAAGGAATGTTTATATATGTAGAAGAAGAATTAACAAATAATGGAACAATAGATATGACATCAAAAGGAGCAGAAGTAGTAGGACAAAATGTATATTTATGGAAAAATGAAGATGAAACTTATGAATATGTGCCAGCAGTAGGAGGAAAAGGCGGAGCTAAGACAAGTGGAAGTAGTAAATATGTTCAGGTAGGAAATGGAGAGAACTATAAAACAGTATATTCATCTGAAGATGGAAAGTTAGGAACAGATGGAATGAATAGGCAAACAGGAGGGGGAGCTTCAGGCTATGCAAGACCTACAAGAGCTACTGTAAAATGGATGAATAATGAAGCATATGGTGGAAAAGGTGGCAATGGAACATCCTATTCTGGAGGAAATTGTGGAGAAAATGCTTCATCTAGAGCTGGAAAGGTTGTATATGGAAAAGCTGGATCTGACTTAGGAGGAGAAGGAGGGGGATTGTTAATAATTTATGCAAATACAATTTTAAATAATAATAATATTTATTCAAATGGAAAAAAAGGACAATATGGAAATGGGACTGGAGGAGGAAGTATAAATGTATTTTATAAAGAGCGAATAATTGAAGGTACAATACAAGCAATAAAAGGCATTGGAACTTCACAAGGAGGAAATGGAACTGTAACAATACAAGATATAAATTAATAAAAAATATTTGAATTACATATAAAAAATAAAAAAACTATTGCAATTATGAAAAAGTTATAGTAATATTTTTAGGGGGATAAAAATGGCGAAGCATTTCAATAAAAATAGAGAACTAAAAAAAGCAAAACTAAAAGCAATTTTTGAAATTGCTATATTTATGTTTCTATTTTTATTTATTTATATAGTATGTATGGTTAATCACTAATTTTATTAGTGATTTTTTCTTATGCCAAACCCAAAATAAAAAATAAGAGGAGGAAAATTTATGAATGAAAACAAAATGACAATAGGCATAAATGAAAAACCAACTATTGCAAAATGGATTATACTTTCAATTCAACATGTATTTGCAATGTTTGGTGCAACAATTTTAGTACCAATTTTGGTAAATGCGACAGCAGGAGAAACAGTATTAACGATACCAGTGGCATTAGTAACATCAGGAATAGGAACTTTACTTTATATTTTATGCACAAAAGGAAAATCACCAGTTTATTTAGGAAGCTCATTTGCTTTTATAGCACCACTTGCAGCGGCATATTTAAAAGGTGGAATCTCAGGCGCTATGACAGGAATTATGGCAGTAGGACTAATTTATGTTATAGTTGCAACCATTATTCACTTTGTAGGTAAAAACTGGTTAGACAAATTATTACCACCAGTAGTAATTGGACCAATGATTATGATTATAGGATTAGGATTAGCTCCTAGTGCTATATCTCAAATAGGTTTAGATGCAGGAGCAGTATTTGATTGGAAAAAAATTTTAGTAGCAGTTATTTCTTTCTTAGTAACAGCTATTGTTATGATAAAAGCAAAAGGATTCTTAAAAATTATACCATTTTTAGTAGGAATTATTGCAGGATATGTAGCAGGAGTTTGCTTAGGGATAGTAGACTTTACAAAGGTATTAGAAGCACCGTTTTTTAGTATTCCAGAATTTAAATTACCATTTGTAAATTATACACCAAACTTTGGAGCATTAATTACAATTGCACCAATTGCATTAGTAACACTATGTGAACACATAGGTGATCATACTTCGTTAAGTAACATTATAGGAAAAAATTTATTAAAAGAACCAGGATTAGATAAAACTTTATTAGGTGATGGTGTTGCAACATTTGTTGCTGGAATACTAGGAGGGCCTGCAAATACAACTTTTGGAGAAAATACATCAGTAGTAGGAATGACAAAAGTAGCATCTGTATGGGTTATTGGATTAGCAGCAATTTTTGCTATTGTAATAGGTTTCTTAGGAAAATTTACAGCCTTAGTTTCAACAATACCAGATGCGGTATTAGGAGGAGTTTCATTACTTCTTTATGGATTTATAGCAGTAAATGGATTAAAAGTTTTAATACATAATCAAGTGGATTTTAATAATCCTAAAAATGTAGTAGTAGGAGCATCAATGTTAGTGCTAGGTTTAGGTGGAGCTGCTATTTCAATAGTTAGTGGAGATTTATCAGTAACTATTTCAGGAATGAGTCTAGCTGCGATTATTGGAATTTTATTAAATCTTTGTTTTTCTGAGAATAAAACAGAGAAACAAAAGATTCAAAAAGAAACTAAAAAATCAGAAAAAGAAAAAATAGAAGTTTAAGTTAAAAAATAAAATATAGAAGGGAATAGATATAATGAAAACTATAGAACTAAATCATCCTTTGATACAACATAAGTTAGCCATTCTAAGAGATAAAGAAACAGGTACAAAAGAATTTCGTGAATTAATTAGTGAAATTGCTATGTTTTTATGTTATGAATCTATGAAAGATGCAAAATTAGAAAATGTAGAAGTAGAAACACCAATTACAACTTTAAAAACAGGAAAATTAAATGAAGATAAATATGCTTTTGTTCCTATTTTAAGAGCTGGAACTGGAATGTTAGATGGTGTAATTAGAGTTATTCCAAATGCAAAAATAGGACATATAGGAATGTATAGAAATGAAGAAACTTTTAAACCAGTAAATTACTTTTTCAAAGTGCCAAAAGATATTGAAGATAGAGAAGTAATTATTTTAGACCCAATGCTTGCAACAGGTGGCTCTGCAATAGATGCTATTGAAATATTAAAAGAAAAAGGAGTTAAAAAACTCAAATTCTTATCTATTATAGCAGCACCAGAAGGAGTAGAAAGAGTAGAAAAAGAACATCCAGATGTTCAAATATATTGTGCTCATATTGATGAATGTCTAAATGAAAATAAATATATTGTTCCAGGATTAGGAGATGCTGGGGACAGAATTTTTGGAACAAAATAAGATTAATAATAAAAACCAAATAGAATTTCTATTTGGTTTTTTATTTTAATATAAAAGATTTATAAACAGATTTCTATAGTAAAAATTTTTATTTTAAATCTTGTTTTATTATAATACTTGTGATAAATTATCATTAGATAAAAATATTATAAAAATGCAAAAGAGGAGAGATAAAATATGAAAAAAGCTAAAGAGCTTGAAACTGTACACACACACACACACACACACACACACACACACACACACACACAAGTAATTTAAAAAATAAAAAAGTTATAATAATAGGACTAATAATTATAATTTTAATAATAGTACTAATACTATTTTCAATAGAGCCAATAAGAAAAGGAATAATAAATACATTAAAAAAAGAAGAAATACAAAAAAGTATAAATTATGAAGTATATTCAAATGAAAATAATAAGATAAAAATATTATTGAAGTTTAAAGATACAGAAAATGGAATAGAAGAGATAGAACTACCAGATGGAGAGAAATTAAAAGCAGATGGGCGAAATGAAATAGGAATGGATTATATAATAGAAGAAGACGGAGAATATACATTTGTAAGTAAATCAACAACAGGAGAAGAAATAAGAGAAACAATAAATGTAAATGAAGAATATAGAAATAATTTAATAGGAATAGAGAAAATTCAAGAAATATCAACAGAACAAGATTATAGTATAACAAAAAGATATGATGGAGAAGGTAGGTACACATATTATTATGCAATAGGAGAAAACAATACAACTTGGATACAGATTCCAGAATATCAAATAGTAAATGTAGATAGTTATAAAGTAAATGAATTAAACTGGAAAAATGAAGATGGAACAGTAACATTAAAAGTAAAAAAGGTAGGAACAGCAGGAAATACAGTAGAAGTAAA
>JAAWEA010000092.1 GCA_022794055.1 Clostridia bacterium
TAAATAGATGTCTATTAATCCTTCTAATTCTTTTAATGTTTCTATATTTTCATATCCATTGGTGTTATAGATAACCGGAATAGAAAGTCCTTCTTTCTTTGCTATAATCAGTGCTTCTTTTATTTGTTTGGCATACGCCGTCGGAGTTACTAAATTAATATTATGCACCTCTTTTGCTTGTTGCTTTAAAAATATTTGTGCTAACTCTCCTATCGTAATCTCTCTTCCTTTTCCTTGCTGACTAATCTCATAATTTTGACAATAGATACAATTTAAATTACAATGACTAAAAAACACCGTTCCCGAACCGTTTTTTCCACTAATACATGGTTCTTCATAACGGTGGATAGAGGCTAATGCTATTTTTATTTTATCATTGCATTTACAATATCCTATTCCTTTGGTTCTATCTATCCCGCAATTTCTTGGACATATGTTACATTTTTCTAAGTTCATTTTCTATTTAAGATACTAACCGTATCTACTCCTTTATTTCAAGCGTATTTTCTGCTTCATTTTATGCCATTTTTTTACCCTCGTCAACTACTAATTGACATTTTTCATTTTTTTGATATAATTCCATTTTAAGGAAGTGAAATAGAAATGATATCTAAAAGTAAAGTGATTGTAAGATATGCAGAAACAGACCAAATGGGAATTGCACATCATAGTGTTTATCCAATTTGGTTTGAACTTGCTAGAACAGATTTAGCAAAACAAGCTGGATTTCCTTATTCTAAAATGGAGCAAGTAGGCGTTATGACACCATTAGTAGAACTTAGTTGTAAGTACAAAAAGCCTGTCCATTACGAAGATGAATTAATTGTAACAGCTACTGTTAGCAAATTATCTGGGGTCAAAATAGAATTTTATTATGAAGTATTTTTAGAAAATGAGAATAAGCCAATTTGCATGCGGAACTACAACACATGCATTAGTCAGTAGTAAAGATTTTCACATTATTAATGTTAAAAAAGAATTTCCTGATATATATAGCGTTATGGAAAA
>JAAWEA010000093.1 GCA_022794055.1 Clostridia bacterium
GTTCCTACATTTGTTCTTGCTTTTCCAAAGTCTGTGATAATTAATCCATCTGGTAATGTTACACCGTCTTTTAACTGAATAGTTTGTGGTTGTTCATTATATGTTAATTCTGTTACAAAGTCATCACTACTAATTTCTACTGGTGCTGGTGTAATTGTTAAGCTTAATGTTCTTGTTAAAGATGTTGCTGTATAAATTTCTGAATCGGTTACTTCAAAGGTTACTACAACTCCAGTTGCTGTTCCTACGTTTGTTCTTGTTTTTCCGAAGTCTGTAATTCTTAATCCTTCTGGTAACTCTGTTCCTTCTTTTAATTTAACTTGTTGTGCTTCTCTATTATATACTAAGCTTGTTTCAAATTCTATTGAACTTGTGTCAATTATAATTTTGTTTACAATTACTGTTACATCTACATTATCTACTCCCATTACTTCGTCTGTTCCTAAGTATTTTGCTGTATATGAAGATTTATCTATTGATAATACTTCATTTTCATCTACCCATACTAAGTTACTTTCTTCTGGTAATGTTACTGTTGATAATGTTTGTCTAACTGTTCCGCTTAAATTTTCTGGGATAATGTAGTCTATTCCTGCTACTGCTGCTCTCTTACTTACTGCTACTGGAACTTCTACATTTGTTCCTGCTACTTCGTCAGTTCCTGCATATACTGCTGTATATGTTTCTACAACTGCTGATAATACTGTTGTATCTACTTTCCATGTTAAGTTTGTATTTTCTGGTAATACTACTGTTGATAGTGCATTTCCTGATACTCCACTTAATCCTTCTGGAATGTTATAGTCTGTTCCTTCTACTGCTGCTCTCTTACTTACTGCTACTGGAACTTCTACATTTGTTCCTTCTACTTCGTCATTTCCTGCATATACCGCTGCATATGTTTCTTTAACTGCTGATAATACTGTTGTATCTACTTTCCATGTTAAGTTTGTATTTTCTGGTAATACTACTGTTGATAGTGCATTTCCTGATACTCCACTTAATCCTTCTGGAATTTCATAGTCTGTTCCTGCTACTGCTGCTCTCTTAGATACTGCTACTGGAACTTCTACTTCTTTTCCTTCTACTTCGTCAGTTCCTGCATATACTGCTGTATATGTTTCTTTAACTGCTGATAATACTTCTTCTCCATTTTCCCATGTTAAGTTTGTATTTTCTGGTAATACTACTGTTGATAGTACATTTCCAGATACTCCTGTTAAGTCTTCTGGAACTTCATAGTCTGTTCCTGCTACTGCTGCTCTCTTAGATACTGCTACTGGAACTTCTACATCTGTTCCTTCTACTTCGTCATTTCCTGCATATACTGCTGTATATGTTTCTACAACTGCTGATAATACTGTTGTATCTACTTTCCATGTTAAGTTTGTTTGTGCATCTAATGTTACACTTGATAATTCGTTTCCTGATACTCCTGTTAATCCTTCTGGAA
>JAAWEA010000061.1 GCA_022794055.1 Clostridia bacterium
AAATCCCTCCTGTGAAAAATATTTTTCACAGGAGGGATTTTTTGTCCTGGACCCTTTTTCCCTTTTTCCTTTTCTCTTTTTCTAAACCTTTTTTTCATATTTCACATACTCAATATTACTGTTTTTACTTCTCTCAACCATTTTATCATAAACTTGATTTCTCAAATTATCCTGTTTCGCCTTCACATTTTCTAAACTATCATCTGGAAAAAACGGACCATCAATATAAGACACAATCTTTACTCTATCATTATTTTTTCCATAACTTTGATATGTATTTGTTATAGAAAAAACTGGTGCTTTCATTTTAATTGGATATTTAAAAGACACTGATTTAAAAGGTCTAATTTTTGTATAATATGGCCAAATATGAGCTTCTGGAAAAATTGTAATAGAATACCCCCTATTTATTTTATCTTCCACACAGTCTAAAAAATTCTTCATAGCATTTTTATTAGTTGGAATTGGAATTGCTCCTAGCATTTGTACAGTATTTCCTAAGCCTTTAATAGAAACATTTTCAGGGTTTACTATAAAAAAATTCTTTTTTGGATAATTGCTATTGCTTGTAATAAATGTATCTGCAAAAGCTTGTGTATGATTTCCATAAATAAAATATCCTTGTTTTTTATAAGGTTTCAATTTTTCTTTTCCTACATATTTTAAACGAAATTTTATTTTTGCATACAAATATTTAATTGGAACACTTAAAATATTTTGTAAAAGGAATGCTGTCGCATTCCATATTACATTTTTATGTATATATTTATAATTTTCATCAATTGCTCTTGGTGTAATTTGTGCTTCTGAAAATTCTTCATTTAATTCATCCTTATAATAAATTATTTTTCCTTTTTCCATAATATTTTCCTTTTTATTAAGTTTATACTACTACTTCTTCTTTTTTTTCATCTTGAATTGTTGTATATTCTAATGGAATTTTATAAAAATCTTCATATATATTCTTCCATACTTCAAAGTTCTTATCTCTCATTGAGTTTGTATTTTCTTTTTCACTTAAATTTCTATCTGGATAAATTGGTGCTTCAATATTTATTGTATATTCTTGAATTGGGAAACCATCTTCTCCAATAATTTTGCTATCTTCCATTGTTATAAAAACTGGAATTACTGGTACATTATTTCTTGCTGCTAATTTAAAAGCTCCATTTTTTAATGGCTTTGGTTTTCTATAATTCCACCACATACTTTGTTCTGGATAAATCAATATAAAATCTTTTCTTTGAAGTATTGTATCTACTGCTTCCATAAATTTTATCATTGTTCTATTACTTGAACTTAATGGTAATGTGTCACAGTTTCTAAAGAAAAATCCATATAGTCCTGGAAAGTTTGTATAATTTCCTTCACGAATAACTTTATACAATTTTTTCTTTTTTGCCATTCCAGATTCTCTAAATACTCTTTCTATTGCAAAAGAATCATAAGGATTAAAGTGATTACATGTAATCATTGCTCCTGATTCTACTTTTTGTAAATTTTCAATACCATTGATTTGTTTTATAATTAGTTTATTATCTTTTAATAAATCATTTAGAAATTTTAGTCCCATTGTATTAGCAAATTTATTTTTTAATCTACTATATCTTTTCTCTTTTAGATAATCCACATCATCTGGTGTTAGCGGTATAGTTTCTGGGTCATCTTCTACATCAACATCAAAAATTCCATCCTCTTCTAATTTTTTAATTTTTTCTAATACCTCTAATCTATCTTGAGCTTTTCTTACAGTAAATTCATCCACATTTCTTTTAAACATTCTATCATCCCCCACACAATCACATTCTTTTTTTGCTAATTTTCTTAGGTTATTATATTGTTCTCTGTCTATAAATTTTTGTTCATCAGAATAATTTTCTTTTACCTTTTTAATTTCTTCATAATATTCTGTTTTTTCTGCATATTCCCAAAAATATTTTTCATATAGTACATTATCATAATGCCAAGGTTTTGCATTCAAATTATAATGAAGTAATTTTATTTCACTTTCTTCTATTTCCCCTGTATCTATTGGCATTCTATCCCAGGCTACACTTAAAATTTTAGTTCTTCCTTTGCATAGTCTATTCAGATAATCTTGATCTTGTACTACTGCAAATTTAACTGTTCCTAATAAATATATAAATTTTTCTTGAAATTTAAATTTTCTTAGCTCATCTAAATTCATTACTAAAACACCAGCATTAAAGTATCTTCTATAATCTGCTACTCCAACAACTTTTTCTACATATTCCCTAAACACTTCATCTGTTCTTATAACATCATCTGGTGCTGCTGCAACTAAATTGTCACCCATGTCTATATTATATAATTCTGCAATATCTCCTAATACTACTATATCACTATCTAGATATATTACTTTATCATATTGTGGATATAAATTTGGTAAAAATAGTCTAAAATATGTTGTTGCTGTATAGTAATCACGTGTATATAATTTATCTTTTACTTCTTTTATATAATAATTTAAATCAACAAATTCTATTTTTATATTTTCTTCTTCATATTTCTTAATTTTCTTTTTATTTTCTTCTGAAACATTTGTATATAAAATTTTTATTGAATAATAATAATTCTTTGATGAATTATCTATTAAAGATTGTAATGTAACTGCCATTGTAGGTATATAAAAATCATCAACCGCAAAAAATATTGGTATTACTTTTAAATTATTTTCCATCTACTTTCCCCTCTACTTTTCCATTTTTTTGTTCATATTCATTTTTTAACTTAACATATTCTTCCAAATCTTCATCAAAGGCATGACATTTTAATACTTCATGAACTTCCTTTACATTCCATTGTTTAAAATTTTCTGTGTGTGGATATGGTGTCCATAAAAGCCTTTTACAAAAATGACATATTACTGTGTCTTTTTTATTAAATTTTGATTGTTCATTATAGATTCTTGGAAGTAATAGTTTTTTTGTGGTTGCTCTATAAATAGCATCTTGATCTGCAAAAAGCATCTTTTTTGTTTTTATTAAATGTCTTGCTTTTTCTAATAACTTAGTTTCTTTTATTTTATTCATATTTAGTAAAAGCATTCCTGCATTTATATAATCTGGTGCAATTAGTACACTTCCATATTTTTCTCTTACTGCTGCATACTCATAATTTGTTACATCAGTATTATATAATTCTGCAATGTCTCCGCCTGCCATCATATCTATGTCTAAATATAATATTTTGTCTGGCATATCTGGAACTAAATCTGCTAATAGTCTTAATAAAGTATATGGTGTACAATAAGCATTTTCGTTTTTACAATATCCAAATTCTTTTTCATAAATTTCTGTAATGTCTGCTCTTTTTACACTATTATTTGGATTTTTAGATTTTATTACTTTATTTAAAAATTCAATTTGTTCTTCATTTATTGGTTTATATTCTGGTTTAATTCTTGTAAGGTCTGCAGTGAATAAATAACAGTTAATACTTTCTTTTGTTTTATTGCAAATTGATATTAATTCTGTTAATGCTCCATCAAAGACCTTTTCATTTCCACATAAAAGTATATTCATAATTTTTCCCCTAATCTTTTTCTGTTTCATTATATATTATTTCATCATTTTTTTCAACCTTTTTCCCCTTTAAAGTATTTAATATGACAACAGCTCCACTTATAATTACAAGTAAATAAAAATTTATTCCTCTATTTAGTAGCATTGCACTACTTACCATTACTTCTGGATATATTTTTTTAAATATTAATACAAATCCACCTTCACTTACTCCTACTGCTCCTGGTGATGGTATTCCTGATACTGTTGCATATAAAATTGCTTGAAGAGCTATAACTTTAAATATATTGCTTTCAGAAAATCCAAATGATAGGTATACCCAATATGAAATGCTGTATAATGCTATAAATTGTAAATAAGCTGTTATAATTATTTTTAATATTAATTTTTTGTTTTGTTTGATATATGTACTACTTTCTTGATATTGTTTTACTTGATTTTCTAATTTTTCTTGCTTTTCTTCTACATTTTTTATTTTCATTTTCTTCATTATTTTTACAGTCCAACTAATCAATTTGTTTAAACCTTTTTTTGAGAATATTGCCATAAATAGTAATAATAATGCAGTAGCATTTAATGAAATACCTAATATAAAAAGCCCTATTAATCCCTTTCTTAATACACCTGGATTAAAAATTACACTTATAATTGCTAATGAAATAGTTACAATCTGCATACTGGTTAAATTGATTAGTAGAGCTAATGTAGAATTTGCAACTGAAATTTTGTCTTTGTACATATAATAAATCTGCATTGGTTGACCACCACTTGCAGCTGGTGTGATACTACTGAAAAAAAAGCCAATTAAAGCATATTTAATATTTCTTAAAAATATTGATTTTTCTCCTAATGCTTTTAATGTTCTGCCAATATTTATTGCTTCGCATAATACATAGACAATTAAGGCTAATATTGCGATTACTATATATTGTCCTTTTGCATTCGATACTATATTAAATAATTGACTTATGTCTTGGTCTTTTAATAGAATATAAAATGTTGCTATTATCAATATATTAAATAATAATAAGTTTCTTATCATTTTCTTTTTTTTATTCATATTTGATTATATTCCTTTCTCAAGGCACAATGGGTTCGAAAAAAATTAAATTTTGGCTATACTGAGACTATAACAATCAAAGATTTAACAGTCTCAGCAAAACAAATTTGAAATTTATAAAACATACTGCTTATACATTGATGCTGAGGCTGTTAAATCTTCACTTGTTATAGCCTCAGTATGCCGTTGCTTTAAATTTCAAATGCAGTTTGACGACGCCAAAATTTTAATTATTTTTCAACCTCTCCATCCACTTTTCTTTTTCTATATAATATTATAAGTTATTTTTCTTTTTGGGTCAATATTCTAGTTATATTTCTTTTTCATTACATCTCACACAGTCGGTTCGTTATTAGTTTTTAAAGAAGTATAACCAGATTGAATTTTAGCCTCTAAAATAAATATGGCATAAAACTAGTCAAAAATATTTTAAGCTATTCGCTTTGCTACCTTTCAAGTTTATATACTGTTAAATAAGTGTCGTTTAATTAAAGTGAAAAATAGAAAGTATTTTCATAAAAATAGTATATAAAGTTCAAAAGGTAGCATAACGAATAGCTTAAAAATTCTCATAAAATTTAATTTTAAATATTATCATTCCTTATAGTCTCTATAATATTTTGTTTATTTATTTTTCTCATTGAATATCTCATAATAATTCCAATTATAAGAATTACAAAAATTATTGCAATAACAATTGCTTTAACTGGTAAAATATAGCCCATTTCTAAATTAGTACCAAAAGCCTTATAAATTAAATATGATATACCTATTCCAATTGGTATTCCTATAATCAATGATTTTAGGCCATAGAAAATACTTTCTAATCTTATCATTCTATGGAATTCCTTTTTTGTCATTCCAATTGATTTAAGCATTGCAAATTCTTTTTTTCTTAAATTCATATTAGTTGTTATTGTATTAAAAATATTTGTTATACCTATTAAACTAATTACTGCAATAAATCCATAAAGGAATATTGATATTACTAACACCATTGCATTATTTGCTCTTACCTGTTCATCCATATTAAAAATTGCGTAAGTCTCTTCAGATATACCTTTTTCTCTATAAAATTGTTCTATCTCATCTTCAACTTTAAAACTATCTTCTGCATTAATCATTAAGTCTGATAAACCCGTATATCCTAATTTGTCAATATATTCATCACTTACTATTAAATATGCTGTGAATGAATTTAACTTTTCAAGTCCCATTGGTCTTTCTGTAGTTTTTCCTAATATCTTTATTGATTCTGTTTTAGTTTTATAAGTAGTATTATCATTTGATGTTTGAAGTGTCCCTATTTCACCTGTTATAGTATCTCCTTTTTTTAAATTATATAAACTTCCTTGTAGTCTTTTCTCTCCTTCATCAGTTATAACACAGTCATCTATCAAAATTGCTCCATCTTTGTAATCTTCATATTTTCCACCAATTTTTTGTAAAAAGTTTCTATATTCTTTATCTCCTAAAGAATGTATTGCAATTGTGTCTGTTTCTTCAACTTCATCTTCTCCCATTGCTTCTTTTACATTAGTTACTTTTACTTTTTTTCCTATATCTGTTAAATAATTTGTTGTATCTAGTACCATATAGTTTACTTTATGAATTGAATATTTATCAATTCCATCCAATTTAGATATTTCTAAAAATCTATTATAAACTCTTTCCATTTCTCCATTTTTATTATAATCATTTAATTCATATACACTTATATTATAACCTATTTCAGTATAATACACCCCTGACATTTTAAAACCATATTGTATAAAACTTGATATTGCAATAAATGTTACAATACTTACAATTATTGATATTACAGTCGTTCTATATTTTTTCTTACTTCTTTTTAAATTTTTATAAGCAATCTCTCCACCCATTTTAAATATTTTGCTAATAATTTTAGGGCATTTTATTTTTTTAGATTTTAGTTTTACATCATTACTACTTCTGATTGCTTCTATTGGTGTTACTTTTGAAGCTTTTTTTGCTGAACTTTTGCATGAAAACCATATTGTTATTACTGCAATAATTACACTAATAATAACTGCAAACCACGACATACTGTATACAAGTAGACTTTCTTCCATTACAAAGTCTTTTAAAATAAGGTTAACAATTTTAATTACAATATCAATTGCAAATATTCCACTTAAGATGCCTAAAGGTATTCCTATTATTCCTAATATAAATCCTTCAAAAAATACTGTTTTCTTTATCTGCTTTTTAGTTGCTCCAATACTTGAAAGCATACCATACTGTTTTAGTCTTTCAGTTACAGAAATTGCAAATCCATTTCTTATAACAAATACACTTGTTACTAATATAATTGCCATTACAATTCCACCTGCTGTATAAATTACTTGCATTGTTCCATCACTTAAATTAGCGCCTTTGTATGCTAGTAATTCTGTATTCACCCTCATTTCATACTTATAACTTTTGTATGGTCCATTTCTCATCCCTGGGAATTTAATATTTTTGTCATTTGTTTTATCTTCTTTATCTGCTTTAACCATTTTATTTATATCTTCAGTATTTTCTTCATATTTAAATATGTTTTTATATAAAATTGATATATCTGCTTTTGCTCCTACTGTATCCATTTTTGTAATAACTGTATATCCTGGTGCATAAAAGTCTTCCCTTGTATACTTTGGTCTTTCTGCTATTCCTACAATTGTATAAGTTTTTACATCTGTGTTTACTATTTCTTCTAGTTGTATATCTTCACCATCTTCTATAACATCTTCATTTCCTTTAAATTTGTCTTTTTGATTTAATTCTTCTCCTGTGGTAAGTTGTCTTTTTCCAACTTCTAATGTAATTGTATCTCCTACTTTTAAATCTACTTTCCCATTTGTTTTTATATGTTTAGAAATAACTAATTCGTTACTATTTTCAGGTAATCTACCTTCTACTAAATTAACTCCCATATTATTTAAAGATCCATTATCCATAGAAACAATATGTACATAAGGTTTGCTTTTGTTTTGGGAATTTTCTAGCTTTGCATATCCTATGTTTTCTGATAAATAATATTTTTCTACATTTCTATTTTCCTCAATATATTTTAATTCCTCTTTTGGAACATTATAAAATGTAACATGATAATTTCCATCATTTTTTATTTGATAATCAACTAAAGTTTTTTGAAAACTTGTTACTAATCCTGCTACTCCACATATTAGTGCTGTTGATAATATTATTCCTATTATAATTACTAATGAACGTTTTTTATTTAATTTTAAATCTTTTACACTTAGATCATTTAAAATCTTCATTTTTTATATCATTCCTTTCCTAAGCTTTATGTCTGGCTTGAAACAAACTTTACCAGTTGGTAATTATTTTCCAAATTCATCTGGTTTTTTTAATTAATTCTTACAGTCTTTTATAATCTTGCCATCATCAATTGTAATAATTCTATCTGCTTCAAGTGCAATTTTATCATCATGAGTAATTATAACTACTGTTTGTTTATATTTTTTATTGTATAGTTTTAACAAAGAAATTATTTCTTCACTTGCTTTTGAATCTAAGTTTCCTGTTGGCTCATCTGCAAGCATAATTGCTGGTTCATTCATTATTGCTCTACCTATTGATACTCTTTGTTGTTGTCCTCCTGATAACTGATTTGGTAAATTGTTTTTCCTATTTTGTAATCCTAATGATTTTAATAATTCATTTAGTCTATTTTCATCAATTTCTTTTCCATCTAGTTTACATGGTAATGTAATATTTTCTGCTACATTTAATACTGGAATTAAATTGTAAAATTGATAAATTAAACCTACTTGCCTTCTTCTAAATATGGCTAAGTTATCGTCATTTAATTGATATATATCTTTTCCATCTATATATACTTTTCCTGCTGTTGGTCTGTCTACTCCTCCTATTAAGTGTAGTAATGTTGATTTTCCACTTCCACTTGCTCCAACTATTGCAACAAATTCTCCTTTTTCAATTGAAAATGATATATCATCAACTGCTTTGACTTCGTTTTCTCCTTTTCCATAAGTTTTAGTTAAGTTTTGTACTTTTAATATTTCCATATTTATCCTCCTTTATCTCATTGTGTTCCATTGGGGACGTTTATTTTTAGGTTAAATGTCCCTTTGGTAACACGTCCCTTTTGGGACACTTTTATTATAATTTTTTAAAGTGACTTTTAAGTGACTTTTTACTATAAATTTTGTCATATAAAATTAGTAAAAATTCACAAATATTATTTTTCCTATACAATAAAAAAAGTAACAAACATATCGCTTTATACGTTACTTTGCCACCTTTTATTTATTTCATATATTTAATTACAAACTCTGTACCAATTCCAAGTTCTGACTTACAAACAATCAAACCATTATCTTTTTCAATAATATTTTTAGCAAGAGAAAGTCCAATTCCCACACTATTTTCAGACGAATTTTTTCCTTTATAAAAACGCTCAAAAATATGTCTTAACTCTTCTTTTTCAATGCCTTGCCCTTCATCTTTAATTGAAATTTTTGTAAACAGATTATTTTCTGTATAATGAATTTTTATATTTCCACCATCTATATTATGTTCAATACAATTTTTAACAATATTAGTAATAGCCTCTTGTTGCCACTTATAATCACCTAAAAAGCTATCATTTTCATTACCTTCAATAATAATATTTTGATTTTTAATATCTATTGGAATTTCTAGATTAGACTTAATTTCATCAAAAAATGCTTTTAAATATATTTCTTCTTTCTTAAATTCAATCACATTAGCATCTAATTTTGATAACTTTAAAATTGAAATTACAAGCCAATTTATCCATTCTATTTGTTTGCTTATCTCAAATATAAACTTTTGCCTTGTTTCTTCATCCATATTAGGAGTATCTTGAAGACTATCTAACATAATAGTTATTGAGGTTAATGGAGTTTTTAATTGATGTGAAATATCTTGAAATGATATTTTTAAATTTTCCTTATCTTTTTTTGAAATTTCACTCTCTTCTTTTAACATTATAGTAATTTTATATAATTCATTTTTCAAATTACTCAATTCATCTTCACTATTTTCATCTATATTTAAAACATATTTTTTATTTCTTATATCGTTTATATATTTTGTAATTTCATTTATTTTTTTATCTCTTTTTCTTAAATAACAAATTACAATAATGCCCCAACCTAAACTAAATAGAAATATAAGCGATACATTAATTTTTAAGTTTGAATCCATTTGATTTTCAATAGAAACAATTGAATTTATTTTTTCTATTTTTATTCCATACTGAGAAAGTATTTCTTTTCCAATTTCAAAGTTATCACCTTTATCATTTTGATTAAGCATTTCTATTATTTCTCTACTATCAAGTTCTGAATTATTTTGTTTTATTAATCCTACAATTTCTGCAATCTTTTCATTTAAAATAATTGTTAATTTATTATATTGATTGTATGTATTTATAGTAATTATGATACTTGTTAAAATAGTTATAATTATCATTGGTATAATTAAATTTTTTAAATTTTTATTCCTCAAAACTAATCACCTACTCTATACCCAAGTCCTCTAACTGTTTTAATAATTGTTTCATCCTCTAATTTTTCTCTAATTCTTTTTATGTACACTGTTAAAGTATTATCATTAACAAAATTTCCAGCTACATCCCAAATTCTCTCTAACAATCGTTCCCTTGTAATTAACTTATTTTGATTTGAAAATAACAATAATAAAATTTTATACTCTAAACTAGTAAAAACTATCTCTTCATTATCTTTATACACAACAGCTTTATTTGTATCTATTTTTATATTTTTATATTGAATAATACTTAAACTTCCTTCTTTTTTACCATAACGTCTTAGAACAGAGTTAATTCTAGAAATCAACTCTCTTGTTCTAAAAGGTTTTACAATATAATCATCTGCACCTAAATCTAGGCCTAATACTACACTTGTTTCTTCATCTTGTGCTGTTAAAAATATTACAGGAATATCTGAATTTTGCTTTATTTCTTTGCAGATATCAAATCCATTGCCATCTGGTAATGATACATCTAATAAAATTAAATCGACTTTTTCTTTATTTAGTTTTTCTTTACTTTCTTTTGTATTTTTCGCTGATAGTACTTCAAAACCTTCTTGCTCTAATGAATATTTTAATCCCATTATAATTGTTTCATTATCTTCAACTAATAATATTTTCTTCATTTTATAAGTCCTACCTTAATCATAAGGCTAATCCTTTCTATCCTTTATTTAAAATAAGACAACAGTTCACTTTTATCTCTTACACCTACTAATCTTTCTACTTCTTTTCCTTCTTTAAAAATAATTAAAGTTGGAATACTCATAACATTGTATTGTATTGATAAATCTTGATTTTCATCAACATTTATTTTTCCAACCTTAGCTATATCTTTCAATTCCTCTGCAATTTCTTCTATAACTGGTCCCATCATTTTACATGGTCCACACCAATCAGCATAAAAATCTACTAATACTGGCCTTTCTGAGTTTAATACCTCATTTTCAAAATTTTCAGAATTAAAATTTAATTCCATATCTTTTCCTCCTTTTTAACTTTTTAAATATTGCTATTTATGAAATCCTTTTACGCAATTGTGAAATTCCAGCTACTGTTCCTTCATAAATAGCTTTTGATATTTGATATATTCCTCCTGTGCAATCTCCACAGGCAAATAACCCTTTTACTGTAGTTTCCATTTTTTCATTAACAACAATTTTATTATTTTCTACTCTTGCACCAAGTTTTTTTGCAAAATCAGTACTTCCTGCTACACCTAATGCTATAAATATTCCATCTGTTTTTAAAATAGTTCCATCTTCTAATTCTATTTCTTCTACTCTATCATTTCCTTTTATACTTATAACTTTTTCCTTTACAATTTTAACTGATTTTACAATTGGCTCTAACTCTTTCGCTTCTGATTCTGCATAATTTCCATTGCCAATTACAATTACATCTTTTCCTCTATAGAAAAAACCATCACATATAGCACAATAACTTACTCCCTTACCTTCAAATTTTTCTATATTTTCTATGTTTGGCTTATTTTTTTTATTGCCTGTTGCTAATATTACTGATTTAGCCTTAAATTCCTTATATAAAGTTTGTACTATAAATATATCTTCCTCTATTTTTATATTAACAACTTCTTCTTTTTTAACTTCTACTCCTAAATTTTCTGCTTGTTTTACTCCATTTTCATATAATTCTTTGCCACTAATACCATTTTCAAATCCATAATAATTTTCTACTTTAGGAGTAGTTTTAACACTTGATGTTTCCTTATCAAAAATTAAAGTTTTTAAATTTGCTCTTACTGTGTACAAGCTTGATGTAATCCCTGCTGGTCCTGCTCCTATAATAATAACATCATACATTTCAAATACCTTCCTTTTTCTATTATACCATTTTATTTAATAATAATTCCTAATAATTTTGAAAGTTCTACTGCTTGAAAATCATTTACAATCATCCCTTTTAAATCCTCTTGTCCTACTATAATTCCTTCAATATTACAAGTTCTAAAATCTATATCTTTTAGATTTGTTCTAAATAATTGTGCCTTATAAAGGTTTGTATCTATAAATTTTACTAATTTTAATTTACATTCTCCTAATGAAGTTAATGACAAATTTACTTCTTCAAAATCTGTTTCTTTTATACTTGAATTTGATAAATTTGAATATTCAAAATTACTGTGTGTAATTTTTGTTTTATATATACTTGAATTTATAAAATTACAACCTATACATTTACAATTTATAAAACTACAACTTACAAAATTTGATTCACTAAAGTTCGTATTAGAAAAATCACAATCTTCAAAAATTACATTTGTAAAATAAAATTTTTCAAACTTTTCTTCTATACATTTACAATTTTTAAAATGATAATTTTGTATGTCCTTTTCATAGTTTTCATCTTTAATAACTAATATATTTTCTTCTATTTGCATAAATTTCTCCTTGCTAATTTAATTTTGGAATGAAAATCATAAAACCAATTATTGCTGAAACTATTGCTGAAATTAACACAGCTCCTGCTGCTACATCTTTTGCTATTTTTGCTTTTGGATTTTTTTCTAAGGTTACTAAGTCTACTGCATTTTCAATTGCTGTATTTACTAATTCTAATGATATTACTAATCCAAATAATATAATGCAAATTATCCATTCCATTGTACTTATTTTGAATATAAATCCACAAATGATGACCAATATCATTATACAAATATGTATTTTTAAGTTCCTTTCTTCTTTTATTGCTACTATAATTCCTTCTATTGCATATTTAAAACTTTTTATAAATTCATTCATTCTATCACCAATGTTATTTTACTAAAAAAAAGTTAAACTTGCAAATTATTTATAGCAATCTTTAAAATATTTATAATTCGTTGCCATATTTTATTATTCTTATCACAAATTATTTTGATTGAAATGAGATTTTTAATTTATTAATTTAGCCAATAGGGAATGTTCACGGAAAAAAGTTATAGAATATAACTTTTTAGCCTGAGTGAAAGGTTCCTATTGGCTAATTTTAAAAATTATTATCGAATGTAATAAACAAAAAATAATTTGTGATAAGAATAATAAAATATGGCAACAAACTATAAATATTTTAAATGATAATTATAAAATTCAACTAATATATTTACACTCCCATAATATTATATCCATTATCAGCATAAATAACTTGACCAGTAACACTCTCTGACATAGAACTTAATAAAAATGTTGCAACATTACCTACTTGAACAGTAGTAACATTTTTATGTAAAGGTGCTTTCTCTTCTATAACATTTAAAATTGTACTAAAATCTTTAATTCCTTTAGCAGAAAGAGTTTTAATTGGTCCAGCTGAAATCGCATTAACACGCATTCCATCATTTCCCAAATTACTAGCCAAATATCTAACACTAGCTTCCAAAGCTGCTTTCGCAACCCCCATAACATTATATCCATCAAGAACTTTAGTTGAACCATGATATGTCAAAGTTATAATACTTGCGTTATCATTTAACATATCCAATTCTTTTGCCATTCTTGAAACTAAAACAAGAGAATATGCACTTACATCACAAGCATGAGAAAAACCATCTTTTCCTGTAAAAATAAAATCATTGTGTAAATCTTCTGTATTTGCATGAGCAACTGCATGAACAAGTCCATCAATTTTTCCATTTTCTTCTTTAATTTTTGTAAATACATCTTTAACTATTTCATCTTCTGAAGCTCCATTTAATACATACGCTTTACTTCCTTCAAATTCTGATATTAACTCCTCTATTTTTGATTTATTATCTTCTCCCATATATGTAAAAATCAATTTAGCTCCATTTTCATAAGCTGATTTAGCAATTCCATAAGCTATACTCCACTTATTTCTAATCCCTAATATTAATATTTTTTTACCCTCTAACAACATTTTTCTTCCTCCTTTAAACTTTGATATTCTCCCATATTTCTAAACTTTTGATATCTATCTTCTACTAACTCATCTGGAGACATATTACTTAATTCTTTTATTATTTTCTTTATCTCTGTTTTTAAACTTTTTGATATTTTTTCAAAAGATTTAATTTCCTCTTCACAAGGCTCTTTTATTATTTTATCAATTACTTTTAAATCAAATAAATCTTGTGCAGTTAATTTCATCTTTTCTGCTGCTTCTTTGACTCTAGAAGAATCTTTCCATAATATACTTGCATATCCTTCTGGTGATAAAATTGAATAAATAGCATTTTCTAACATCAATACTCTATTTCCAACTCCTAATGCTAATGCACCACCACTTGATCCCTCTCCTATTATAATTGATATTACTGGCACTTTTAATTTTGACATTTCAAGCATTGAACTTGCAATTGCTTCTCCTTGTCCTCTCTCTTCTGCTTCAATTCCTGGATATGCACCTTTTGTATCAATAAAAGTAATTACTGGTCTATTAAATTTCTCTGCCTGTTTCATAAATCTAATCCCTTTTCTATAACTTTCAGGATTTGGCATTCCAAAATTTCTTTCTATATTTTCTTTTGTATTCCTTCCTTTTTGTTCAGCAATTATTGTATAATTTTGATTATCCATTCTAGCCAATCCACACACAATTGCTTTATCATCTTTAAAGTTTCTGTCTCCATGCAGTTCAATAAATTCATCAAAAATATTTTCTATATAATCTAAAGCTGTTTTTCTTTTTGAACTTCTTGCTATTTCAACTTTTTCCCAAGCAGTTTTTTTCCCCATCTTTTTCCTCCTTTTATATCTCAACTAAAAATGTTACTACATCAAGATATCTATATTGTGAATCTTATACCTAATGCTGAGACATTTTAATTAATTTATATAAAGTTTCTTTCATATCTGCTCTTTCCACAATTTTATCAATAAATCCATGTTCTAATAAAAACTCAGCTGTTTGGAATTCTTCTGGTAATGATTCACCTATTGTTTGTTCAATTACTCTTTTACCAGCAAATCCTATCATTGCTCCAGGCTCTGCTAAAATAATATCTGCAATACTTGCAAAAGATGCTGTAACTCCTCCATAAGTTGGGTCTGTTAATACTGAAATATATAGTAATCCAGCTTCATTTAATTTTGATATTGCTGCAGTTGTTTTTGCCATCTGCATTAAAGATATTATTCCTTCTTGCATTCTTGCTCCACCTGATACACAAAATATTATTAATGGCAAATGTAATTCAATTGCTTTTTCTATTGAATATGTAATTTTTTCTCCAACAACTGATCCCATACTCCCCATTAAAAATCCACTGTCCATTACACAAATTACTACTTCTTCTCCATTTATTTTTCCAATACCACATCCAACCGCTTCTTCAATTCCTGTCTTTTCCCTCAATATTTTTAATTTTTTTGGATAGTCTTCTAAATCTAATGGATTTATATTTTCTATTTTTAAATCAAATCTTTCATAAGTACCATTATCTATAATAGTTTCTATTCTTTTATTTATGTGCATTCTAAAATAATTACCACAATTTGGACAAATAGCATTATTTTCTCTTACTATTTCTTTATATAAAATTTCTTTACATTTACTACATTTAATCCATTTTCCAACTGGAATATCAACTCTATTCTCTATCTTTTTAGCAGTAGGTTCTCTCTTTTTTATTTTATCTACTATCATTTTTCCTATCATTCCTTTCTAATGCACAAATCTGATTGAAAAATAAATAGATATTTTTCAACTCACTATCCTAAAATTTCTTTTTCAATAAAAGATGTATCAAAATTTCCTCTTATAAAATTTGGATCTTTGATTATTTTAAATAAAAAATCTATATTTGTATCTACACCCTCAATAACTATTTCCTCTAATGCTCGTTTCATCTTGCTTATTGCCTCATTTCTAGTTTCTCCTTGTGTAATTATTTTAGCAATCATAGAATCATACATTGGTGGAATTGTATATCCCATATAAATACTAGTATCTATTCTAATCCCATTTCCACCTGGCAAGTTTAATCCTGTAATTGTGCCTGGGCATGGTCTAAAGCCTTTTTCAGGGTTTTCAGCATTTATCCTACATTCAATACTATGTCCTTTAAATTCAATATTTTTTTGTTTTAATTTCAATTTTTCTCCTGCTGCTATTTTAATTTGTTGTTTTACAATATCAATTCCTGTTCTCATTTCTGTTATAGGATGTTCAACTTGAATTCTTGTATTCATTTCCATAAAATAGAAATTTTTATCACTATCGACTAAAAATTCAATTGTTCCACAGCTTGAATAACTAGATGCTTTTGCTGCTTTTATTGCTGCTTCTCCCATTTTGTTTCTTAGCTTTTCATCAATTGCAGTTGATGGTGTTTCTTCTATAACTTTTTGATTTCTTCTTTGAATTGAGCAATCTCTTTCTCCTAAATGTACTACATTACCATATTCATCTGCTAAAATTTGAATCTCTACATGTCGTGGATTTTTAATAAATTTTTCTATGTAAATTTCGTCATCATTGAAAGATATTTTCGCTTCTTGTTTTACTATATTGTAATTTGTTTCTAATTCTTCTTTATTATTTACAATACGAATTCCTTTTCCACCACCACCAGCAGCAGCTTTTAGTATGACAGGATAACCTATTATATCTGCTATTTTTATGGCATCTTTTAGCCCTTTTATACTTCCTTCTGAACCAAGAATAACAGGAACTCCAGCTTGTTTCATTAATTCTTTAGCATTTGATTTATTTCCCATTAACTCTATTACTTTATAAGAAGGTCCAATGAATTTGATATTTGATTCTTCACATATTTTTGCAAACTGACTATTTTCAGATAAGAATCCAAATCCTGGATGGATACTATCTGCACCTGTAATATTTGCAGCTTCTATTATGTTTTTTATATTTAGGTAGCTTTTACTTGAGTTTGCAGGTCCAACACAAATTGCTTCATCAGCTAATTTTGTGTGCATAGCTTCTTTATCTGCTTCTGAATAAATTGCTACTGTTTTTATATTCATTTCTTTACAAGCTCTTATAATTCTTACTGCTATTTCTCCTCTATTCGCAATCAATATTTTATTCATATTTGCTATCCTTCCTTTCTTATACTAAAAGCAGAACTCTAATGCTTATTTTATTATACAACAGCAAAAGTAAGCTCACCTTTAGCTACAATTTTATCATCTACTTTTGCTACTGCTTCTCCTATTCCAATAGGTCCTTTTCTTTTTATTATTTTAACTTCTAACTTTAATCTATCTCCTGGAACTACCATCTTTTTAAATTTCATTTTGTCTATTCCACCAAACAAAGCATTTTTACCTTTATTTTCTTCCATACTTAAAATTGCTACTGCGCCTGTTTGAGCTAAACTTTCTGTGATTAATACTCCTGGCATAATTGGATTGCCTGGAAAATGTCCTTTAAAATACCATTCTTCTTCATTTACATCTTTATATGCAATTGCACTTTCTCCTGGTACATAATTTTCCACTTCATCTATCATTAAAAATGGCTCTCTTTGTGGAATTATTTTTTTTATTTCTTCTTTATTTAACATTTTTTATCATTCCTTTACTAACTTTGGTTTATGTACAACTCATAAATGAAAATCAAGTTTAAAAAATCCAATGTAAATTATTTAATCCTAAACAATGGCTTACCAAACTCAACCATATCTCCATCTTTTAGTAATATTTCTGCAATTTCACCATCAAACTCTGACTCAATCTCATTCATTAACTTCATTGCTTCTATAATACAAAGAACATCACCTTTTTTAACTTTTTGACCAACTTCTACATAAGGTTTAGCATTTGGAGCTGGTTTCATATAAAATGTTCCCACCATTGGTGATTTTACAATATTTCCTTCTTCTTTATCTTCTATAGTTTTTTCTTTTTGATTTACTATTTCTTCTTGAATTTCTTGATTTTTTTGACTTACAACTCTTTCTACAATTTTAGTATCCTCTTTTTTCATACTAATTTTAGTACCATCTGGGAAATCAATATCAATAGCAGATAATTTTGAATTTCCCATATCTTCCATTAATTTTTTAATATTTTCATATTCCATTGTTTTAACCTTCCCATCTTTTCATAATAATACTTCCATTATGACCACCAAATCCCAATGAATTTGACATCACTATATTTACATTAGTTTCCCTAATCTCATTTGGTACTATGTCTAAATCACAATCTTCATCTTTTTCTTTATAATTTATAGTTGGTGGTACAATTTGATCTTGAATAGATTTAACACAAAATACTGCTTCTACACCACCTGCTGCTCCAAGTAAATGTCCTACATTTCCTTTTGTTGAACTTACTAATACTTTTTTGCTAGCTTCTCCTAAAGCTTTTTTAATTGCCATTGTTTCATACATATCATTTAGATGTGTTGCTGTTCCATGTGCATTTATATAATCTATTTCTTCTGGTTTTATATTAGCATCTTTAATTGCTCTTATCATTGCCCTTGCTGCTCCTTCTCCATCTGGTGATGGTGATGTAATATGATAAGCATCTGATGTTGCTCCATATCCTACAAGTTCAGCATATATTTTAGCCCCTCTTTTTTGAGCATGTTCTAATTCCTCTAAAACAATAATTCCAGCACCTTCTCCCATAACAAATCCGCTTCTTTCTTTGTCAAATGGAATACTTGCTCTATTTTTATCAGTTGCATGAGTTAGTGCTTTCATATTCTCAAAACCTGCTATACCAACTTCGCAAATTGCTGCTTCACATCCACCTGCTAAGATAACTTCTTCATATCCTGATTTGATATTTCTATAAGCTTCTCCAATAGAATGTGTTGCAGAACTACAAGCAGTTACAATTGACATTGACTCTCCTTTTAAGCCTAAATCAATTGCAATATTTCCAGCTGGCATATTTGCTATTCCCATTGGAATAAACATAGGTGAAACTCTATTATTTCCCTTTGCATAATTTGTTTCACATTGTGCTTGAATAGTAGAAAGTCCACCTATTCCTGATCCTACATATACTCCTACATTTTCTAAGTCTGTATTTTCTTTTGTAATTCCGCTATCCTTAAATGCTTCTCTTGCTGCTATAATAGCAAATTGTGAACTTCTATCTAATCTCTTTACTTGCTTTACATCTAAATAATCAGCTGGATTAAAATCTTTTACTTCTGCATCAAATTTTGTTTTAAAATTCTCTGCATTAAATAATTTAATTGTGTCTATTCCACATTTCTTTTCTTTAATTCCCTTCCAAGTTTCTTCTACTGTATTCCCAATTGGTGTAATTGCTCCTAATCCTGTTATAACAACTCTTTTTTCCATTTTTTTAATCTTCCTTTCTTAAATGTTTCCTATTGCAACATTGCAAATATTCCACAAGTACACGTGCCCATGGGACATAAAACGAATTCAAAGTAGTATTATGAAATATTCCACAGAAAAATTGCTTTGCAATTTTCGCGGACGAACAAATACGAGGCATAAAAAAGAATCTAAAATGTCAAAAAATTTTTATCATGCCTCTTTTGTTCATTCGTTTTTACATTAGCATACCACCATCAACTTGAAGCACCTGCCCTGTAATATAAGAACTATCTCCAGATGCCAAAAACTTAACAACATTTGCAACATCCTCTGGAGTTCCCATTCTCTTTAATGGAATACTTTTTGCAATCTCATCCTTAACCTCATCTTTTAAAACTTCTGTCATACTTGTTTCAATAAATCCAGGTGCAACTGCATTTACTAAAATATTTCTTGAGCCAAGTTCTTTTGCTAAGCTCTTTGTAAATCCTATTATTCCAGCCTTTGAAGCTGAATAATTACTTTGTCCTGCATTTCCAGAAATACCTACAACAGATGAAATATTTATAATTCTTCCTTGTCTTGCTTTCATCATATAACTAATAACATTTTTAGTCATATTAAAAGTTCCCACTAAATTCACATCAATAACTTGCTTAAAATCATCTTCTTTCATTCTAGCAAGCAACATATCTTTTGTAATTCCTGCATTATTTACTAATACATCTATTATTTCAAATGTTTCTATTGTTTGTTTTACAATTTTTTCACAATCTTCAAAATTTGAAATATCTCCTTGTATAGTTAAACACTTAACGCCACTATTTTCAATTTGTTCTTTTAAGTTTAATAATTCATCATTTTCTTTTCTATAATTTAATGCAATATCATATCCTTCTTTAGATAATGTAATAGCAATTTGTTTACCTATTCCTCTTGTAGCACCTGTAATTAATGCAACTTTACTCATTTTATAAATCCTCCTTTATAACATTTCCGCCCATTCTTTTAACAAATCCAGATAATGTATTTCCTGGTCCTACTTCAATAAATTCTTCCACTCCCATATCCAACATTTCTTGAATGCTTTTTCTAAATTTTACTGGGCTAATAATATGTTTTGCTAATATTTCTTTTATATCATCTGTTTCTTTGTATTCTGCTCCATCTATATTTTTGATAACTTTTGTATTAAATTTTCCAAATTCAATCTTTTCTAAATCATTTTTTAATGCTTTTGATGCTTCAATTAGCTTTTCTGTATGAAATGGTCCTACTGTTTTCAATATCCTAACTTTTTTTATTCCTTGTTCTTTTGCAATAATTTCTGCCTCTTCAACCCCTAATTTATTTCCTGATATTACAATTTGTCCTGGACAATTGAAATTAACTGGTTTAACAAAATTTTCTTTTGATTTTTCTGTTGCACTTTTACAAATATCTATTACATTTTGTTCTTCTGCTCCTAATATTGCAGCCATTAGCCATTCTCCTTTAGGTGCTAAACTTTGCATATATTCTCCTCTTTTTTGAACAAGTTTTACACCTTCTTCAAAACTAATTTTTCCGCTATAAATTAGTGCTGTGTATTCTCCTAAACTCAAGCCAGCTGATACTTCTGCTGTAATTCCTTTTTTCTTTAATACTTTTAACATTGCTAAACTCATTGTTAATATACAAAGTTGCGTATTTCTAGTTTCATTTAAAACATCTTCTGGTCCTTCAAAACTTATTTTTGCCACATCAATCCCTGTTATTTCTTGAACTTTATTATATATCTCTCTAACAAATTCATATTTATCATATAACTCTTTTCCCATTCCAACTGATTGTGAACCTTGACCTGGGAATAAAAATGCTTTTTTCATTCTATGTACCAATCCTTTTTATCAATTTTTCTTGGAATTCTCTACAAAATTCATGTATTACTTTTTCTGAATCTATTTCAATTCCAAATTCATTTTTAATAGAAGTTGCTATATCATTTATTTCTTTATCAAATTTTTCTTGATTTGTATTTATACCAATTCCTATTACAATATGTTTTACTATGTTTCCTATTAACTTTGTTTCAGTTAATATTCCACCTATCTTTTTTCCGTTATATACAATATCATTTGGCTCTTTAATTTGAAGTTCTATATTGTATAATTTCTTAAAAATGTTTACTATAATTTTTGCAATCTGAATTGTGAATCCATCTAACTTTTCTATTTCACAATTTACTTTTATATATAGTGAAAATGCAATATTATTTTTCTCTTTTGTAAACCATTTCCTACCATGTGTACCTTTTCCTTTTGTTTGTATATCTGCTACAATAACTGTTCCATTTTCAATTTTCTCTTGTTGTACCCTTCTCCACATTTCTAATTGTGTGGAGTCTATATTTTCATAATGTATTATTTTATGCCCTATCTGCATTAAAATCCATCCTTTATAATCTGTTCTAAATTATCTTGTCTTTTTATTTTATTTGTTGTTGTTTTAATTAGTGGTTCATTACTTACTATCATTCCTCTAATTGCTTTATATTTTGGCATTTCTGTATTTATTTTTTTAATTTCTTTATTGATAATTTCATAAACTTTTGGAGTTTCTTTTACATGATAAATATCTTCTACTAATTCAGGGTTATATACAATTTTTGCAAATATTTTTATGTCATTTTTATCTTGTGAAACTGGTTTTCCAAACACAAATGATTCTTCAACTCCACTAATTTGATTTATAAGGTTTTCCATTTCTTCTGGAAAAATGTTTTTACCATTTTTTAATACAATAACATTTTTCTTTCTTCCACTTATGAAAATATATCCTTCTTCATCAATCTTTGCTAAGTCTCCTGTATAAAACCATCCATCCTTTAGTACCTTTTTAGTTTCTTCTTCATTTCCAAAATATTCAAGCATTATACTTGGACCTTTAACAACCAATTCTCCCATTCCTGTATTATCACAATTAACTAATTTTGCTTCTACACCTGGTACTGCTTTTCCTACAGAACCTTCTTTATAATAATCATTTGTGCCTATTGCTATAACTGGAGATGTTTCTGTTAAACCATATCCTTGTACTAAATTTAATCCTAGATTTCTGTATTTTCTTTCTACCTCTGGTGATAAACTTGCTGCTCCACTTATTAAAAGTTTTAAGTTTCCACCTAACATATTCTTAAATTCTTCTTGACTTTTGTTTTGTTTTTGTAATTGATTACTTATAATTTTATAAATTCTTTCATATATTGCTGGAACTGAAGCCATAACTGACGCTTTATATTCTTTTAAGTCTTCAATAATATGTTTTACTCCTTCACAAAAACAAGTTTCTGCTCCAATATATAAAGCATACAAAAATCCAACTGTACATTCAAATACATGATGTAATGGTAGAAATGATAGAAATACATCATTACAGTCTACATCTAAAATAGATGCTATTGCCATTAAATTACTTGATAAATTTTTATGTGATAATGCTACTATTTTTGATTTTGCTGTTGTTCCTGATGTGAATAACATTATACTCATTTCTTCGTTATCTATTTTTGCATCTATAAAACTCTTATTTCCTTCCTCTATCAATTTCTTTCCTGTTTCTATTAGTTGTTTTTGTGAATATATTTCTTCTTCATTTTCTTCTTTGTCCATAGAAATTAAATATTTTAATTTTCCTATTTGTTCTTTTTTTATTTCTTTTAATACTTTTTCATATTTTTCATTATAAAAAATTGCTTCTACTTCTGAACGTTCTATTAAACTTTTTAGTTCATTTTCTGGTAACGATTTGTCTAAAGGTACTACAATTCCTGTTCCACATACTATTGATAAATATGATATTTCCCATTCATAACTATTTTTTCCAATTACTGCTATCCTCTTATTTTTTAGTCCCATATCTATTAGTGCAGTTCCTAGACTATCTATTGTTTCTCTTACTTGTTTATGTGTTATTTCTTTATATTTACCTTCTTTTTCTTTTATTTTATATGCTATTTTTTCTGAATATTTTTCGCCAGATTTTTTTAACATATCTTTTAAATCTGTTATATCTAGTTTATTTTTATTCATTTCTTTCCTCCACATTTTTTTATACTGACCTCTCAGTACAATTATTTTTTTGGAAAAATATGCTAAAATCTTAAAAGGAAATTAGGAGGAAAGAAATGAATAAAAATAAACTAGATATAACAGATTTAAAAGATATGTTAAAAAAATCTGGCGAAAAATATTCAGAAAAAATAGCATATAA
>JAAWEA010000062.1 GCA_022794055.1 Clostridia bacterium
AGAAAGAATAGTAACAGCAGAGACAAGAAAAAAAGGAATGTTTATATATGTAGAAGAAGAATTAACAAATAATGGAACAATAGATATGACATCAAAAGGAGCAGAAGTAGTAGGACAAAATGTATATTTATGGAAAAACGAGGATGAAACTTATGAATATGTGCCAGCAGAAGGAGCTACTGGTGGAGCTGGAACTTATGGATATAGTGAAAGATATTATAATGGAATGCGGAAGTTATGACACAAGACAAAATGGTCAGAAAGGTCAAAAAGGAAATGATGGAACAGATAGACAAACAGGCGGAGGTGGTTCAGGATTTGCACAGGCTTCTGGAGCTTATGGTACTAGCGAATATGGTGATATTACTAATCCTAATAGAATACACAATGCATATGCTTATGGAGGAGCAGGAGGAAGAGGGACATCTTACTCTGGAGGAAATCCAGGACAAAGTGTATCAGCACGTCCTAATAAAAACGTTATCAATAATACTGTTAGAGGGGCTGCAGGATCCAACTTAGGTGGAACAGGAGGAGGACTATTAATAATATATGCAAATTCAATTTTAAACAACAATAAAATTTTATCAAATGGTATACAAAATGGAAATGGAACAGGAGGAGGAAGTATAAATATATTCTATAAAAATCAGTTTTTTGAGGGAACAATTCAAGCAACAAGAGGAAATGCAGATTTTAATGGAGGTATAGGTGGTAATGGAACTGTAACAATACAAAAATTATCAATTGTAAGCAGTTATGCAACATTGACTTCAAATGGAATAATAGAAGCAGAATTAGAGATTGCACCAGATGCACTAGGAAAAAATGCTTATGATGGAGATAAGAGTACAACTGAAGATTGTAATGCTCAGGCTCCAAGTTATACAGGGCTTACAAAAATATTAAAATTAGATTCTTCTGTTATTGGAAAGAAATTAATTGTTTCAGGAGAATTTATGGCAGGAGGAATAGTATTTAGAGACAAAAATAAACAAAATATAACAACAGAATCTATTGAACATAATGCTACATTTATTACTTATGAACCACTTATTGGATCTTATTTACGTTATGATAATTTGGATATTAGTGTTATTATACCAGAAGGAGCTACAGAAGTAGTAATGGTAGATGGAAGTAGTATGTATGATAATTCAATTTTAGTTTCAGAGATAACAATAGAAGAAGTAGATAATTATATAAATATTTATAAGTCAGGTGAAACAGCAGTGGAAAATTGGAAAAAAATAGGAGAAGAAGGCAATGTTGTTATACAAGAGGCACCATATTTAGTGTGTCAAACATATCAACCAGGAACATCTACTTTATATTATAATGAGCCTATAAATATAGAAAATTTTAATAATATAAAAATAGAAAAAGAGCTTGCTGCTACTAATTCATGTTATGGGTTTGATGTGATTTTAGGTACTATTCCTGGAGATTCAGATATAATGACGTATTCAATTAATGACCTAAATAAAATTAATACAGTTTCAATTAGCCAAATAGAACAAAAAGAAGTCTATTTTGGACTAAGGCTAACGGTAGTTTCTGGAAATAGTAGAATTTATAATATAAAAGAAATTCAGTTTTCGTGATAAATTAGTATATATTATGAATGAATAGGAGAATAAATTATGATGAATAAAATTATTATTAATAAAAATCAAGATAAAAAAGCATCTGATACAAAGGGAATAACATTAATATCACTTGTTATAACAATTATAATTTTGTTAATATTGGCAGGAATAACAATATCACAATTAACAGGAAGTGGATTATTTGCAAAGGCAAAAAAGGCAAAGGATGAATATAATAAGGCAGATTTTAAAGAAAGAATTATATTGATGTTATCTGAATTTGAGATAGAAAAGGAAGATGATAAAAATTTAGAATTACTAAACTTTTTAAATAGCAAAAAAGATTTAGCACAGTTAGATAATGTAATTGATAATGGAGAAACAATAATAGTAATTTCCAATGGATATGAGTTAGTAATAGATAAAAATAATTTTAATGTATTAGACAAGGTTGAAATAAAAACATTAACATTATATAAAGCAGGTGAAACAGGAGTGGAAAATTGGACAGGAACAGGAGATAGAAATAATATATTTGTACAGCAAACTCCATATATAATGTTTCAAACTTATCAAGTAGGAATAGCTACCTTAACTTATAATGAACCTATAGATATAGAAGAATTTAAAAATATAAAAATAGAAAAAGAATATAGTGGTTCACAAAATTGTAGTGGGTTTGATGTAATTTTAGGAACTTCTCCAGGGAGCTCAGATATATTAACATATTCTATTAATGATTTTGATGAAATTAATACAGTTCCAATTAATGAAGTTAATCAAAAAGAAGTTTATTTTGGAATAAGATTAACTGTAGCATCTGGAAATGGTAGAATATATAATATAAAATCCATTCAATTTTTGCCATAGAATTGGTTATTTAGATTATAGGAAGAATAAAAAACACTTTAAAAGTGTTTTTTATTGTTTACAAAGATAGCCTAAAAAAATCAAAACTTAAGTGTAATTTATATTGATAACCTAGCAGAATTAAGGTATAATATAAGAAATTAATAAATTTGCCAAATACAGGAGAAAAAATATGAAAAGTAAAATAATAAACATTATTTCATGGATAATAATTCTAATAATATTAGTTTTTGCATTTCTTTTTTATAAAAACAATAATTTTAACAATTTTATAAGGAGTGAAATGAACTTACATACATCAGAATTCAAAAGAGATAGTAAAGTAAAATATGGAAAATCTGCAAGTTATAAAATTACATCAAATGAAATAAATGATGCAACATTCTATAAAAAAGTGAAAGTTAAAAAAAATATACCATATAAAGTTACAGCAATGGTCAAAACAGAAAATATTATAGTTGAAGATGATATTTCTGGAGTTGGGGCACAAATATCAGTAGTTGGATCGACCGAAAAATCAGTTGCAATTACAGGAACTCAAGACTGGCAAAAAATAGAAATGATATTTAATTCAAAAAATAGAGAAGAAGTAGATATAGGTTTTCGCTTAGGTGGGTATTTAGGAAAATGTACAGGAACAGCTTGGTTTTCAGACTTTGCTTTAGAAGAAGGAACACCTAACGAAGGAAAAAATTGGAATTTTGCATGTTTTATTTTTGAAAATACAGATGTAGATATTGATGGAAAAGAAATAAAAATTTCAGTAACAGAAAATGATATATTAGATATAAGGGATACTATAAAAAGATTTGAAAATACAGTAAGTACATTATCAGAAAATAAAATGACATCAAATTGTGATATATATAAAATAGAAGAACCTATTAGTAAATTAACTTATGATGAAGAATTTGGATATTTTGTAGCTCCTGAAGATATAGAAAATAGTATTAAAGATGTTATACAGAATAATGATTATGATCATATATTTGCAATTATTAGATTAGGAAATGAAGAACATGCAAATGACATAGAAATAAATGATTGGATTGGTTTAGGGGCGATGGATTATTATGGAATTGGTTATTCTAACATTAGACTTCCAAATTCTTCAAAAAGCTATATTTATAAATATAATACAAGAGTAAATACATTCCCAGAAGAAGTATTTTTGCATGAGTTTTTACATTCATTAGAAAGAACTTCACAAGAATATAATTATACTATACCTGCATTACATGATTATAAAAAATATGGATATAAAAATCAAAGCTTAACAGGACTAAAAGATTGGTATAAAGATTATATGAATAGTAATATAAAATCATCTTCAGGATATATAGGACTACCAAAAGAAGTATATACTTTAAAGCCTGCAAATAATTTGGATTTTAGATATTCTTATCCAATAGATGAGTTTCATGAGCCACAAAATATAATAGAAGAAGTAAAACAACTATTTAAAAATATATTTCAAAATATAAAAAATATTAAACAATTAACTACAAATAATGTATAGAAATGAGGAAAAATGAAAGTATCAGAATTTAATTATAATTTACCAGAAGATTTAATTGCACAAGTACCATTAGAAAAAAGAGATACTTCAAGACTATTAATTCTTGATAGAAAAAAGCAGACAGTTGAACACAAAAAATTTAAAGATATAATTGATTATTTAGAACCTGGAGATTGTTTAGTCAGAAATAATACAAAAGTTATACCAGCAAGAATATATGGAAAAAAAGAAACTGGAGCCAATGTAGAGTTTTTATTACTAAACAACATAGAAGGTGATGTTTGGGAAAGTATTGTAAGACCTGGAAATAAACTACATATTGGTACAAAAGTAATATTTGGAGATGGAATATTAAAAGCAGAGATATTAGAAATTATGTCAGGTGGAACAAGAAAAGTGAAATTCTACTATAATGGAATTTTCAATCAAATATTAGATAAAGTAGGATTAATGCCACTTCCACCATACATTCATGAAGAACTAAAAGATAAAGATAGGTATCAAACAGTATATGCTAAATATAATGGTTCAGCAGCAGCACCAACAGCAGGTCTACATTTTACACCAGAATTATTGCGAAAAATAGAAGAAAAAGGAATAAAAATAGCTAATGTTACATTACATGTAGGAATTGGAACATTTAGACCTGTCAAAGAAGATGAAGTGGAAAAACATGATATGCACTCAGAACATTATTATATAAAACAGGAAGATGTTGATATAATTAATAAAGCAAAGGAACAAGGAAAAAGAATAATATCAGTTGGAACAACATCTTGTAGAGTTTTAGAAACTGTAGCAGACAGCAATGGCATTTTAAAAGAAGCAGAAGGAGATACACAAATTTTTATATACCCAGGATATAAATTCAAGTGTATAGATGGACTAATCACAAATTTTCACTTACCACAATCAACACTATTGATGTTAGTATCTGCTTTAGCAGGGAAAGACTTTGTAATGCAAGCTTATGAAGAGGCAGTGAAAGAAAAATATCGATTTTTCAGTTTTGGAGATGCGATGTTTATAAAATAGAAAAAAAAGAGGGAAAACAGGTCCAGGACAAAAAAGCCCTCTTTCAATTAGTAAATATAATATTTAATATTTTTGTTATAAAAGAGGGATTTTTTGTCCTGGACCTGTTTTCCCTCTTTTTTTATTAGAGGAGGAGAAATGAAACACGCAGTAACTTATGAATTATTACATGAATGTAAACAAACAGGAGCAAGAAGAGGAGTTATACATACACCACATGGAGACATACAAACACCAATATTTATGCCAGTAGGAACACAAGCAACTGTAAAATCAATAACACCAGAGGAGTTAAAAGAAGAAATAAAGGCACAAATAATACTATCAAATACATATCATTTATATTTAAGACCAGGACAAGATATTGTAAAAGAAGCTGGCGGATTACATAAATTTATGAATTGGGATAAACCGATATTAACAGATAGTGGAGGTTTTCAAGTTTTTAGTTTAGGTGATTTAAGAACAATATCAGAAGAGGGAGTGGAATTTAAATCACATTTAGATGGAAGTAGACACTTTTTCTCGCCAGAATCTGTTATGAAAACAGAAGAGGATTTGGGAGCAGATATTATTATGGCATTTGATGAATGTGTAGAATATCCAGCAAGTTATGAATATACAAAACAATCGATGGAAAGAACAACTAGGTGGGCAAAGCGTTGTAAGGAATCTCATACAACAATAGATAAACAGTCTCTATTTGGAATTATTCAAGGTGGATTTTATGAAGATTTAAGAAAGAAATCAGCAGAAGATTTAATTGAATTAGATTTGCCAGGATATGCAATAGGTGGCATAAGTGTAGGAGAACCAAAAGAAGAATTCTTAAAAATGCTATATTATACAACACCTTTAATGCCAAAAGATAAACCAAGATATTTGATGGGAGTTGGAACACCTGATTATTTAATAGAAGCAACACTTGCAGGCATTGATATGTGTGATTGTGTACTACCAACAAGAATTGCAAGAAATGGAACTGCTCTAACATCTCATGGAAAAGTGGTTGTAAGAAATGCAACTTATGAAAGAGATTGGGAACCACTTGATAAAGAATGTGATTGTTATACTTGTAGAAATTATACAAGAGCTTATATAAGACATTTAGTAAAAACAAAAGAAATATTAGGTGATAGATTATTATCTATTCATAACCTAAGGTTCTTGACTAATTTAATGGAAAGAGTTAAAATAGAAATAGAGCATGATAATTTATTAACATTCAAAAATGAATTTTATAAAAAATATGGTTATACAAATTAAGATATTTGTAAAATTCAAGGAACAATATAATTAACACAAACCAAATAATTTTGGAGGTAATTAAAATGAATTTAATTGATGAAAGTTTTGAACCAAAAAAAGTAGATAATTCAAAGAAAACAACAAAAATAATATTAATTATTATATCTATTTTGATAGCTGCTATTATAGGTATAGTAATTGCTATAATGTATATACAAGAAAATACATTAAAATTATATATAAATGGAGTTGTTAATGAGAAAGTAAAAGAAATGATGGTAGAAGAAGCAGATGGAACAATATATTTTCCAATTAAAGAGATATCATCTTATTTAGGATATCAAAGTTTTAATGGAGAATATGCTGATAAATCAGAAGAAGCAAGTAAATGCTATATTCAATGTGATGATGAAATAGTAAATTTTACATTAAATTCTAAAACACTATATAAATTAGAGACTTCAGACAGTAATGCAAATTATGAGTATTATAATAGTAAAAAACCAGTAAAAGCTATTAATGGAAAATTGTATGCTAGTATAGATGCAATTGAAAATGCGTTTAATATAACATTTATAAATAATGTAGAAAATAAAAAAATCAATATTTATACTATGCCATATTTAATAGATTTTTACTCTTCAAAAGTTTTAGATTATGGATATGAACAAATAGATGAAAATTATAAAAATAAGAAGACTATACTTAAAGACATGTTAGTAGTAGTAAAGGATCAAGGAAAGACTTATGCTGTAATTGATACACAAGGTAATTCAGTTATTGAGCCTAAATATAGCAATATAGAGTATTTGCCAAATCTAGGAGATTTCTTAGTAACAAGTAATAATAAGGTAGGGCTAATATCTAGTAAAAAAGAAAGAAAAATACAATTATCTTATGATAGTCTACAACTAATAGATAGTAATACAGGATTATTTTTAGCTAATAAACAAAAAAAATATGGAATAATAGACTCAAAGGGAAATACTAAAGTAAATATTGAGTATGATGAAATAGGAATTGATATTACTAAATTTGAACAAAATGGAATAAAAAATAAATATTTATTGGATAATGGAATGATACCAGCTAGAAAGGGCAAATTATGGGGAGCATTTGATAAAAACGGAAATAATATTCTTGATTTTGAATATGATAGTTTAGGTTATATTGCAACAACTGATAAAGATGCTATTAACTTATTAATTATACCAGATTATAATGTTATGGTAGTAGCTAAGGACAAAAAATATGCTTTAGTAAATTCTGTAGGAGAAAGATTATGCAACTGGGTGTTAGATGATGTATATATGACAATTAATGGTGGAACTAAATATTATTATATGAATTTTAATAATACCTCAGCAGATGTATTAGAATTTTTAGATGAAATTGATGTAAAGCCAAGTAAAAAATCAAATAGAGATAAAGAAACAGAAAGTGAAGATACAAAAAAAGAACAGCTAAAGGAAAATTTAAAAGAAAATATATTAGAAGAAAATACTGTAAAACAAGAAAATCAAATTGATGAAGAATAGTGGTCAAAAAGGGATATACCTTTTGACCACTTTCTCGCATATTATTATTTTTTTTGAATATACATATATATAGTAAACTTAGGACAAGGAGATATATATGTTTAATGTAACAGTATTGAAAATGAAGGATATTTTAAAATATATACTAGGAGTTTGTTTAATAATTGCTGTTCTTATGACTATGGCAAAAATATTTTCTAAGAAGTCTAGTCAAGAAAATAAAACTCAAAGTAAATTACGAATTTTTTCTTCTGGAGGTTTAACAAGTTGTTTAGATTCAACAATACCTTCAATAGAGGTAGTCAATAAAGAATATAATGAAATAGAAGAGGAAAATACAGAGATAAATCAAGGAAATTATCCAGAACAATTTTTAAAAACAGAGATCAGTAGTATAAAAGCAATAGAAGAAATTGAGAAAGATAGTAAAATAAAAGAAAATAAAGAGGAAAATAACAAAGAAGTTACTAAAGAAGAAATGACTTTAGCAAGTACATCAGGAGTACAAAGTGAAGTTGTAACACAGAATCCAATTGCTAATAAATATAATGCACAATATGGAAAAGTGCAAATAAAAAATCAAACAACATTTGCTCTAACAGAAGAAATGCTAAAACCTGATATAATAATAAATAATAAAAATGTGTTAATTTTTCACACGCACAGTTGTGAAAGCTATACATCAAGTGAAAAATATCCTTATGTGGCAACAGGGAATTTCAGAACAACTGACTTAAATTACACAGTTACAAGAGTTGGAACTGAACTTGAAAACTATTTAAAACAATACCAATTTAATGTGGTACATAATACATCATATCATGATTATCCAGCATATAATGGTTCTTATACGAGATCTTTACAAACAGTAGAAAATATGTTGAAAACAACTCAAGCTGATATTATTATTGATTTACATAGAGATGCAATTGGTTCTAGGGCAGATTATGCTCCAACAGTAAAAATTGGGGACGAATATGCAGCACAAATCATGTTTGTTATTGGAACAAATGAAGGAGGATTACTTCATCCAAACTGGAATCAAAATTTAAAATTTGCAATTAAAGTTCAGCAAAAAGCAGAAGAAATGTATCCAGGATTATTTAAACCAATTACTTTAACTACATCTAGATATAACCAGCATACAGGAAAATATGCTAATATTATAGAAGTTGGAGCAACAGGAAATACTATGGAACAATGTTTAAATAGTATGAAATATTTATCAGCTGTTTTTAATGAGATAGCTAAGGAGTAGCTGAATTCTAGAGAATTTTATACAAAAATTATTAAAGCACTTATTTTCTTAGATTATTAAGATTTAAGTGCTTATTTTTATTATATAATTTATATTTCTATAATTTCATAATTTGTACCAATTATTGAATTTAAAAATTCTTCAGTATCATCAAAATTTATTTCTTTCAAAATATATGTATTTTGTATAGATGTATTTTTATCATCGTAATTAATTTTATCGATATCTTCTTTTTGCAATTCTTTTTTCCATATTCTTACTGGTTTCATTTCTCCAATAATTGCTCTGTCTCCAGAATATCCATTTCCAACTAGAAAATTTTCATAAGGTATTAAGTTTGTATTACTTTTTGTTGCTATTAACTCATTATTAAAATAAACTTTTACTTCTCCTTGTTTAAAAGTCATTACTATATTTGTCCATTTTTCATAATAGGGTGTAAAATCTATTCTTATTGTATTAGAGTAACTTACAAAAAATAATAAATAGTTACTAGTACCTTCGAATTGCCAAGCTAAACCACTAGTGCCATAGTGATTACCTAATATATCCATGTGTTGAATTTTTCTTTGATTCTCTCTACTTATATTTACACTTGTTGATATTGTAAATTCCCTATCTGAATTTAGTTGTTCTTGTGTTATTCCTGTATCTATAAAAGTACTTCCTTTAAATAGGATATATTTATTTTTCTCTTTTTCTTCAGTTTTTTCTACATAAGTAATAACATAATTTTCATCTATATTAAATTCATAACCATTACAGATTACTTTTATTGGAAATTTATCTATATTTTTAACTTCTATACTATCACTATTTAACTTTAATAAAGTTTCTTTTGTAAAATTATTTCCGTTTGATTCTTCTTCAATCTTAAGACTAGTTATTTCTAGTTCTAATTTTTCTAGTGATTCACTTATTAAATATTTTTCTTTAGTTTGTTGTGCTTTAGAAATTAATCCATCTTTTCCAGCTAAAATTGATATTGTTACACCTGATAATATAATTAAAATGATTATTGTAATAATAAGTGCTAATAGTGTTATACCATTATTTTGCTTTTGAAATATTGACATAATTGTATCCTTTCTAATCTATTGTTTATATAGTTTATCATATTTAGACTTCTCTTACAAGTATTTATATAAATTATTACATAAAAATAATTTTTTTATTGACAATATAAAAATATAAGCATATAATAATATATGAATGATTATTCATATATTCAAATAAGGAGGGAAAGATGGAAGAAAATTTTATAGAATGTACAGTTTTACATGAAGAAGCAGTAAAAAAAATAAAAGAAAAAATGCCAGAAGATGGTTATATATATGATTTAGCAGAACTATTTAAGGTATTTGCAGATTCAACTAGAATGAAAATAATATATGCTTTATTAGAAGAAGAATTATGTGTATGTGATATAGCAAATATTGTAGGAACTACACAATCAGCAATATCTCATCAACTAAGGATTTTAAAACAAGCAAAACTTGTAAAATTTAGAAAAGAAGGGAAAGTGGTCTTTTATAGTTTAGATGATGAGCATATCGAGGAAATTGTTAAGAAGGGAAGTGAACATATTGAAGAGCTATAGATATATACTAGAAGGATTAGATTGTGCAGCTTGTGCTAAAAAAGTAGAAGATGCTATTAGCAAAACAGAAGGATATAAAAATGTTATTGTAAATTTTTCAACTCTAAAATTAACTTTTGATACAAATAAAGATTTTAAATTAGCTAAAAAGGAAATCACTCAGATAGTTCAAAGATTAGAGCCAGAAGTAAAAGTATTAGAAGAAGGAGAAAAAAATCAAGAGGAGGAACGTAGCAAGTTTGATATTTTTAGAATAATAATAGGACTTATTATATTTGGGGCAACTTTATTATTTAAATTTAATGAAATAGTAAATAATATTATAACAATTTCAGCATTTGTCATTCTACTATATAAGACTGCAAAAAAAGGAATAAAACAATTGATTAAAAATAAAGTTTTAGATGAAAACTTTTTAATTGTCATATCAGCTATTGGAGCTTATGTAATTGGAAAAACATCAGAGGGGTTAATGGTAATAGTTTTGTATGAAATTGGAAAAATATTAGAAGCAAGGGCAGTTAATAAAACTAGAAAATCAATATCAGATTTAATGAATATTAAGCCAGAATATGCAAATTTAAAACAAGGCGATAAACAAAAGACAGTAAATCCAGAAGATATTAAAATTGGTGATATTATAATAGTAAAAACTGGAGAAAGGATTCCTTTGGATGGAGAAGTAATAAAAGGAAATGCAGAGGTAGATAATTCAGCATTAACAGGTGAAAGCAAATTAGTTCATGTACAAGGAAAAAGCAAAGTTTTATCAGGAAGTATAAATGTTAATGGATTAATAGAAATTAAAGTTGAGAAAACTTATGAAAACAGTACAGTTAGCCAAATATTGAACTTAGTGGAAAATGCAACAGACAAAAAAGCAAAAACAGAAACGTTTGTATCAAAGGCTGCAAAAATATATACACCAATAGTTATAGGATTAGCTCTGGTAGTTGCAATATTTATGCCAATTATTATAAAATCAATAACTTATAAAGAAGGTATTTATAAAGCATTAATATTTTTAGTTATTTCATGTCCATGTTCAATTGCGATATCAGTACCATTAAGTTATTTTTCAGGAATAGGAAAGGCATCAAAAAGAGGAATACTAATAAAAGGAAGCGATTATTTAGATGGAATAAAAGATATAAAAGAAATTATTTTTGATAAAACAGGAACAATCACAACAGGGAGATTTGGTGTAACAGAAATCAATTCTTATGATAAAAAAAATAACCAAAAAGATATTTTGGAATTTTTTGCCAAAGGAGAGAAATTTTCAAATCATCCAATTGCAAAATCAATTTTAGAAAGATATGATCAGGAAGTTGATACAGGAGATGTACAAAACTTTCAAGAAATATCAGGCAAAGGATTACAATATGAATTAGAAAATCATTTAGTAAAAATAGGAAATGCAAACTTTACAAATGCAAAAGAAGAAAACATAGTGGGGACAGTTTTATACTTAAATATCGATGGAGATGTTATAGGGAGTATTGTTTTATTAGATGAAATAAAATTATCAACAAAAGAAACTATGACAAAACTAAAAAAACTAGGAATTATTACAAAAATGTTTACAGGAGATAAAAAAGAGATTGCAGAAAAAATTGCGAATGAAATACAAATTGAAGAAGTAAAATTTGAAATGTTACCACAAGATAAATATAATGAACTGGATAAAATAATAAATCAAAGAAATGAAAGCAAAAAAGTAGCATTTATAGGAGATGGAATAAATGATAGTCCAGTATTAGCTAGGGCAGATATTGGAATTTCAATGGGAGGAATAGGTGCAAGTTCTGCAATTGAAGCGTCAGATGTTGTAATAATGACAGATGAGTTAGATAAAATTATAGAAGGGATAGAAATATCAAAAAAGACAAATTTGATTATTAAACAAAATCTAATTTTTTCAATAGGTATTAAAATTTTAACTTTAATATTAAGTTTATTTGGAATTACAGATATGTGGCAAGCAGTTTTTGCAGATGTTGGTGTTACTTTAATTACAATTTTAAATACACTTAGAATTTTAAAATAATGTGCCAAAGTGGTCGTCCCTTTTTGCCGCAATTTACACAATGTAAAAGCCCCTTCTAGGTAGGATGAAATTTAATCATACCTAGAAGGGACTTGTTGTGCAAGGTTATATTAACCTGCAGGAGAATCTTTAGCTTTCAAGGAAATGCTTTCTGGATGTTGGGATGTTGTTTATAAAAATTTCAACATGTTTGTTGCTATTGACAACTTTCTTAGCTTCTTCCAGCTGGTCGGCATAGAAAGCATAGGTACAGAGCAATTGGGTATCCTTAGGAATGTCACCACTATCCTCAAATAAATAGGGATACCTGTTATTGCTATTCCAGATTTCGATGAATATCGAACAATCAGACAATAATTTATATTCTTCTGGAATATAGCAAATTTCAGACAGAGATACAGATGTTTTTAGCATATTTTCTGCGACTTCACGAGAGCTGACTTCATTAGTAGCGTAGAATTTGCCATTGTACTGAACTATAGCTCCAATTACTATAGATTCTTGATTGGCAAACCGACCAATGAAGGTCAATTCGTCTGTGAGTTGGCAAAAATCTTCCACATCAACAACTGATTTTTTTCCTGTAATTTCAAATGTAGTAGTTCCCATATAAAATCCTCCTATTCGTCTTGAAAAAAATAATTTATATTACATTTATAATTATACCAAATTTCTACCTAAAAGTCAATTTATGTAAATTATTCTAAAATGATTGAATGCTTATAAATTTATTGACATATCAAATTTTGATTGATAACATATTATCGGTGATAAAATGAAAGAAGAAATAAAGAAAAAAATAATTGAACTATCAGATGAAAAATACAAAAAATTTCATAGTAAATTATGTCCAGGAACTAATAACATAATAGGAGTAAGAGTGCCAGTACTTAGAAAATATGCAAAAGAAATTTTTAATGAAAAAACATGGAAAGAAACAATAAAACAAATAGATGATGAATTTTATGAAGAAATTATGTTACAAGGAATGATGATAGGTCTAGCAAAAAAAGAAGATATAAACAATATTTTACAATATGTGGAAAAGTATGTTGTAAAGATAGACAACTGGGCAATTTGTGATGTTTTTTGTGCAGGACTCAAAATAACTCAAAAAAATAAAAAAGAAGTGTGGAATTTTATTCAAAAATATTTAAAATCAGATAAAGAATTTGAAATAAGATTTGCAATTGTAATGATACTAGATTATTTTATAGATGATGAATTCTTAAAAAGAGATTTTGAGATTTTTGACAAAATACAACATGAAGGCTATTATGTAAAAATGGCAGTTGCTTGGGCTATTTCTTTATGTATAATAAAATATTATGAAGAAACTATAAAGTATTTAGAAAAATCCAAGATTGATAATTGGACATACAATAAATCAATTCAAAAAGCAATAGAATCTTATCGAATATCAGATGAAAATAAACAAAACTTAAGAAAAATGAAAAAATAAAAATAATTTTGTAAAAATATATTCTACAATTTGAATAAATATGATATAGTATAAACATAAAAATAAAAGAAGGGTTGGAGTAATAGAATATGGGAAAAAGGGCAAAACATGCAGAAGGAAAAAAGAGTATTAAAGTTATTATTGTAATTATAGCGATTTTATTAGTAGGAATCATTGTTTTTAAAATGAATGATTTAATTGTTTTTGGAAAAAATAAAACAATAAATTTAGTTATCAACAACAAAAATGTAACATCTAATTTAAAAAAAGATGTATTAATTAGAGATGATAAGATTTATTTATCAAAACAAGATTTAGGGAACTTTTTTGACAAATATATTTATGAAGATACACAAAATAATCAAATAATAACAACTTATGATACAAAAATAGCAACTATTAGTTTAAAAGAAAATAAAATTAATATAAATGGTTCTTACAAAGAAACAGCTTCACATGCAATCAAACAAGATGAAACTATATATATACCAATTGAAGAACTAAAAGATGTATATGGAATAGAAATAAAATATTTGAAGGAAACAAAGATATTAACAATAGACTCAATATCAAAGGAACAGAAAAAAGCTATTCTTACTAAAAATACACCAGTAAAATCGTCTACAAAAATTATCTCAAAGACAGTAGATAAGGTAAAAAAAGGAAGTTATGCAATTATAATATCAGAGGAAAAAGGATATACTAGAATAAGAACAGAAAATGGAAAATTAGGATATGTAAAATCAAATAAATTGGCAAATACAGTAGTGGTAAGGGAAGAAATTAAAGAGGAAAAACCGATAGAAGGAAAAGTTAATTTAGTTTGGGATTATTACTCAAATGTTGCAAAAGCACCAGATAGGACAGGGGAAAGCATAGAAGGCATTAATGTCGTATCACCAGCATTTTTTCATTTAAATTCAAAAGGCGAATTAAAAGAAAATGTAGGAGAATCAGGAAAAAGATATATTGAATGGGCACACGAAAATGGATACAAAGTTTGGCCAATGGTTCAAAATGATGGAGAAGGCATGTTGTCAGTTACATCTGAGATTATGAATAGTTATGAAAAAAGACAAGAATTAATCAATGAAATTATTGTATTTTGTGTAAAATATAAATTAGATGGAATTAATATTGATTTCGAAAATATGAAACAAGAAGACAAAGATTTATTTTCAAGATTTATAATAGAAATAACTCCAAGATTAAAAGATATGGGATTAGTGGTCTCTGTAGATGTAACAGCACCAGATGGAGGAGAAACTTGGTCAATGTGTTTTGACAGAAATGTTATAGGAGATGTAGCAGATTATATTATATTTATGGCGTATGATCAATATGGAGCATCAAGTAATAAAGCAGGTACAACAGCAGGATATAATTGGGTGCAATTAAGTCTTAAAAAGTTTTTAGAAACAGAAGATATAAAAAGTGATAAGATTATTTTAGCAATTCCTTTATATGCAAGATTATGGACAGAAAATAAAGATGGAAAAATAGTAAGACAAAGTGCAGTTCCTATAAAAAATATAGACAAAGTAATTCCAGAAGAAGCTGAAAGAAAATGGGACGATAATTTAAAACAGTACTATGTAGAATATGAAGAAGGTGAGTATATAAAGAAAATATGGTTAGAAACAGAAGAATCTTTAAAAGCAAAAATATCTTTAATTAAAGAAAATAACTTAGGTGGAGTAGCTTCTTGGGCAAAAGATATGGAAAATGATGAGTTTTGGATGTTTCTAAAAGACGAAATTTAGAAAAATACTTGACTTTTATAAACATAGACATATATAATGATAAAAAGTACTTGTGGAGGTATTTAAGACAAATGCAAAAAGATGGCATATACTATGTAACAGAAAAATATATTAATTTAACAGATGAGCAAATAATATCTCATATTAAAGAAGGAAATGAACAAGCTTTAACATTTTTGCTTGAAAAGTATAAAGACTTAGTAAATTCTAAAGTTAGTAAATATTTTATGATAGGGGCAGAAAAAGAAGATATAATTCAAGAAGGAATGATTGGATTATATAAAGCTATTAGAAATTTTAATAGTGAGAAGCAAAATTCATTTAAAACATTTGCTAATATTTGTGTGGAAAGACAACTTATTACAGCAATTAAAAGCTCTAACAGACAGAAACATATACCACTTAATTCTTATTTATCTTTGAATACATCTGCTTATGATGGAGAAGATAATGGAACAGAATTAATAGAAACTTTTAATAACGATATTATTGAAGATCCATTGGAAACAATTATGAAAAAAGAGTATTTTGAGGAAATTGAAAGTACAATGTATAAATCATTAAGTAAATTTGAAGGAAGTGTACTAGAAAGATATATACAAGGAGAAAGCTATGAGGATATAGCTAAAAAATTAGATACTCCAATAAAGTCAGTAGATAATGCTATTCAAAGAATTAGAAAGAAAGCAATTAAAAATATATATTAAAGTAAGGGAGTTGGAGAATACCTAACTCCCATTATATAATGCTTGCGTAGCTCAGTTGGTAGAGTGCAGCCTTGGTAAGGCTGAGGTCACGGGTTCAATCCCCGTCGTAAGCTCCAACGACGAATCTGTTCAAACTAATAAAATAGGTTGATACAAAAGTCATTCAGTAAAATGGATGATTTTTTTTCTTATAAAAAATTATTGCCTCGCAGAGCCTACGAGTTATGATGGTATGTCATAACATATAGGGGGTTAGGACTTATGGCAAATCCAAAGTCCTATGCTACGAAGAAATTTTTAAATTTGAGACAATAAAAAATGAGGATAGACAAAGTTAGTATAAAACGATAAAATTTTTGAATAATATTGAAAAAAAATGAAAAACATGATATAAAAAATATATATTATGTATAAAAATGTAACAAGAAAAATTCAAAAAACAATAATTTGTTTATTAATGAAGAAAGGAGTAATGGCATTGGCTGATTTACAAATTTTACGGGAGAAAGGAAAAGAACTAATCAAAGAGTTCCAAATAATATTTGATGACAAGAACTATAAAAGTGGAATGTTTTTTGGTTATGTTTTTAATGAGATTGTTAATTTTCCAATAGAAGATGTGTTAAGTGCAATCCAAGAAAAATCAATAAAATTAGAGAAACTTCAGGAAGAGGCTAAAAAAAGAAAAGTACTTCAGATACTTATAGAAGGTATTTTCAAACAAAGGGAAATTTGGTGGAAAAAATATGAAGAGGAAAAATATGAATATATAGTGCAATGTGCAACAAATCTTGAGCCAGATGAAGTCTTGGAAGCAAAATCATTAGAACAAATTCGAGACATTTGCTCAGATGCCAGCTTTTGTTGTCGTTTTTTGGAATGTGGAAGTCAGTTTATAAACGGTGCTCCTCAACAGGTTTTACCAAAAGAACTTGAACAATATGAAAAAGTAAGAAATTTATTGTTTGAGATGAAAGAATCAATTTCTAAGAATTAGAAAAAAGCAAAACGCTAAACTACATTTTGTTAGTTTGGTGTTTTGTGTTTTTTATAATACATATTTCTTAATCTTTTCTAATACTTTTTTTCGTGTACTAATTTCTAATTTTTCTTTGAAACTTAGTTTAACAAGTGTTTTTCTATTTTCTAATTCAAATTCATTAATAAATTGATTGATAGTTGTATCAATCGTTAAGAGAGAAAAAAGTTGTATATAACTACGACGTCCGTCCAATGATGTATCTGTTCTGCACCTAAAGGCTTTCTAAAACTTTATCCTTTGAAACATAAAAATCAAAAACTAGGTGCTTTCGCTGTTTTTTTGTAAAAAAAGCTTTTAACAAAATAAAATCTTTAGCAGAATAAGTAATACCACGCTTGCTCAAATATGGACATGAAAACAATCTACAAGCCAAACATTCAACCATACATTGACCATTTTTTAAATTAGGGCAAGACCTAATTTGAGTAAAACAGCATCCATTTTTAGAATTAATAGGATAAGTAGTAAAATGTCTTTGAGCAACACATTTATTATTTTGAAAATCACAATAATGATTTGAAACAAAATTTTTTTGTAAATCATTATATACTTCATCATAAATTTTTTCATTTCTAGTTTTATAGTCACTAATTAAAATAATATCAAGAGCTTTTTTTAATTGTTGCTCTTTATAAAGAGTTTCTTCATTAATTTTATTTGCAACAAAAATAAAATCTAAATTTTCAATTTGATTATTCTTCTTTTTATAATCAAGTGATTTAATAAAATCAACTATATCTATTTCATTTTCGTTTTTTATATAATTTGGTTTTTGTATATCTAAAACAAGTTTTTTGCAAAATTTAGAAGGCTTTTTTAAAATTTCATTTATATTTGTATTGTCAATTGTATTTATTATATTTTCCAAACTTAATCTTGTAGTGGTGTAAAAATAAGGTTTAGCCCATAAACTATCTAAATCAATAATTTGTGATTTTAGCTTTTTATAGTCTTTTTTCAAAATAATTGTAGATAATTTTTTTTCAGCCTTAATGTTTTCAAGTCTTTTATTATAAGAATTAAAAACATTTATAATAAATCTAGCATCATCTGTGTCTGTATTTTTTATTATATCAAGTTTATTTTGTAATTGTTTTTCCATTTTATCTTCTCCTAATTTTTATAATTAAATTATAATATAAAAAACAATAAAATTAAACCAATTTAAATTTTATTTTTGAAACTTATGAAAAATACTATTACTCAAAAAATAAGTAATTGGTGTATGAAAAAAGTATTGACTTTTTAAATTTAAAGTATTAAAATTAAAGTGTAATAGGAAAAAGCAAGTAAGAGAAAAAGTAAAATAAAGGTTACTTAAAAGAGAGAATTAGTCAGTGGCTGAAAGCTAATTCAAGAAAACATATTTGAAAAACTAACTCTTCTTAAGTTTTGGCGAATAAGCCAAACGTCTAAGATACGTTATAATCTTTAATTAAGTAAAAATTAGGATGGAACCGTGTAATAGCACTCCTATAGATGTAATCTATAGGAGTTTTTTTATATTATTAAAGTCATGATAACTTTCTAATATATAAAAATACTTTTTATAAAAATGGATTTTTAAGATAAAGGAGGAGAAAAAATGATAGAATATGAAGCAAGAGTTTTAGAAATTGAAAAAGAAAAATTAGAAAAAAAACTACAATTTTTAGGAGCAGAAAAAATTGCAGATTTTAACTATAAAAGAAAAGTTTATAATTTTAATCCTGCCAGTGATAATAAATGGATAAGATTGCGAACTGATGGAAAATATACAACATTAACAATAAAAGAAATTAAGAGTAAAGAAATAGATGGAACAGAAGAGACAGAGATAAGAGTATCTGATTTTGAAGAAACAGACATAATACTAAATAAATTAGGATATAAAGCTCATGCATATCAAGAAAATAAACGAACTCGTTATGTATTAGATGGAGTAGAAATTGATATAGATACTTGGCCATATATTCCAACATATCTTGAAATTGAAGGAAAATCTATAGAAGATGTAAAAAATATGATAAACAAATTAGAATTAAATAATAAGGAAGTTACATCAATTGATGTTCAGGGAGTATTCAAAAAATTTTATAAAATAGATATTGCTAAGAAACAAGAAGTGAAATTTGGTGAAGTGTTGGATAAAAAATATTATATAGAGGAGGAATAAATATGATTAAAGTAACATTAAAAGATAATTCAATTTTAGAGGTAGAAAAAGGAACTACAATAATTGAATTAGCACAAAAAATAAGTGAAGGATTAGCAAGAATGTCAACTTGTGGAATTGTTAATGGAGAAGTAAAAGATTTAAGATATGAATTAAATGAAGACTGCGATGTTAGCATAGAGACTTTTGAGAGTAGTATAGAAGGGAAAAAGGCATATTGGCATACAACTTCACACATAATGGCACAAGCTGTAAAAAGACTATTTCCAAATGTCAAATTTGCAATAGGACCAAGTATTGATGAGGGATTTTATTATGATTTTGATGTAGAAAAACCTTTTACAGATGAAGATAAATCAAAAATAGAAGCGGAAATGAAAAAAATTATAAAAGAAGACATTGAAATTAACAAATTTTCATTACCAAAACAAGAAGCCATAAAATTGATGAGTAATCAGCCATATAAGCAAGAATTGATAAACGATTTACCAGAAAATGAAGAAATAAGTTTTTATGAGCAGGGAGATTTTATAGACCTTTGTGCAGGACCACATTTAATAAAAACAGGTAAAATTAAAGCTGTTAAAATATTATCATCTTCAGGAGCATATTGGAAAGGTGATGAGCATAATAAAATGTTGCAAAGAATTTATGCAATATCATTTCCAAAAGCAAGCCAAGTTGAAGAATATATGCAAAAATTAGAAGAAGCAAGACAAAGAGACCACAGAAAAATTGGAAAAGAATTAGAACTATTTATGACACATCCTTTAGTAGGTTCAGGTCTACCAATGTATTTACCAGATGGTGCAACAATTAGAAGGCTATTAGAAAGATATATACAAGACAAAGAAGTAGCAATGGGATACAGCCATGTATACACACCATCACTTGCGAATACAGAATTATATAAAGTTTCTGGACATTGGGATCATTATAAGGAAGATATGTTTCCAGTTATGAAAATGGAAAATGAAGAAATGGTCTTAAGACCAATGAACTGCCCACATCACATGTTAATATATAAAAACAAAATGCACTCATACAGAGATTTACCAATTAGAATAGGTGAACTTGCACACGATTTTAGATATGAAGATAGTGGAAGCGTTTGTGGACTAGAAAGAGTGCGTGAAATGTGTCAAAATGATGCACACCTTTTTGTAAGACCAGACCAAATTAAAGAAGAATTTGGAAAAGTTGTACAATTAATTTTATCTGTATATAAAGACTTTGGATTTAAAGATTATGAATTTAGATTATCATTAAGAGATAAGGAAAATAAAGAAAAATATTTTGATGATGACGAAATGTGGGAAAAGGCAGAAAGTCAATTAAGAGAAATATTAACAGAATTAGGAGTAAAATTCTATGAAGCAGAAGGAGAAGCAGCATTTTATGGTCCAAAACTTGATGTTCAACTAAAATCAGCAGTAGGACATGATGTAACAGTTTCAACTTGTCAGTTAGATTTCTTATTACCAGAAAAATTTAAACTAGAATATATTGGAGAAGATGGAGAAAAACATAGACCAGTTGTTATACACAGAGCAATTTTAGGAACATTTGACAGATTTATGTGCTTCTTAATTGAAGAAACAAAAGGAGCATTTCCATTATGGCTTTCACCAACACAAGTAAAAATATTACCTATTACAGATAATCAACATACTCAAGCAGAAGAAGTGAAAAATAAGCTTATTAAAGCAGGTATACGTGTTGTATTAGATGATAGAAATGAAAAGGTTGGATACAAAATTCGTGAGGCTCAACTTGAGAAAGTTCCTTATATGTTAGTTATTGGAGCTAAAGAAGCTCAAGATGATACAGTTTCAGTTCGTTCAAGAGAGAATGCAGAAAATGAAGTAATGCAAGTTGATGAATTTGTGGAAAAAATTAAAAATGAAGTTGAAATTAAGAAATAACTATCCTTGCAAAAAAAGAGTAAAAGTGATAAAATAGTCTAAGAAATTTTTTAGGCTATTTTACTTTTTTTGCCTAAAAGAAAAATGGAGGAAAAGATGAAATTAGGAATAGTAGGATTACCAAATATAGGAAAAAGTACACTATTTAACAGCATAACAAAAGCAGGTGCAGAATGTGCAAACTACCCATTTTGTACAATCGAACCAAATGTAGGGATAGTCGCAGTACCAGATGAAAGACTAGACAAATTAACGGAAATGTATAAACCAGAAAAAACAACACATGCAGTCATAGAATTTGTAGACATAGCAGGACTAGTAAAAGGTGCAAGCAGAGGAGAAGGACTAGGAAATAAATTCTTATCACACATAAGAGAAACCGATAGCATTGTAGAAGTTGTAAGATGTTTTGAAGATTCAAATGTAGTTCATGTTGATGGAAGTATAAATCCTATAAGAGATATAGAAACAATAAATTTAGAATTAATTTTTGCAGATATAGAAACAGTAAATAAAAGATTAGATAAAGCAAGAAAGAATTTAAAAGCAGACAAAAAATATCAAATAGAAATTGATTTATTGGAAAAAATATTGAAAACATTAGAAGAAGGAAAATCTGCAAGAACATTAGAATTTAATGAAGAAGAACAAGATTTAGTAAAAGATATGTTTTTATTAACAACTAAACCAATATTATATATTGCAAATATATCAGAAGAACAGTTAGAAAATGCAGAAAATGATATTTTTGTTAAACAAGTAAAAGAATATGCACAAACAGAAAAAGCAGATGTAATTCCACTTTGTGTAAAAATAGAAGAAGAACTTTCAGGCTTAGAAGATGCAGATAAAAAAGAAATGCTGGAAGCATTAGGATTAGATGAATCAGGATTAGATAAAGTAATTAAAAAAAGTTATGATTTATTAGGGCTTATGTCATTTTTAACTGCTGGAGAACCAGAGGTTAGAGCTTGGACAATAAAAAAAGGCACTAAAGCACCACAAGCCGCAGGAAAAATCCATTCTGATATAGAAAGAGGATTTATAAAAGCTGAAGTTGTATCTTACAATGATTTAATAAAAGAAGGGTCAATGGTAGCAAGTAAAGAAAAAGGACTAGTTCGTTCTGAAGGGAAAGAATATATTATGCAAGATGGAGATATTGTATTATTTAAATTTAATGTTTAAAATAAATGTAACACAAATGAAATATAAATGTAATACAAATGTAATATAAAAAGCGAATAGAATATTGACTTATTTAGGGATTGAGTGTAAAATAAAAAAAACGAAAAAAATTTGCATTTTTGAAAAATATATGGTATAATTGTAAACAGTTGTAGAATAATAAAGAATAAAGGAGAGAAAAAATGAATAATTCTAAAGTTGTAAAAATAATTTTAATAATGTTAATAGGGTTTATTATATTATTATGCTCAAAATCAGCAATGGCAGTAAGTAACTTTACAGATTTAACAGATACATTAGATGGAAATAATACAACATCATCACTTACTGGAGGAAATAATACAACAAATAACACAACAAACAATACAACAAATAATACAACAAATAATATATTAAAAACAAACAATACAAGTAATTACAATAATTCAGCACTACCAAGCACAGGATTAGAAAATTCAATGCCAGCAGTTATATTAGTACTAGTATTTGCTATTTCAGCAGTATATGCTTATAAGAAAGTGCAAGATTATAGAAACATATAAAAGAGATTATAATAAAATAAAGGAATTTAAAAAATTCCTTTATTTTTTGTTTTAAATTGTATATAATAAGAAAAACAAAGCACAAAGGAGAGGAAATACAAAATGGACAAAGAACAACAAAAAAAGAGAATAGATGAACTAAGAGAAAAAGTAGAATATCATGCAAAAAAATATTATGATGAAGACAAACCAGAAATAACAGATTTTGAGTATGATATGCTAATGGTAGAATTAAGAAACTTAGAAAAAGAGAATCCAGAATTTATAAGTAATGAATCATTGACGCAAAAAGTTGGAGGAAATGTAAAAGAAGGATTTGAGAAAGTTACTCATGAAGTACCTTTGCAGAGTTTGCAAGATATTTTTAGCCTAGAAGAAATTGATGAATTTGATGAAAGAATTCATAAAAAAGCAGAAGAAAATGGAATAAAAGAAGTAAAATATGTTGTGGAAACTAAAATAGATGGCTTATCTGCAGCTATTGAATACAAACAAGGAAAACTTGTTAGAGGGGCAACAAGAGGGAATGGACTAGTTGGAGAAGATATAACTCAAAATTTAAAAACAATAAAAACAATACCATTAGAAATAAATGATAAAATTGATATTACAGTTCGTGGAGAAGTATTTATTAGCAAAGATGATTTTAAAAAGATGAATCAAGAAAGAGAAGAAAATGAAGAAGAACTGTTTGCAAATGCAAGAAATGCAGCTGCAGGATCACTTAGACAGTTAGACAGTAAAATAACAGCTACAAGACCATTAGATATTTATATATTCAATGTACAAAAAATAGTAGGAAAAGAATACAATTCTCATTTTGAAGAATTAGAATATTTACACAATTTAGGTTTTAATGTAAATCCAGTTAGAATTGAATGTAAAACAATAAAAGAAATAAAGAATGCAATTGAAAAAATTGGAGAAATGAGAGAAAAACTAACTTATGGAATTGATGGAGCTGTTATAAAAGTTGATAATTTAAAATTCAGAGAAATATTAGGAACAACAGCAAAAACACCTAGATGGGCGATAGCATACAAATATCCACCAGAGCAAAAAGAAACAACTGTAAAAGATATTATATGTCAAGTTGGAAGGACAGGTGTTATAACACCAATGGCAATATTAGAACCAGTAAAGGTTGCAGGGTCAACAATATCAAAAACAACACTTCATAATGAAGATTTTATAAAAGAAAAAGAAATAAAAATTGGAGATAAAGTAATCATTCAAAAAGCAGGAGATGTTATACCAGAAGTTGTAAGAGTAGTAAAAGAAAAAAGAACTGGTGAAGAAAAAGAATTTGAAATACCAAGAATATGTCCAGTATGTGGAGCAGAAGCCATAAGAGAAGAAGGAGAGGCTGCTATACGTTGTACAGGAATTGAATGTCCTGCGAAATTATTTAGAAATTTAGTACATTTTGTATCAAGAGAGGCTATGAATATAGATGGATTAGGAGAAAATATCATAGGGCAATTATTAGAAAGAGAGCTAATTCATAACATAGCAGACATTTATACATTAGAATTTGAAGATATTGCATCATTGAAAAAGAATGGAAAGAAATTTGCTCAAAATTTAATAGATAGTATAAACAAGAGTAAGGAAAACGATTTATATAGACTAATAACAGCATTAGGAATTAGGCATGTAGGTGGAAAAGCTTCAAAAATACTTGCAAAAAAATATAAAACAATTGACAATTTAGCAAATGCAAGTTATGATGAATTAAGTGAAATAAATGATATAGGTGAAGTTATGGCAAATAGTATCAGAGAATTCTTTTTACAAGATCAAACTATTGATTTAATAAAAAAACTAAAGGAAGCAGGAGTTAATACAGAAACGATTATAGAAGAAGAGACAGATAATAGATTTGAAGGTAAAACATTTGTCTTAACAGGTAGTTTAGAAAAATATACTAGAAAAGAAGCAGAAGATATTATTGAAAAATTTGGAGGAAAAACATCTGGAACAGTATCTAAAAAGACTAATTATGTATTAGCTGGAGAAGAGGCAGGAAGTAAATTAACAAAAGCACAAAATTTAGGAGTAACTATTATTTCAGAAAAAGAATTTGAAGATATAATTTCGTAATAAATAAGGAGTCAAGAATGAAAGAAAAAGAATATACATTTGAAATGATGTGGGAAGACTTAAATAATGGGTATCAAATTTATTATACTTATGTAAGAAACAAATATTTATTATTTAAAACAGCACCTAATTGCTACACTCAAAGACTTTTATCAGACCAGAAAAATAATCCACAACCTAAGATGTCAATGCTTACATTAAAGAGAGTGAAAGAGATGTTTGACTTTATGGAAGATATTGAATTTAAAATCATTGATGATAGAAATATGTAATAAAATTAGAAAAGAGGAAGAAATAAATATGGTACTAATAGATGGAAAACAATTAGCAAAAAAAATCAGAGCAAATTTAAAGATAGAATGTGATGAATTAAAACAAAGTGGAATAAACTCAAAATTAGCAGTAATTATGGTAGGTAATAATTCAGCATCTAAAATTTATGTAAAAAATAAAAGTAAAGCTTGTGATGATGTTGGAATTAAATATGAAGAGCATTTATTAGACCATAAGACAACTCAAAAAGAATTAATTGGATTAATTGAGAAGTTGAATAAAGATGAGTCTATAAATGGTATTTTATTACAAAGCCCAATACCAGATAACTTAGATATTAATGAAGCATTTAGGACAATTAGTCCAGAGAAGGATGTAGATGGTTTTCACCCAGTTAATGTTGGAAAATTAGTTTTAAATCAAGATACTTTTGTTTCTTGCACACCTTATGGAATAATGAAAATTTTTGAAGAATATAATATTGACTTGTGTGGAAAAAATGTGGTGATTTTAGGAAGAAGTAATATAGTAGGAAAGCCACTAATACATTGTTGTTTAAATAGGAATGCAACAGTTACTACTTGTCATTCTAAAACTAAAGAATTGAAGGAAATTACAAAAAATGCTGATATTATTATTTCTGCAATAGGGAAAGCAAATTTTGTGAAAGTTGATATGGTAAAGGAAAATGCTGTAGTAATTGATGTTGGAATAAATAGATTGGATGATGGTAAGATTACAGGGGATGTTGATTTTGAAAATGTTAAAGATAAGGTTGATTTTATTACACCAGTTCCTGGGGGAGTAGGACCGATGACTATAGCTATGCTTATGAATAATGTGATAAAAGCTACAAAAAGGCAAAATGGTATGATAGATTAATTAGTTTATAAAAAAGGGACACAAAATTATTGTGTCCCTTTTTTGCTGTATCAGAAAAATAAAAAATTTTACTATGCAATAATACATTCAATAAAAAAACTACAAAGTGATTTTTTTGTAGAGGGCAAATAAAAAGGAGGAATTAATGAAAAGTTTAGAAGAGAAAAAATATTGGATATGGTTTAGTTTAATTGAAAAATTGGGGTGTATACAAAAAAGAAAGTTATTAGAAATTTATACTACTCCAGAAGAAATTTATAATTTAGGAGAAAAGGAATTATTAAAAGTAGGAAATATAGGAAAAGCTACGATAAAATCTATAATGTCTAGTAAAAAACAAGAATTAATTCAAAAACATATTAATTATATGAAAAAGAATGAAATTGATATTATAAATGTAGAAGATGAAGAGTATCCCAATAGTTTAAAAGAAATCTATGATTTTCCTATTAGTTTATATGTAAAGGGTAATTCAAGTATTTTAAGTGAAAAGAATTTATCTATAATAGGTTGTAGAGAATGTACAGACTATGGTAAAAGTGCAACAAAATATTTTGCATATAATTTATCTAAATGTGGTTTAAATATTGTTAGTGGTTTGGCAAGAGGTATTGATAGTTATGCTCATTGGGGGTGTATTTTTGCACAAAGGGAATCAAAGGAGGCTTGTAAGACTATTGCAGTTGTGGGGAATGGATTAGATATTCTTTATCCAAGAGAGAATTATGTTTTGGCAAATGAAATTATAAAAAATGGTGGTGCTATTATTTCAGAATATCCTTGTGGAGTCAAACCAGATAAAATGAATTTTCCAGCAAGAAATAGGATTATTAGTGGAATTTCAAATGGTGTTCTTGTTGTTGAGGCGAAAGAGAAGAGTGGTACTTTAATTACAGTTGATTTTGCACTAGAACAAGGAAGGGATGTTTTTGTTATTCCAGGGAATATTAATTCTGTTAATTCTGTGGGGACTAATGGATTGATAAAGTATGGTGCAAAGATGGTTACTTGTTTTCAAGAGATATTAAATAATGAAATGTAAAAAGATATAATTTGCTATTTTATGTAAAATATGTTATAATATAAGAGAAGTGCAGAGAAGCACTACAGTAACATAGCGAGAGTATATCTTGCAAATTAAAAAAAGTTTAGTCATGACAGGAGGAGAAGATTATGACAAAAAGAATTAAACAACTAATGGTAACTTTAATGGCAGCTATGATGTTTTTTACATCAGTACAAAGCACAGTAATGGCAGCACCGTATTCCTACAATAATGAAGACGGACAGCGGAATTTAGACATTAGGAATGGTAAGACACTGTTTTCGGTTAATGGCAAAGAGTATGAATTAACAAAAGCATTGGTATCAAAGGATGCAGGTTGTTCTAAGGATGGAACTGTTTGGATTGAGTTTAAAAACTCTGCCATTTACTGGTGGAATTACGACTTACAGGGTGAAAATATTACGCTACATAAGTATACTGCAGGGGCTTCCCTTAATTTTGAGGGAGATTATGTGGTTTCTCTTCAAGATTCAACGGGAGAGAAGATGGAGTTGCTTTCATTGGAAGAGCAAAGGAAACTATTGGGAATTGAAGAACCAACAGAACCAGGTCAACCTGAGCAACCAAGTCAGCCAACACCAGCACCAACACAGCCAACGGAACCAAGTCAGCCGACACCAGCACCAACACAGCCAACGAAACCAAGTCAGCCGACACCAGCACCAACACAGCCAGCAAAACCAAGTCAGCCGACACCAGCACCAACACAGCCAACGAAACCAAGTCAGCCAACGACAACACCAACACCAGCACCTACAACTAATAAACCAAGTCAGTCAACGACAGGAAAAACTGACACAAAAAAGCCAACAACAAAGAAAAAGACAACAACTGTAAAGGCAGGAAAGGTAGTACATAAAGGACGTACTTATTATGTATATAGTACGAAGGGTAAAATCTTAACAAAGTTCAGCCTTACAAAAAAAGGTGGAAAGTTTTCTTGGAGAGGCTACACTATGAGAGGCGTAACATATGTTGCGATGGTTAAAAAGAGCAAGAACGTGATAGTTTTAACCAAAAAGACTGGATATGTGTTTAATTATAGCACTATGAAAAGGACAAAACTGTATAACGTGCAGAAATACGGGAAACCGATTAAAATTGAATATGACAATAATGGTTTTGGAGTAAAAGTTGTTACAAAAAAACCGAGGCGTTTCAGCATCAAAAATAAGTAAAGCTTTAGCATTACAAAATAGGTAACTAAGCTTTTTAGAAGGGGAGGGGTGATACCCTTCCCTTCGTTGTTATATAGAAGTTAATTTTTTTAAAAAGTTAACATAAACTATTTACAAAAATAGAAAATTATGGTAAAATGTAGAAAGATGAGAGTTTTAAAAGTAAATAGGGAGGAAAAAATGAAAATATTAAAAAATATCTTAACAATAATGGTAATAATTATATTATTATTTGGACTAACAGATATATATGCTTATGATGGATTAGTAGATGCAGAAAGTGAAATTACAATATCAGAAACATTAGTAAATGGAAATGGAGAAATTTCATTAACAAGAAATATTAAAGACTATGAAATGTATTATCAATATGTAGAAATTGATAATGAATTATATAAGCAAATCAGAAAACTAAAAGACGAGCTATTAATAATTCAGTATTATAATATATGGGAAATAGATCAGACAGATGAAAACTATGATATATATGTATCAGCATATTTATATTATGAAGATAAATATAATGAAGTAGCAGATGATTATACAGAAAATAGAATAGATGAAATACAATCTATAATTACTAGCTTATTGCCAGACTATACAGAACAATGGATTCGAACAACAAATAATAAAATCAATATAGATTTAAGTAAATTCATAGGAATAAAAGATTATGTTGTTTGGGTTAAAATAAATACTGAAGACAGAACGATATATGATGCAGAAGTTTATGAATTAGAAGGAACAAAAACAAATAACAATGATGATGAAAATCAAAAACCAGGAATCAACATAGATTTACAAGATGAAATTATTTTGCCAGAAACATTAATAAATGGAGAAGGAACTGTTACTGTTACAAGAAATATTAAGAACTATCAAATGTATTATCAATATATAGAAATTGATAGTGAACTATATAAACAAATTAGAAAATTAAAAGATGAGTTATTAGTAGCGCAATATTATAATATATGGGAAATAGATCAGACAGACGAAAACTATGATATTTATGAATCAGCATATTTATATTATAAAGACAAATATAATGAAACAGTAGATGATTATACAGAAAAAAGAATAGATGAAGTACAATCAATTATAATTTCACTATTACCACAATATTTAGAAAATTGGATACCAACTACTGAAAATAAAGTTAATATAGATTTAAGTTCATTTTCTGGAATTAAAAATTATGTAGTATGGGTAAAAGTAGAAGCAGATGGTAGAAATATATATGATGCAGAAGTTTATCAATTAGAGGGAACAAAAAAGGAAAATGAAAAACCAGTGATAACACTTGAGGATAAAGTTACTTTACCAGAAATATTAATAAATGGAGAAGGAACTGTTAATGTATCATCAAATATAAAAAATTATCAAATGTATTATCAATATATAGAAATTGACAATGTAACATATAAAAAAGTAAAAAAATTAAAAGATGAATTGCTTGTAGCTGAATATTATAATATATGGGAAGCAAATCAAACAGATGAAAATTATGATATATATGAATCAGCATATTTATATTACAAAGACAAATATAAAGAAACAGTAGATGATTACACAGAAAAAAGAATAGATGAAATTGAATCAATTATAATTGGGCTATTACCAGAATATACAGAAAATTGGATACAAACTAGTAATAATAAGATAAAAATTGATTTAAGTCAATTTTCAGGAATAAAAGATTATGTATTCTGGGTAAAAGTGGTTGATGGAGATAAAGTTATATATGAAAAAAATGTATATGAAGTAACAGGAACAAAGAAAGAAGATGACAATAAGCCAGATGATGATAACAAACCAGGAGAAGATAACAATAAGCCAGATGATGATAACAAACCAGGAGAAGATGACAATAAGCCAGGTGATGATAACAAACCAGGAGAAGATAACAATAAACCAGGTGATGATGATAACAAACCAGGAGAAGATAACAATAAACCAGATAATAATAATAACAAAGTAGATAATACCAATAAAGATACAAGTATAACAAAAGGAGATACAACAACTTCTAGTAAAAAAATGCCTTATACAGGAGCAACAAGTACAATAATGCAGATTTCAATTATAGGTGCAATTGTAATGTCAATAATTACGTTTATAAGAATGAAAAAGATAAGATAAAATGAAAACTCCAGATTTTTGGAGTTTTTCATATTTTATATAAAACAAAAAGGGAGTAATAACTCCCTTTAAATTATTTATAAATAAAAAATTTTTTTCTATGGTAATATTTTCTAGAAGGAATTTTATATAAAAATAATTCTTCATATTCATTTCCAGAAAAATCAGTTTCAATAGCTATATCCCGAATTTTTTTACTAAAATCTTTTCCTTCAAGTAATCTGCCATCAAAATTTAATTGTTTCATTTTGCATTGCCTCCATTTGGATTTATATATAAATATATTTTAACATAAAATGAAATAAATATCAATGGAAGAACAAAAGGGTGTAATTAAACTTTTTGATTTTTTATATACAATAAAAAAATGTATTTGCAATTAACAAATACATTTTCTGGTGGCTCGAAGTGGAATCGAACCACTGACACGGGGATTTTCAGTCCCCTGCTCTACCAACTGAGCTATCGAGCCAAATAAAAATCACATATATAAAAAAATGGCGACCT
>JAAWEA010000063.1 GCA_022794055.1 Clostridia bacterium
AGAAAAGTAACTATACCAGATGAAAACAAGCAAACCAAGAATAAAAAGAAAAATAATGATACTAGATTTTAAAAGGAGGAAAAAAACTATGAATAATGAATTACCAAAAACAAAAATTGATGAAAGAACAGACATTGAATATCATTTAGAGGGAGATTATTATATACCAAACCTAGCAATGCCTAAACAAGAAAAAATCGCTCTAAATAAATATGGAAGAATGAGATTAAAATACTTGAAAGAACACAAGAAAGCTGATTATACTATAATGCTAATGGACGGAACATTAAATACACATTTAAAAGAAATTCAAGAAACAGCAGATACTAGAGTACAACAGATTATTACTGAATTAAAAGCTAAAAGTAATTTGACCGAAGATATGAAAAATACTGATATTCTATACTGGGTGGGGACAATGAACTCTATTAAGGCACAAGCCGAAGAAATTGTTTTTAGTGAATTGATTTATATTTAAGGATTGTTAAAAGCGAATGAGAATAAAATTTTCATTCGCTTTTAAGTGATTTATAATATATTTTTTAATTCTATCAAGTTTGTAATTTGACAATATGGTTTAATTTCTGTATTATTTATTTTGTTATTATGATTATACCATATAGCTTTTATATTAGCATTTCCAGCACCTTTTATGTCTTTTTCTAAGCTATCTCCAATCATAATTACTTCATTTGGTTTTAGATTTATTTTATCTAATAACACATTGAATATTTTAGGATTAGGTTTGCTAGAATTTACTTCTTCTGATACAATAATATCTGAAATATATTTTGATATTTTACTATTTGTAATTCGTGGTTTCTGTAATTTAACTAAGCCATTTGTAACTACATATAATTTATAGTCTTTATTATATAAATACTTTATTATATCATATGCATTTTCTATTAAAGCTACTGAATTTGCTAGTCCATCTTGGAAAAATTCATTAGCTTTTTTATAGTCGTCATAGTTTAAATTTATTTGTTTAAAAAATTCTTTAAACCTGTATTCAGGTATATCACTTTTAGGAACAGGATTTAAATTATGAGCAACACTATCCCACAATTTTCTATCTAAAGGTCTAAAAATGTCTTGATATTGTTCTTTATAATTCTTTCCTATTTTATCAAATAAATACAATAATGCGTCTTTTTCACATTGCTTGTGGTTTACTATTGTATCATCAGCATCAAAAAATATTGCTTTTATATTATCTAATTTCATAATTACTTCTCCTATAATTTGCAAGCTATCTTTCTAATTTGTTTCTTCGTTTAGTATTTCTAGTTTATTATTATAAAATTTATAAGTATAAATATGAATAGATTTACCATCATTTACACCTATTATAGAGTCTTTTTCATCCCATACTTTATATATAAAAGGCTCTTGAAAATGCTGTTTTAAGAAATCGTATGCCTGTACATATAAAGTATTATACATATCTGTTTCATCAATATCTTCTATGCTTTGTAGTTTTTTATGATTTGTTAGTTTCTTAATTATTTTCCACCCTAAATAGTTTTCTTCCATTTTATATGGCTCAAATCCCATATCCATATATACTTTTACAGCCAACCAAGTATGCGTTTGTGTATGTAACAATGTTTTTTTATGACCTAATCTTCTCATTTGTTTTAAAGTTTCTGATATTAAAGGCTTTGATAAATGTTTTCCTTGATATTCTTTTTTTACTGATACCCAATGAACATTACCTGTAATGTCATTTTCTGGTTTATCTAAATAAAAAGCTGTTGAAGTAGCAACTTTATCTCCATTCTCATTTTCAATAAAAATACACATTTTCTTTAATTCTTCGTAATGAGTTCCATAATAATGATTAAAAGCTTCCATTCCTTCTTCAAAAGATAAAAATTCTCCTGCTGACATTTCTATTTCAACCCAATCTTTTTCATCGCCCTCATTAAAAAATACAAATGTGTAACCATCTGGTAACTTATAATCGATTATATTATCTAAATCATTATGAATTAAATATAGATCCACATATTTTAATGTTCTATTGATACTATCCATAATCCCTCCTATATTTTATTTCCTTTCAAAACAATACCACACATCTATTTCGTCTTTACTTGGTTTCTCAAATTTATTTAGGACTTTTTTCTTCAACCCTTCATCAACATAAAAATCCGAACCACCTTTGCCAGACTCAACTTTTTTATTTCTTTCATCAATATTTTCTTCCCATAAATCATCTTTAATATCAATGTAATGCCATTCAACATTAATATTTTTACTATTAAAATATTCTGTTATTTCATTTCTTTGCTTTTTAGTCCAAAATCCCCAATCTAAAATAACATTACATTCAGCCTTTATTAATTCTACAGCTTTTTTCATTAGATAATTATTAGCCCTATTAGCTCTATGTTCATATTTGTCTCCCTGTTCGTTGTCAAATAAAGCAAATGTCAACTCATCTGTATTCAAAATAACTGCTTTCTCTTTAATTTTTATTTTATCTGCATAAAATGATTTACCACTTGCTATTTTGCCACATATTAGTATTACTTTTGACATACAATAAATTCCTCCAACCCTAAAAAATTACTAATCATCTTCATAAATAGTATCATAAACTTGTGCTTTTATCAATAAAAATTTTTTAGCAAAATCACTTGAAAATCTATAAATTTTATGTTAAAGTAAAGATAATGAGTTGATTGATGTTTGTATCAATCGTTAAAGGTGTGAAAAAAGTTGTAGATATCTACGTTGTTCGCACCAACGAATATCTGTTCGAACTAAATTAACAGATAGATATGAAAATCAATCAGTTCAAAATGGTTGATTTTTTCTTTTGCACAAAAATATCATCTCTTTTCTGCAGGTATGAAATCAGTAAAATTCATTTAAGAAGATACTAAAATAACAAAAGGAGATAAAATTTATTGCCTCACAGAGCTCCCCGAGTTATGATGGTAGGTCATAACTTATAGGGGGTTAGATGTTTAGTTATTAAAATTATACAATGATAATGAAGTAGAAGGTTATTTGATTTTTTTAGTACTTTAGATAAAGCCAAGAGATATTAGTATAAAAGGTTAAAAAATATTAAAGAAACTAAAATTAACATTTTAGATAATATTGTGGGTATTAAAGAAAAATAAATAAAAGGCTAAGAAAGAATATGATAAATATACCAAGTGAAATAGTAGATTTGTTACATAATTATATTAATATTAAAGGAAAAAGACCACTTGCTTTTAATTATGATGAGTGGAACAGCCTTGATGAATATAAAGAATATTTACAAAAAGAATTAAATAAATAATATAGAATATAATAACAACAAACTAGAATTATAATTTAAAAAGTCAAATAGTATTATTACAAACTATTTGACTTTTTAAATTATAATTGAATAATATTATAAATACTACTAATATTGCCAGTTTGTTCACCAGTTGCTAAAACAATTGGATAAAAATTATTCTTTGCCAACCACTCATAAACTTCATAAGAATGATTACAACTCATAGTATAAGCATCTTTTAAAAATTGTCTCAACTTTGGATTAGTTGCTTCCATAGAAGCGATAGCATATTCTTTACCAGCCCTTTTTAAAGTTAGAAAATAAGATAAAGCAATTTCTCTATCTGTAAGTTTTGAAACATTAGTATTAACAGTAACAGGACCAGCATTCTTAGAGATTTCAACATTTTCTTGGAATATAGAAGTATTTAATTCAGGAACGTTTAATTTACCTACAGCTGTTTCTATATCCTTCACAAATTCTACTTTTCGATTATAATCTTCAACATGAATAGGAAAATGAGCATTTAATAAACCTTTCAGTTCTTCATTAGTAACTTGATTTTTAAATAATGACATACAAGTAATTGTATTAACACAACTAGAAATCAATTCATTTAAATAACTTAATTCACATATTGTTAATTTCATATATACACCTCCAGTTTTCTAAAAGATATTATATCCACTTTATACTATCATTTATTCAATAGAAAATTATAAAAATTAAATTTAAAAGGATATAATTTAAAAAACTTGCAAATTCAAGGAAAAATATGATAAACTATATAAAGAAGAAAAAAGTAAGAGAGGGGATATTATGGAGTTATTAGATGTATTAGACGAAAATGGAATGTTTACAGGAGAAGTTTTATCAAGAGAAGAAATACATAAAAGAGGATTATGGCATAGATCTATTGTAGTAGCAATAGTTAATGAAAATAATGAAATATTATTACAACAAAGAAGTGAAGCAAAGAAAACAAATGCTGGAATGTGGGACATATCAGTTGCAGGACATATTTCAGCAGGTCAAGATTCTTTATCAGCTGCTGCACGTGAAATAAATGAAGAAGTAAGTGTATTATTGGGATATAGAACAGAAATAAAAGATTTTCGATATATGTATTGTTACAGAAAAGAGCAAGAATTTAGAGAGGATTATATAGAAAGACAATTTTATGATTTTTTTATTTTAAGAACATCTGGAGTAGATGACAAAACATTGGATTTTCAAACAGAAGAAGTTCAAGCTGTTAAATTTGTTAATTTAAATGAATTACAAAAAATGATAGATGAACATAAATTAGTTGAAAGACCAGAAGTATATAATGTATTAACTAATTTTTTATTTAAGTTTTAAGAAAAAGAGGGAAAAAGGGTCTAGGACAAAAATTCCCTCTTTTTAATAAATATTTTTAAATGCCAAGAATAAGGCTATAAGAAGAGGGAATTTTTGTCCTGGACCCTTTTTCCCTCTTTTTCTTATACAAATAAGCAAATGTTAATAATAGTTGACAAAGTTCAAACTTAAATTGGTAGAATGCAACTAACAAAAAATGTATAATCTTAACAAAAAAGAAGGGGGAATCAAATTGAATATTGGAGAAAAACTATTTGAATTAAGAAAGGGAAAAAATTTATCTCAAGAAGAAGTTGCGGAAAAATTAAAAGTAACACGACAAACTGTATCAAAATGGGAAACAAATCAAAGTACACCAGATTTTGATAAAATTATACCACTATGTGAATTATTTGAAATAGGTGCAGAAGAATTGCTAACAGGTAAAAAAACAGAACAATCAGATAAAGAACAAAAAGAAGAGATATTAAAAGAAAAAACACTAACAAGAGCAGATGTAAAGAAAAAATCAGCAGAAGTTGTAAGTACATCAATATTTATATATATTGTTGCAGTAGCTTTTTTAATGGTAACAATTCCTGTATTAAGAATAAATCCTATTATTGCATCAGCTATATTTTTATGTTTAATAGGTTGGGCAACAGCAAGGATAATAAAACATTATATGTCTGTTCCAAAATTTGAAAAAACTAAAGAAGAAAAAAGAGAAGAAAAAATTATAAAACAAGTGAATGGAATTATAGGAACAATTTGTACAGCTATTTATTTTATAATAAGTTTTACTACAATGGCATGGCATATTACTTGGGTAATTTTTATTATTGATGGAATAATATGTCAAATAGTAAAACTATTCTTTATGTTATCTGAAAAGGAGGATGAGGAAAATGAAAAATAAATGTTTAATAATAACAATGATTATATTATTATCTATAATAGTAATTGGACTAATTGCATTATTATATTTTGTTATAAGTGGTAAGCATAAATTTTATATAGGACTTAATAAGGAAAAAACAAGTGAAGATATTATATACGAAGAAAGTTATGAATTAGATAAAATAGATTGTATAGAAGTGTTATCATCTGCTGGAAATGTAAAATTTGAAGAAAACACAGATGGAAAAATTAAAGTTGTAGTATATGGTAAAAATAATGGAAAATTAAGAGTTGATTTAAATAATAACAAATTAAGAATAGATTATCCTGAAAAAATAAACTTTTTTGGAATAAATTCATATATGAATGAAATAATAGTGTATGTTCCCCAAAATTATTCTAAAGAAATAAAAATAGATTTAGACTATGGAAATGTAGAAATATTAGATTTAGAACAAGCAACGATTGATATAAAAGAGGATTGTGGAAATGTTAATTTAGGAAAAATAAAGAATGTTACAATAAAAAATGACTATGGAGACATAGAAATAGAAGAAGTTTTAAATAAATTAAACATTAAATCAAATTGTGGAAATATAAAAATAGATAATGTTAAATTGTTAGAGGATTCTATCATAAAATCTGATTTAGGTGATGTTATAATTGATGGAACAAATGATATTTTTATAGATGCTGATGTTGATCTTGGAGATACTAAAGTAAATAATAATAATAGACAAGCAGAAATTACATTAGAAATTAAAGTGGATTGTGGAAATATTAAAGTAGATAATTAAAATATTAAATTTAATATTGATGTATAATAAGGATTATGGTAATATGAATATGGGAGATAAATAAAAATGAAAAAGATTTATATAATTTTAACATATTCAGGAACAACTTTATCCAAAATTATAAAACATTACACCAAAGATGAGTTTTCTCATGTTTCAATTGCTTTAGATTATAAACTAAATCAAATGTATAGTTTTGGAAGACTAAAACCATACAATCCTTTTTGCGCAGGATTTGTACATGAAAAAATAAATAAAGGAACATTTAGAAGATTTTATAAAACACTTACTAAGGTATATTCATTAGAGGTTAATGAAAAACAATATGAAGAACTAAAAAATGAAATAAAAAATATCAAAAAAATAAGAAGACAATACAAATTTAATATAGTAGGTCTTTTTGCAGTTGGACTTAGGATAAAAATAAGAAAAAATAATGCTTTTTATTGTGCAGAATTTGTGAAGTATTTATTGGATGAAGCTAAAATTGAAAATAATTTACCAGAGCTTGTAAGACCTGAAAACTTTAAAGAAATTAATAATATAAAATTGGAATATGAAGGATATTTAAAATCATATAAAAATAAAGATACTAATGTAGATAAAGTACATATATTATCTTAAAATCAGTCAATATAATGCCATTTTTTGATTGCTTTTATATTTAATTACAAAAAACTTAGATAGTTGTTTGTATATTATAATAGAGTTATCAAAAAATGGCGTTTATATTGACTGACTTAAACGAATTAAAAAAACATATTGAAAAATTTTCAAAATTAATATATTATATAAAACAGAGATAGAGGTATGTTATGAAATCAAATTTATTTAAGTATGTATTTATTATTTTTGCAATTGGAACTATGATATTTGCAATTGTAAAAATAAAAAAAGATGAAAAAAATGAAGGGGAACAAGTAGTAGAAACTACTGAGGAAGTACAAGAAGAAGTTAGAGAACTAAAATTAGGAGTTGCTTCTTTTGATAGTATTAATCCTATATTAAGTCAAAATAAAAATATTCAAGATATTACAAAGATTATTTATGAACCATTAGTTACATTAACACAGGATTATAAATTAGAATATTGTCTTGCAAAAGAAATTGCAAAACAAAATGATACTGTATATTTAATCAAAATAAGAGATGATAAAAAATGGTCAGATGGAAGAAAATTTACTGCAGATGATGTAAAATACACAATTGACAGTATAAAAGGAATAAATACTATTTATACTCCAAATGTGCAAAATATAGCAACTGTAGAAGTAGTAGATAATACAACAATAAGAATAACATTAGTACAAGAAGTACCTTTTTTTGAATATTATCTAGTTTTTCCAATATTATCAAGTGCATATTATAGTGATAAAGAATTTGTTCCAGATATTGTACCAACAGGTACAGGAATGTATAAAGTAAGTGATGTACAAGAAGCTACTTTAATATTAACAAAAAACGAATATTATCCAGAAAAGGAAGAGCTAAAACTAAATAAAATATTTATCACTACATTTGCGACAGTAGGAGAATTATATAATGCTTTTAAAATTGGAAATATAGATTTAATTAGTACACAAAATAGTAGTATAAAAGACTATATAGGAACAATTGGTTATCTTTCAAAAGAAATGAAAGGAAGAGAACATGATTTTATAGCTTTTAATACACAAAGTCATATTTTATCACAAGCAAGTGTAAGAAAAGCAATATGTTACTCAATAGATAAATCAAATATAGTTTCAAGTATCTATGGAGATAATTATTATACATCAAGTTTTCCATTAGATTATGGTAATTGGATTTATCAAGAGCAAGATGTAAGTCTAGGATACAATATAGAACAAGCAAAGCAGATATTAGTTGATGATGGATGGAAATTTCAATCAAGACAATGGCAAAAAACAGCTAATCATAGAACACAAAGACTATATTTAAATCTAGTAGTAAAAAATAGTGATGCAGGTAGAGTAAATGTTGCAGAAAATATTAAAAACCAGCTTTTAAATCAAGGAATAAGAGTAAATGTAATAAAAGCATCAGATGTTCAATATCAAAATTATTTAAATAATAAAAATTATGATATGATTTTATGTAGTATGAACTTATCAACAACACCTAATTTAACAACTTTCTTTGGAGCAAATAATTTAGCAAATTATTCTAATGAGGAAGTAAACAATTTAATGAATGAAGCAAAAAATACAAATGATGATGCAAAACTAAAAGAAATATACAAAAGGTTAGGAGAAATTTATAAAACAGAAATGCCATACTTAAGTTTGTATAATAATAAGTATACAGTAGCATATAATACTAAACTGGCTGGAACTATGGAACCAAACTGGTTTAATCAGTTTTATAATATACAAGATTGGCATAAGTAAAAAATAAATAAAAAAAGTATTGACAAAACAAATTTTTGATGATATAAAATAGACATCAAACAAAAGTTCAAAAATAAGGAGGAAAAACAATGGCAGAAAATACAGAGAGGAAAAAAGCATTAGAAGCAGCAATGAGCCAAATAGAAAAACAATTTGGAAAAGGTTCAGTAATGAAATTAGGGGAATTCAAAGCAATGGAAATTGAGGCCATTCCAACAGGAGCACTAAGTTTAGATATGGCATTAGGAATTGGTGGTGTTCCAAGAGGAAGAATTATAGAAATATTTGGACCAGAGTCATCTGGAAAAACAACACTTGCATTACATGTTGTTGCAGAAGCACAAAAAATGGGAGGAGAAGCAGCATTTATAGATGCAGAACACGCATTAGACCCAGTATATGCAAAAAAATTAGGAGTTGATATTGACAATTTAATAGTTTCTCAACCAGATACGGGAGAGCAAGCATTAGAAATAACAGAAAGTCTAGTTAGAAGTGGAGCTTTAGATGTTATCATAGTAGACTCTGTTGCAGCATTAGTACCAAAAGCAGAAATTGATGGAGACATGGGAGACTCTCACATGGGACTTCAAGCAAGACTAATGTCTCAAGCATTAAGAAAATTAGCAGGAGCAATAAATAAATCTAAAACAGTACTAATATTTATAAACCAATTAAGAGAAAAAATAGGAGTTATGTTTGGAAATCCAGAGACCACGACTGGTGGTAGAGCACTAAAATTTTATGCTTCTGTTAGGATGGATATTAGAAAGATAGAAAATATTAAACAAGATGGAG
>JAAWEA010000064.1 GCA_022794055.1 Clostridia bacterium
AAGATACGAATTTAAGATAGAAAGTAGCCAATATCAACAGGCAAATGTAGGAAGAACGGAAGTAAGATTTTTAGAAGGTACAACAACAGAGGTAGAAAGTGGATATCAAATACCAGAGGCCTTTACATTTAATGGACAAGAATTAACAGGATATTGGATAATGAAATATACAATTCGGACAATAGAGTAATAAAAATAGAAAGAGTTTATGTACATTTTATAATAAATTACCTACAAATTTTATAAAAATCATTGCAAAAACTAAAGAAATATGGTAAAATAGCTATGCTTTAAAAGAGTATAGCTATTTTAAAGTTCTCTACTTAACTAAAAAGTTAGGTTATAAAATCCATAGGGAGGTGAAAATAATGAATAAATACGAAAGTGTTATCATTGTTAATCCAAATGTAGATGAAGCAGGTTTAAAAGCTTTAGAAGAAAAATTTACAGGATTAATAAATGAAAATGGAAAAGTAGAATCTGTAGAAAACATAGGAACAAAAAAATTAGCCTATGAAATTAAGAAATTCAAAGAAGGAACTTATATGTTAATTAATTTTGAAGCAAAACCAGATTCAATAACTGAACTTGAAAGAGTTTACAGAATTACAGACGACATAATCAAATTTATCGTAGTAAGAAAAGATTAAAAATAAATAGTGGGACCTAAATTAGAGTAAAGAAAGGTGATAAAAAATGAACAAAGTAATATTAATGGGAAGACTTACAAGAGATCCAGAAGTAAGATACACACAAACAAACAACACTCTAGTTTCTTCTTTCAGTTTAGCAGTAAACAGAAGATTTGTAAGACAAGGAGAAGAAAGACAAGCAGACTTTATAAACATTGTTGCGTGGAGCAAACTAGGAGAATTTTGTAGCAAATACTTTAAGAAAGGTCAACAAGTAGGTGTAATAGGTAGAATTCAAACAAGAACATGGGATGATGACCAAGGTGTAAAACACTACATAACAGAGGTTGTTGCAGAAGAAGCTTATTTCGCAGATAGTAAAAGAGATGGAGATATGGGGTCAGGTGATTTTGAAAATACTTTTGGTAATACAATGCCAGGAAATATGGGATCAGATTTTGAAACATCATCTGCAGATGATTTACCATTTTAGAATAATTATGAGAGGGGGAAATAGAAATGGCAGATAAAAAACAAAAAAGAAACAATAATAATTATGATGAAGATTATAACCCAAAATTCAGAAAACAAAGAAAAAAAGTTTGTGTATTATGCAGTGATAAAAACTTTGTATTAGATTACAAAAATCCAGAACAATTAAAAAAATTTATAAATGATAAGGGAAAAATCTTACCAAGAAGAACAACAGGATGTTGTGCAAAACATCAAAGAGATATTACATTAGTTGTAAAAAGAGCAAGACATATAGCACTTTTACCTTATGCACAACAATAATAGATATTTTTTAAGACTATAACTATTGATTAAATCATAGCTATAGTCTTTTTAGTCATATTATATCAAATTTAAAAATATTTTCTTCCTTATAATAAAGAAACTCAATAAAAATTTTAATGCCTAACATAATTTTATTGCAAAATTCATAAAAAAATAGTACAATACGAGTGTGAAAGGAAGGGAAAAATGTTAGAAAATTTAGGAATAAGCAAAGAATTAGATAAATTATCAAATCAAGTAGAAAAAGAATTAGAAAGCCAATTTAGTGAAATAGAAAAAATAAAAGAAATAAATAGCTTAAAGGTATTAAATGCTTTTCAAGAATGCAATTTGCAAGAAATGCACTTTAATTCATCAACAGGATATGGAATAGATGAAGCAGGAAGAAACAAAATAGAAGAGATATATTCCAAAATTTTTAAAGCAGAAGATTCACTAGTTCGAGCTCAATTTATATCAGGAACACATGCTTTATCAATTACATTATCTGCACTATTACGTCCAAATGACACAATGATAAGTATTACAGGTGATCCTTATGATACATTAAAAACTGTAATTGGATGTGGAAAAGAAGAAAGTAAAAGTTCTTTAAAAGCTTATGGAATTAAATATGAACAAATAGAACTAATAAATAATGATTTTGACATTAAATTAATCCAAGAAAGATTAAAGAAACAAGATGTAAAATTGATAGAAATTCAAAGATCAAGAGGATATTCTACAAGAAAAAGTCTAACAATTGATAAAATAGAAAAAGCTATAAAATCCATAAGAGAAGTAAATAAAGAGGTTATTATTATGGTAGATAATTGCTATGGAGAGTTTGTTCAAGAAAAAGAACCAATAGAAATTGGTGCAGATATTGCAGTAGGATCTTTAATGAAAAATCTTGGAGCTGGTATTGCAACATCAGGAGCCTATATAGTAGGAAAAAAAGACTTAATAGAATTATGTGCAGAAAGACTAACATCACCAGGAGTTGGAAAAGAGATAGGACCTTCTTTAGGACAGAATACATCATTATTAAAAGGTTTATTTTTTGCACCACAGGTAGTAGCTTCTAGCTTAAAAACAGCAGTATTTGCAAGTAGGATATTAGAAAAATTAGGATATAATGTAGAACCAAAGTCAGACGAAATTAGAGCAGATATTGTTCAAACTATACAATTAGGAACAGAAGAAGCACTAGTAAAATTTTGTCAAGGTATTCAAAAAGGATCACCAATAGACTCAAATGTAACTCCATTTCCAAGTGAAATGGGAGGATATGAAGACAAAGTTATTATGGCAGCAGGAACTTTTACAGAAGGGTCAACAATTGAATTAAGTTGTGATGGACCAATAAGACCACCATATATTGCATATATGCAAGGAGGACTTACTTATGAATATGGTAAATTTGGAATATTAAAGGCAATACAAGAACTAAACTAACTGTGTGAAGTAAAGCAAATTACAAATATAATATGCAAAGTTGGATGATGTGAATTTGTAAATAATAAAATAAAAATGAATGGAGCAAATATAGTGAAAGTAATAGTAATTGGTGGTGGACCAGCTGGAATGATGTCAGCTATAGCTGCTGCTGAAAATGGAAATAATGTGATTCTAATAGAGAAAATGGAAAGCTTAGGCAGAAAGTTATTAATTACAGGAAAAGGAAGGTGTAATATTACATCTTCGTTACCAATTGAAGAATTTATTACAAATACACCAGGTAATGGCCAATTTTTGTATAGTGCATTTAAAAATTATACAAATCAAAACATTATAGAATTTTTAAATAAGCAAGGACTAAAAATAAAAGAAGAAAGAGGAAATAGAATTTTTCCAATAACAGATAAATCTTTAGATGTTTTAAAATGTTTTAAAAATAGACTTAAAGATTTAAAAGTTAATATAAAATATAATTCAAAAGTAGTAGATATTATTTTAAAAAATAACAAATTGCAAGTAAAAACTGAAAATGAAACATTTGAGGGAGATAAAGTAATTTTAGCAACAGGAGGAAAAAGCTACCCACTAACAGGTTCAACAGGTGATGGATATAAATTGGCAGAAAAATTAGGACACACAGTAACTAAAATCAAAGCATCACTAGTACCATTAGAAAGTTATAATAAGAAAGACTGCCAAAATTTGCAAGGATTATCTTTAAAAAATATAAAAATAGAATTAATCAACTTGCAAAATAACAAAACAATATATGAAGATTTTGGAGAAATGGTATTTACACATTTTGGAGTTTCTGGACCAACAATTTTAAGTAGTTCAGCACATGTAATAAGAGAAAAAAATATTGATAACCTATTAAAAGAAAAGAAAATAATTTTAAAAATAGACTTTAAGCCAGCACTTACAGAAGAAAAATTAGATAATAGAATTTTAAGAGATTTTGAAGAAGTAAAAAATAAACAATTCAAAAATAGCTTAGATAAATTATTACCACAAAAATTAATTCCTGTTATTATTGAAAGGGCTAATATAAATCCAAATAAAAAAGTTAATGAAATCACTAAAATAGAAAGAAAGAATCTCGTAAAATTATTAAAAAACTTCGAAATTTATATAAAAAATTTTAGACCAATAGAAGAAGCTATTATTACAAGTGGAGGAATCAATATAAAAGAAATTAATCCTAAAACAATGGAATCTAAATTGGTTAAAGGATTGTACTTTGCAGGTGAAATAATTGATGTTGATAGTTACACAGGTGGATTTAATCTTCAAATAGCATATTCAACAGGATATACAGCTGGAAAATAATTTAACTGTATATGAAATCTTTAGGAAAGGAATAAAAATGGAAAATTTTATCTCAATAAAAGAAAATGTACAAGCTGAAATTGTAGTAAAGAAATCACGATTTATTTGTAACTTAATAAAAGTAGATTCTAAAGAAGAAGCAGAAGAAATAATAAAAACAATAAAAAAGAAGTACCATGATGCAAGACATAATTGCGTAGCATATAGAATTATAAATGGAGATAAAATTATAGAAAAGTCAAATGATGATGGAGAGCCTTCTGGAACTGCTGGTGGTCCTATGTTAAATATTTTGCAGAAAAATAATTTATGTAATATATTAGCAATTGTTACAAGATATTTTGGTGGAATTCTGTTAGGAACTGGTGGATTAGTAAAAAGCTATTCAGATAGTCTTTTAGGAGCAATTTCTATAGCAGAAATAGTAAAAAAATGCTATGGAAAGGAATATGAAGTAAAAATTGAATATAATTATTTGGAAATTTTTAAACATTATTGTAAAACAAATGATATTCTTATAGTATCATCTCAATATTCCGACATTATTATTTCTAAAATTGACATAGATGAAAAAAATAGTAAGAAATTGTTAGATGATTTTGAAACAAAAAAAGTTAAATTGATAGATTTAAAGTTTTTATCTAAAAAAATAATTAATAAAAGTATAATAAAATAGTATTTTTATAAAGATTTAATTTTTTATTATTGAATTTTATTTGAATAAGAAATATAATTGCAACTGTAAAATTTTTACAGTTGCAATTTTTTTAAATAAATTTTGCGATATTCGCATTTAGGGAGGAAATAAGATGAAAGAAAAAATTAATATTTTGATTGCAGATGATAACCAAGAATTTGCAAAAACACTTGCAAGTTATATACAAGAGCAAGAGGATATGGAAGTTATAGGAATTGCCAAGGATGGAAAAGAGGCAGTAGAAATGATAACAAATGTAACACCCGATATCGCATTATTAGATGTTATTATGCCACATTTAGATGGAATTGGTGTATTAGAAAAAATAAGTGTAACTAAAATTGATAAAAGACCAACCTGTATAATGCTTTCTGCAGTAGGACAAGATAAAATAACACAAAAAGCAGTAAGTTTAGGAGCTGAATATTATGTTGTAAAACCATTTGATATAGAATTATTAATAAAAAGAATGAGAGAATTAGAAAACTTTAGACCAAGCCAAAATATAAATAGTTTTATAGGAAGAGAGATTAAGCCACAATATGTAGAAATTGCATCTAATGAAAAAACTGAGGAAAATTTAGAAGCATTAGTAACAAATATTATACATGAAGTAGGAGTACCAGCTCATATAAAAGGATATCAATATTTAAGAGAAGCTATAATAATGGTTGTAAATGACATAGATGTAATTAATCAAATTACTAAAAGTTTATATCCTAAAATTGCTTATAAATTTAATACAACACCAAGTCGTGTTGAACGTGCAATTCGTCATGCAATTGAAGTAGCATGGGGAAGAGGAGACCAAAAAATTGTTGAAAATATTTTTGGATATACAATTTCAGCAGCTAAAGGAAAACCTACAAATAGTGAATTTATAGCAATGATAGCTGATAAATTGAGATTAGAATTGAAAAGCGCATAATATAATAAAAATTTAAGTAAAAGCCTCTGGAATACCAGAGGCTTTATTCTTACAAATGTAAGTTTTGAACAAGCTTAACTCTTTTTTGAGAGTATAAAATCGAGATAAGCTTCTCCCTCGTCAGCTGTAACAATTCTGCCAGATTCTATTTCATGCAACATACCTGTAATAGGATGCACGACAAAATAGTTTTCGCCAATCTGATAGCAATTTACGGGTTCGGGTGTTACTAACATTTTTCCATTGCTTAGCTCCATAATAAATACCTCGCTTTCTTTTTTGCTTGTTGATACAATTTAATAATATTATACTATTATTTACATAAAAAGTCAAAGTAAGTACAATACTAATAATGGTGAAGGTTATGAAAATATCATTTATAAAATATGAAAAACAAGAAAATTATCAAATACCAAAAATGTTTGGAATGCACATAGAAGAAATAAAAGAGCCAGAAGATATAGATCAAAAGATAGAAGAATTAAAAAGCAAAGATTACACAACAATAATAATTACTAATGAACTGGCTAGTTTTTCATCAGATATAATAAATAAATATCAAAATGACTCTATTAATATAATAATTACTCCAACTAAAAACAATAAATAGTCATAAAATAAAATACACAACATATAAATTTATAAAGAAAAACTATGAGGAGGTAAAAAATGATAGAGGCACAAAAAGAAAATTTGAATATAAATAAATTAGTTACAGAAAGAAAAGAAATCATTATGGTAGAGGGGGATATGATAGTTCCAGATTCAAAACCTGATATTTTAAATACAATTTGTACAAGTGGGGTTGTATCAATCTATAAAAAAGAAGCACAAGATGGAAAAATAAGACTAGATGGTTCAATAAATACATATATTATTTATATGCCAGATGGAACAGAAGATCAAGTAAGAGGATTAAATACAGGTATTGATTTTTCAGAAAATATTAATGTATCAAATTGTAGTGAAGGAATGAATATTGTCTCAGAAGTTAAAATAAAAACAATTGAAGCAAAAGTATTAAATGGAAGAAAAATTAATATAAAAGCAACATTAGAAATAAACTTAAAAGTTTACAATCAAGATAGTGTAGAAATTATAAATGAAATTCAAAATGCTACTAATATTCAAATATTAAAGGAAGATTTAAAGGTAAATTCTTTATTAGGCCAAGGAGAAACTAAAATTTATGCAAAAGATAATATAACTATTGATAGTATGGATAATTTAGCAGAAATCTTAAAAACACAAATATGTTTAATAGAAAAAGATGTTAAAATCAGTTATAACAAAGTGTTAACAAAGTCAGAAGCAGAAATCAAAATAATGTATTTAACAGAAGATAATAGAATTGGGAACATTACTTATAAAATACCAGTAGTAGGTTTTATTGACATTTCTGATGTTACAGAGGGCAATTTATGTGATGTAAATTATGAAATTAGAAATATTATAATTAAACCAAATGCACAAGAGGAACATTCTATTTATGTAGAAGTAGAAATTGGAGTTATGTGTTATGTATATGAAGAGAAACAAATAAATTTAATTCAAGATATGTATAGCATAACTGAGAAATTAGAGTTTGAGAAAAAACAAATTATGACTATGACAGATAAGCAATGTATACAAAATATAAAACAAATTAGAGAAAAAGTAAATTTAAAGGATATAGAAGGCTTAAATTTAATTGATGTAGATGTAACTCCTAATATTTTAAATGAAAATAAAATTAACACTAAAATTTTATATGAAGCAGAAATTGCAATGAAATATATTTTTGTAAATTCTAAATCTCAAATTATTATAAAAGAAGCAAAAACACCTTTTGAATTTACAATAGAAAACTTACAAAATGGAGAACTTTTAAATGCAAGTAATGATATAGAAATTAAAAATAAAGATTTTATTGTGCAAGATGGTGGAGATATTAATTGCAATGTAGATCTTCAAATCGATACAAATTTATATAGAAATGCTAGTATAAATGCAATAGATAGTATACAAGAAAATGGAGAAAGAGAAGAACAAGACTATAGCATAATAATATATATTGTAAAAAAAGGTGATACATTATGGAATATAGCTAAAGAATATGGTAGTACAGTAGATGGAATTGCAAGAGTTAATGGAATAGAAAACCCAAATCAAATTTTCCCAGGACAAAAGTTATATATCCCAAAGTTTGAAAGAATTTCAGAGAACAGCTATGAGTAAAATTTATTCTAGACCAAGAATTCGCATGCCAAAGATATTCAATTTTAAAATGGGAGAACAAAAGACAAAGAAAAGACAAAAAATAATTAAGATTATGTTCATAATGATAGTTGCATTTAGTACGATAAAAATTGTATTAGATGCAATTTTACCTTTATTTGATAGTTTATGTGAGGATAAAGCAAAATCCATAGCAACCATTGTATCAAATGAAGAAGCAACAAATGTAATGAGAGAACATACTTATGAAGAATTGTTTTCAATAGAAAGAGATAATGAAGGAAATATAATTATGATAAAATCAAATGTATTTCCAATTAATGAAATTATTTCTGATGTTGCAGTAAAAATACAAAATAGCCTTGATGCAAGGGGAAGAGAAGATATAAAAATAGCATTAGGTACATTCTCAGGATTCAAATTGCTAGCAGGAAGAGGACCACAAATACCAATAACAATATCATCAATGGGAAATGTAGAAACGGACTTAAGAAGTGAATTTACTGCACAAGGTATTAATCAAACATTACATAGAGTGTACTTACAAGTTGTTTGCGAAGTTAGTGTATTATCACCATATCACAACATTACTTATAAAATTTCAAATCAAGTCTTACTTGCAGAAAATGTAATAGTTGGAAAAATTCCTAATACTTACTATAACTTAAATGGATTAGATAATAATAATATTATAGATGTAATTGAATAAAATTTTCTATTTTAAAAAATCTAAAAATGCAAATGATAATAATATATTATTTGTTAAAGGAGGAACTTTATAATGGAAAATTTTGAAAATAAAGAAAAGACAGAAAAACAACTAGATAATTTAATTAATTTAGTTGAAAATCATACAAGAACAAAAAGGCATTTAGAACAATATTCTCATATTGGCAATCCAGAGAATAAAGAGAATGCTAGAAAAATTCAAGAAATACGTGAAGAACAAATAGAAGATTTAAAAAGCCAAATAAAAGGTGAAAATAAAGAGCAAGATAAAGAAGAACAATTAGAAAATGTTATTGAAAAATATATAAACACTGAAGGTTATATAAGAAATAATAGAGAAAAAATGAATGAACAGCAATTATATAATATAGAGAAAAAACAAGATAATAGAGAAATACAAATTGAAAATTTAGAACAAGAATAAATTAATTATTATACAGGAAAATATAAATTTTCCTGTATAATAAAATATTTAAAAAAACTTGAAATTCATATACATAAATGTTAAAATTACAAAAAATACATAATTATGTATTCTTTTCTATAATAATAAGAAATGGTGATAGAAATGCCTATTATTACAAAAGCAGGATTACCTGTAAATTCAATTTTAAAAAAAGAAGGAGTAAAATTACAAGAAACAAATGAAAAAAAAGAAGCAATTCAAATAGCAATTTTAAATCTTATGCCACTAAAAGAAGATACAGAATTGCAACTATTAAGAAAATTATCAAATACAGAAAAAAATGTACAAGTAACATTTGTAAAAGTTAATAATCACAAAAGCAAAAATGTAAGTGAAGAACATTTAGAAAATTTTTATGAGAAATTTTCTACTGTAAAGACAAGAAAATGGGATGGATTTATTATAACAGGAGCACCAATTGAATTATTAGAATTTGAAGAAGTAAAATATTGGGAGCAACTGGAAGAAATTATGGAATGGACAAAATCAAATGTAAAATCAACATTACATATTTGTTGGGGAGGACAAGCTGGACTTTATCATCATTATAAAATTGAAAAGCGTTTATTACCAGATAAAAAATTTGGAGTATTTAAACATTTTATAGAAGATGAAAAAAGCCCATTAGTATATGGCTTGAATCAGAATTTTATGGCTCCACATTCAAGACATACAACAGTTGATTTAGAAGATATTAAAAAAGAAGATAATTTAACAATTACAGCTCTTTCTAAAGAAGCAGGAGTATTTTTAGTTGAAAATAAGGAAAAAACACAAATATTTGATATGGGACATTTAGAATATGATTTATATACATTAGATAGAGAATATAAAAGAGATATAGAAAAAGGATTAGATATAGAAGAACCTGAAAACTATTATGAAAATTCAGAACCCAAGGATACATGGAGAAAAAATGGTGATACTTTTTATTCTAATTGGATTAATTATTATTTAGAAAAATAAGAAAGAGGAAATGAATGATAAATGTAGCAATAGGAATAATTACAATGAACAATAAAGTTCTGTTTATAAAAAGGGAAAGAGGAGACTTTATAGGACTTTGGGGAATACCTGGAGGGAAAGTTAAAGAGTGCGAACATATTGATATAGCAATTGAAAGAGAAGTATATGAAGAACTAGGATTAAAACTAAAATTTAACAGATTACTAGGAACTGCAACAGAAATTATGCATGATGAAAATTCAACAAGTATATTAAGTTGTTGTGAGCTAATAATGGAGGATAATCAAAAAATATCAAATCCAGAATTTGAGTATAAATGGTTTAGCAAGGAAGAAGTGACTAATTCAGATTTGATAATAGAAAGTGATAAAGTAATGATTGAAAATTTTTACTATAACAATAAAAACAATTATTTGAAATTAGATTGTTATAGAGATAAAGAAGGTAAATATTTTTGGGAGTAACTACAATTTAGTCAATAGCAATTATTTGCCTAATTAAAAAAGGAGAAATAAAATATGATATTAGCTGTAACACAAAGATATATGAAGGACGACAGAGAAAATCACTGGAAAGAAAATTTTTATTTAAGTAAATATTTTAAAGATATTTTTGAAGAATTAAATGTTTTACTATTTCCCATTGCATCAAATACAGAATTAGAAAAAGTAATTGATATATGTGATGGTTTATTAGTAACGGGTAGACAAATAGATATAAATCCTAAATACTATGGAGAAGAAGCTATGGAAGAAACAAACTTATCAAAGGATTATACTAATGAAGATGAGCTTGATTTTACTCTTATTAAATCATTTCATAAAGCTAAAAAGCCAATTTTAGGAATTTGTGCAGGAATTCAAGCTATAAATGTATATTTTGGAGGGAGTCTATTTCAGAATATTCCAAATCATACTAGTAATGGAGAAATAACAATGCATGAAATAAATATAAAACAAGGGTCATTTTTGGAAAAGTGCTATGATACAAATAAAATAGAAGTCAATTCATTTCATCACCAAGCAATAAATAAAGTTGCAGATAATTTTAGAGTTGTAGCAACTAGTGAAGATGGAGTTGTTGAGGCTATAGAATATGAAAATATATTAGGAGTACAATGGCATCCAGAACAAATGAGAGATGTTGAATTTTTTAGAAAGTATTTTAAATTGTAATATATGGACTATGTTTAATAGTTTGTCATTTTAAAATAAGAAAGTTTAAAGTTAAAAAGCTCAGTATACTGAGCTTTTTTTCTAATAATTATTCCTTTGTTGTTTTCTTGATTTTCTACAACCTGGGCATCTTACAGGCTGATTTGTAAAACCTTTTTCAGCATAGAATTGTTGTTCTCCAGTTGTAAAACCTTTTTCAGCATAGAATTGTTGTTCTCCAGTTGTAAAAACAAATTTTGTATTACAGTCTTTACAAGTAAGAGAAATATCCTCGTAATTTGTTTCCATTATATAAACCTCCTTCTAGATTTGTTTTGAATTACTTTTTTACTTAACCAATCTAAAGAGAAGGTAAAATATTTTAAAATAAATTCATATTGTTTCTTTTTTGAAACTTATATTATCATATCACATAAAGGAATAAAATACAAATGTTTTTTCAAGATTTATATTAATATGTTACCTTTTAGAATTTCAAGAATAAAGGAAATAAAGAGGGAGAGCTAATTATACTAGCACAAGAGAATAAACATTTATTACAACAAAAGTAGGAATATTAGTATAGCTGAATTAGGAACATCAAACCTATTGCAATACATTTATATAAAAAATTTGGGTTTTACCATAATAAAAAAGCAGTAATCTAAATAGATTACCACTTTGTATATAGGTTTTCCGCCTCCTGCCCAAATGGGCTTATTTTTATCTCTTAGAAAATTGTGGAGCTTTTCTAGCTTTTTTAAGACCATATTTCTTTCTTTCTTTCATACGAGAATCTCTTGTTAAGAAACCATTTGTTTTTAAAGTAGGTCTAAATTCACTATTAGCTTCATTTAATGCTCTAGCAATACCATGTCTAATTGCTCCAGCTTGACCTGTAAAACCTCCACCTTGTACAGAACAAATAACATCATATTTGTCAATTGTATTTGTAACTGTAAGTGGTTGTCTTACGATAACTTTTAATGTTTCTAATCCGAAAAATTCATTAATATCTTTACCATTTATTGTGATTTTTCCAGAACCTTCAACTATTCTCACTCTAGCAATAGAAGATTTTCTTCTACCAGTACCAGTGTAAACTATTTTTTCTGATTTAGCCATCTTAATTTACCTCCCAAACTTCTGGTTTTTGTGCTTGATTTTCATGTTCACTACCTGCATAAACTCTTAATTTTTTTAATTGAGCTCTTCCTAAAGAGTTGTGAGGTAACATTCCTTTAATAGCTAATGTCATAGCTTTTTCTGGATTTTTTTCAAGCATAACTCTAGCTGGTGTTTCTTTCATTCCACCAATATATCCTGAATGATGTCTATAAATTTTTTGGTCTAATTTGTTTCCTGTTAATATTACATCTTTAACATTTAAAACTATAACATGATCACCTGTATCAATATTAGGTGTAAATGTTGGTTTATGTTTTCCTCTTAATAATTTTGCAGCTTCTGTTGCAACTCTACCTAAAGGTTTATTAGCTGCATCAATTATATACCATTTGCTTTCTATTTCAGCCTTTTTAGGGCTATATGTTGTATTATTCATGGTAATAATTACCCTCCTATTTTTTAAAATTTTTTTATTTTTGTATAAGTCATCTCAAAAAATCAAGATTTTAAGAGTTAACTTAATATGAAAATTTAATAAAAAACCACCGGGGAGAAGTTTTATATTAAAATCATATTTTAACATAATTTATCAAATATTTTATTATAAAAAAGCGTATTTGTCAATGATTTTTGTTAAATTTATAAAAACTATTGATAAAAATATAAATAAAAATTATAATATAAAAAATATCTAATATAATAGCATAATAAAAAAAGTTCGAAATAGTAATTAATAATAAGAATAATATAAGTTACACTTGCTAAGGAGGAAGAATGATAAAAATTAAAAAGAATAAAAATCAAAATATAAATAAAAAAGAAGGATTTATGCAAGGTGTATTAACAATCATGTTTTCCCAAATATTAATAAAACTATTGGGACTAATATACACTTTATATTTAACAAATAGACAAGGATATGGAGATACAGGAAATGGAATATCAGCAGGAGCATATCAAATATATGCACTACTACTAACTATATCTTCCATAGGATTACCAAGTGCAATTTCAAAATTAGTTTCAGAAAGAACTGCAATTGGAGACCATAAAGGGGCACATAGAATTTTTAAAATAGCATTTGCAACATTTGCTTTAGTTGGGCTTATTGGAAGTTTATTATTATTTTTTGGTGCACATATAATCGCAAATAATTGGCTATTAATTCCAGAATCTGAAATGACATTAGTTGCATTATCACCAGCTATTTTCTTTGTTACAGTTGCATCTGTTATGAGAGGATACTTTAATGGAAGACAAAAATTAAGTATAGGTGCAAAGTCGCAAACATTGGAACAAGTATTTAAGACATTACTTACAATTATTATAGTGGAAATTGTAGCTATTCTTTCTAATGTTTCCACACAATGGATGGCAGCAGGAGCTAATTTAGCAACAACTACAGCAACATTTTTAGGATTTAGTTATTTATTCTTATACTATAAAACAGAAAGAAAAGAAATTGCTTCTGAAATAAAAAATACAGTTAATTATAAATATGAGAGTGTTGTCAAAGTAATAAGAAAAATTTTATTTGTATCAATACCTATCACATTAACAGCTATAATGTCTTCAATAAATAAAAATGTGGACTCTTTTACAGTAGTAAGAAATTTGAAGAACTTTTTACCTGAAGATCAAGCGATTTCGCTGTATGGAATACTGGGTGGAAAAGTTGATACATTAACAACACTCCCACTAGCGATAAATGTAGCATTTGCCACAGCATTAGTTCCAGCTATATCAGCTGCAAAGGCTAGAAAAGATAATAAAGCAATTGCAGAAAAAACATCCTTTTCACTCTTAGTATCAATGCTAATTGGTCTTCCTTGTACAGTTGGATTAGTTGTTTTTTCACAGCCAATTTTAAATTTATTATATCCAAATGCGAGTTCAGGAGCACTAATTTTACAAATTACATCATTAGCAACTATTTTTATTATATTAGACCAAACAATCAATGGAACACTACAAGGATATGGAAAGTTAATGCTTCCAACAGTTTCAATGGGAATAGGAGTAATTGTAAAATTTATTTTAAATATTACATTAATACCAAACCCTAATATTGGAATTTATGGTGCATGTATTGGCTCAGTTGCTTGTCATCTAGTTGCATTTTTAATCGCATTTACATCATTAAAAAGAAATATAAAATTCAAATTACCATTTTCAAAGTTTGTAATAAAACCAATAATTGCTTCTGGAATTATGGGAATTTGCTCATATTTTACTTATGTTATTTTAAAAGGAATAATTATTGAAAGAATGGCAACAATAATAGCAATATTCGTCGCTATTTCAATATATATATTAGCTGTAATAGTATTAAAAATATTTAGTAAAGAAGAATTTTTAGCATTACCAGCAGGAGATAAAATTATTAAAATTCTAGAAAAATTAAAAATTTATTAGAAAAAAAGAAGGATTTTAGCGAAAGTTGGCGAATAGTGATATTAGAAGTACAGTTATTGCTTAGTTCAGGCGATAAAAGTACATAAATATTAAATCTTATAGGAGGTAATTTAAATGAACAAAGCTGAATTAATCGCAGCAATAGCTGCAAAAACAGGAGAAACAAAAAAAGCAGCTGAAGCATCAGTAAACGCATTTGTAGAAACAATTACAAACGCATTAGTAGAGGGAGATAAAGTTCAATTAGTTGGATTTGGTTCTTTCGAAGTTAGAAAAAGAGCTGCAAGAAAAGGTAGAAACCCACAAACTAAAGAAGAAATCAAAATACCAGCATCAAAAGCTCCAGTATTCAAAGCTGGTAAAGCATTAAAAGATTTAGTTAATAATAATAAATAATTTTAAAATATAAATATATGAATTCATAATAGAAGACTAAAGCAGTCTTCTTTTTTTAGTTCAGTAACAAAAAATAAAATTAAAAATATAACTCTTGACAAATTTGAGAATAAAATGTTAAAATATCAAACATAATAAAAAATATATTGCGTTTGTACAATACAAAGTATTTAGAAATTACTTTTAGAGAATAAGGATCATCGGCTGAAAGTCCTTTAAGATTAACCTAAATTAACGAAACATATTGGAGCAATTTTTATAAAGAGGAAAATATTTTTTAATATTTTCAAGCTGGGTGGTACCGCGGATTTATTTCGTCCCTGCATTATGCAGTGGGCGTTTTTGTTTTGCAAAAATGCCTTAACTAAAAAAGAAAAGGAGGAACAAAGATGAATAATTACAAAACTCACAGATGTGATGAAATTAGTTTACAAGATGTCGGAAAAAAAGTAAGAATTGCTGGATGGGTTCAGACAATTCGTGATTTAGGAGGATTAGTTTTTTTGGACATAAGAGATATGTATGGAATAACTCAAGTTGTAACATCAGGGGATTTTGAAGATGTGGATTTTGCTTCACATATTCCAATAGAATCAACAGTTACAGTTTATGGGACTGTAAGAAAAAGAGATGAAGAAACAATTAACCCCAAATTAAAAACAGGTCTTGTTGAAATAAAAATTGAGGAAATAAATATTTTAGGAAAAAGAATTAAAAATTTACCTTTTGAAGTGAATTCTAATCAAGAAATAAGAGAGGATTTAAGACTTAAATATAGATATTTAGATTTAAGAAATGAAAGATTAAAAAATAATTTAATTTTAAGAGCTAAAGTTTTACAATTTTTAAGAAATGAAATGATTAACCAGGGATTCTTAGAAGTGCAAACACCAATACTTACAAGCTCATCACCAGAAGGAGCAAGAGATTATTTAGTACCAAGTAGATTACATGAAGGAATGTTCTATGCACTTCCACAAGCGCCACAGCAATTTAAACAAATATTGATGACATCAGGTATAGATAGATATTTTCAAATAGCACCATGTTTTAGAGATGAAGATGCAAGAGCAGATAGAGCTCCTGGAGAATTTTATCAATTAGACATGGAAATGGCTTTTAGTACACAAGAAGATGTATTTCAAGCTATTGAACCAGTTATTTATAATACATTTAAAGAGTTTTCTAATAAAAAGATTGCAGAATATCCATTTCCAAGAATTAGTTACAAAGATGCAATGTTAAAATATGGATCAGATAAACCAGATTTAAGAAATCCACTATATATTATTGATTTGTCAGAATTCTTTAAGAAATGCACATTTAAACCTTTTATTGATAAAACAGTAAGAGCTATAAAAGTAAAAGGAAAAATGTCAAAAGGATTTCATGAAAAGATGTTAGATTTTGCAATCTCAATTGGAATGAAAGGGCTTGGATATTTAGAAGTTCAAGAAGACTTAAGTTTTAAAGGTCCTATTGACAAATTTATTCCAGAAGATTTAAAACAAGAATTAATAAAATTAGCAGATTTGGAAAAAGAAGATACAATATTTTTTATAGCAGATAATCAAAAAAGAGCAACAGAACTTTCAGGGCAAATAAGAACAGAACTAGGAAATAGGTTAAATTTGATTGATAAAGATGTATTTAAATTTTGCTGGATAATAGACTTCCCAATGTTTGAACTTGATGAGCAAGGAAATTTACAATTTAGTCATAACCCATTTTCTATGCCACAAGGTGGATTAGAAGCTTTAGAAGAACAAAATCCACTAGAAATACTTGCTTATCAATATGATATTGTATGTAATGGAATTGAACTTTCATCAGGAGCAGTAAGAAATCATGATATAAATATAATGATAAAAGCCTTTTCAATGGCTGGATACACTCAAGAAGAAATAAAAACAAAATTTGGAGCTTTATATACAGCATTTCAATTTGGAGCACCACCACACGCTGGAATAGCCCCAGGAATCGACAGAATGTTAATGTTATTAACTGACTCAGAAAACATAAGAGAAGTAATAGCATTCCCATTAAACAGTAAGGCACAAGACATAATGATGGGAGCACCAGGAGTTGTTAAAAAAGAACAGTTAAGAGATGTACACATTAAGCTAAGCTAACGTATCTAAAATTTATGAAATAAATTTTGTAAACATTTTATTATTGAATTTTTAAGCATTTAAGTATATAATAATATAAATTTATAAGAGGAGAGATTTTAATGGAAATTAGTAAAGAAGAGATTTTACGCATTGCAAATCTAGCAGATTTAGAAATAGAAGATAGTGAAATAGAAGAATATGCTTTAAATTTAGAAGACATATTAAATTTTGCTAATATAGTAAACAACGCACCAGTAGAAGATTTAGAAATTACAATAGGAGCAAATCAAAAGAAAAATATTTTTAGAAAAGATGAAATAAACATATTTGAGGATAATGAAGCCTTATTACAAAATGCACCATCAAAAGAACTTAATATGTTTAAAATTCCAAAAGTTCTATAATGAATACTTATTAAAAAAGTAAATACAGTATCTTGTGTATGATAGGAGAATGTATCCAAAAGAAATGTTCCTAACTGGGAAAAAAGGAGGAAAATTGATGAATATTACAGAATTAACAGTACACGAATTACAGGAAAAATTAGAAAACAAAGAAATAACATTAACTGAAATAACAAAAGCTTATATAGACAGAATCAATAGCAAAGAAAATGATGTACAAGCTTTTGTAACAACTTTAACAGATGAAGCTTTAAAAAAAGCAGAGGAAATACAAAATAAAAAAGAGAACGAAGAAATTACAGGAGAGTTTGCAGGAATTCCAATAGGAATAAAAGATAATATATGCACAAAAGGAGTAAAAACAACTTGTAGCTCAAAAATGTTAGAAAACTTTGTAGCACCTTATAATGCAACAGTAATTGAAAAATTAAATGAACAAAATATAATAAATTTAGGCAAATTAAATATGGATGAATTTGCAATGGGAGGTTCTACAGAATATTCATATTTTAAGAAGACAAGGAATCCATGGAATTTGAACAAAGTACCAGGAGGTTCATCAGGAGGTTCTGCAGCAGCAGTTGCAGCTAATATGGTGCCATGGGCATTAGGTTCTGATACAGGTGGATCTATAAGACAACCTTCAAGTTTTTGTGGTGTAGTAGGTTTAAAACCAACTTATGGGTTAGTTTCAAGATATGGTTTAGTAGCATTTGCATCATCACTTGATCAAATTGGTCCAATAACTAAAGATGTAAGAGACAGTAGTATACTCTTGAATTTAATAGTTGGACATGATGAAAAAGATACTACATCAGTAGAAATGCAAAAAAAAGATTATACAAAAGCATTAAAAAATGATGTAAATGGACTAAAAATAGGAGTACCAAAAGAATTTTTTGGTGAAGGAATAAATGAAGAAGTAAAAGAAGCATTAAAAAAAGCAATTGAAAAATATAAAGAACTAGGGGCAAAAATTGAAGAATTCTCATTAGATATTTCGAAATATTCATTAGCAGCTTATTATATAATAGCCTGTGCAGAAGCAAGTTCTAATTTAGGGAGATTTGATGGAATTCGTTATGGATATAGAGCAAAGGAATATAAAAACTTAAAGGAATTATATAAAAAATCAAGAAGCGAAGGATTTGGAGAAGAGGTTAAAAGAAGAATTATTCTTGGAACTTATGTATTATCATCAGGATACTATGATGCTTACTATAAAAAAGCACAAAAAGTAAGAACATTAGTAATGAAAGAATTTAATAAAGGATTTGAAAAATACGATGTAATATTAACACCAACATCACCAACAGTAGCATTTGATATAGGGTCAAAAACAAATAACCCATTAGAAATGTATTTAGCTGATATATGTACAGTTTCAGTAAATGTTGCAGGACTTCCTGGAATTTCAATACCAGTAGGAGTTGATAAACAAGGAATGCCAATAGGAATGCAATTAATAGGAAACAAATTTCAAGAAGAAACAATTTTAAATGCAGCATACACATTAGAACAACAAATTAAATTCAGAGAGAACTATAAACCAAGCTTCTAAGTTAGCTGTTAGCAAGAACAATAAGTTCGAGTGATACAGATAACTTATACAAAATTTATTAAATAAATTTTGTAAACATTAAGAAAGGAGAAAATAAATGTCAAGAAATGATTATGAGGTTATAATAGGACTTGAAGTTCATGTGGAACTTTCAACAAAAACTAAAATATTTTGTTCATGTCCAACAGAATTTGGAGGAGAGCCCAATACACATACATGTCCAATTTGTATGGCAATGCCAGGAACATTACCTGTATTAAATGAAAAAGTTGTTGAATATGCAGTAAAAGCAGGATTAGCCACAAATTGTGAAGTTTCAAGAGACAGTAAAAATGATAGAAAAAACTATTTTTATCCAGACACACCAAGAGCATATCAAATATCACAATATGACAAGCCACTTTGTGAAAATGGATATATAGAAATAGAAACAAATGGAGATAAAAAGAAAATAGGAATAACACGTATCCATATAGAAGATGACGCAGGAAAATTAAATCATGATGATTTTGGAGGAGAAAGCCTAGTTGATTTAAATAGAGCAGGAGTACCACTAATTGAAATAGTATCTGAACCAGATTTAAGAAATGCAGAAGAAGTTGAAAAGTATATGAGAAAATTAAAATCTATACTTGAATATATAGAAGTATCAGATTGTAAGATGCAGGAAGGTTCATTTAGAGGCGATATTAATGTATCTGTTCACAAACCAGGAGAGCCTTATGGAACTCGTACAGAAATGAAAAATATGAATTCATTTAGAAGTATAGCAAGAGCTATTGAATATGAAGTAGAAAGACAAATAGATATATTAGAAGAAGGTAGAAAAGTAGAACAAGAATCATTAAGATGGGATGATGTATCTGGAAAAACTTTTTCAATGAGAGATAAAGAAGATGCAGAAGATTATAGATATTTTCCTGAGCCAGATTTAGTTGCAATTAAACTTTCAGAAGAATATATACAAAACATAAAAAATACATTACCAGAACTTCCAGAAAGTAGGAAAGAGAGATATTTAAAACAATATGAATTATCTGAAAAAGATGCAAATATTATTACATCATCAAAATACTTATCAGACTTATTTGAAAGTGCAATAAAAGAATGTGATAATCCAAAAGCAGTAAATAATTGGATTATATCTGATATATCAAGAATTTTAAATGAAAAAGAAATGGAAGCAATTGATATACCATTTAATGGAGAAGAACTTGGAAAACTAGTTATTTTAATTGATAAAGGTATAATTAGTTCAAGTATAGGAAAAAAAGTATTAACAGAATTATTTGAAGAACCAAAAAATCCAGAAGATATTATTAAAGAAAAGGGTTGGATACAAATTTCAGATGAAGGTGCTATTAAAGAAATAGTAATGAAAATATTAGATTCTAATCCTCAATCTATTGCAGACTTTAAAGCTGGTAAAGATAGAGCTTTAGGATTCTTAGTAGGTCAAGCCATGAAAGAAACTAAAGGAAAAGCTAATCCTAAAATGTTGAATGAAATGTTTTTGGAAGAATTAAAGAAATAGAATATGTAACAGAAAAAAATAAAGAAACTAACTCAATAATAGTTAGTTTCTCTTATTTTAGAGAGATATTACAAAAACATTACATATATATTATGTTTTTATTGCAAATAAAAATTATATTGAAAAAAAGAAATAGTTGAACTATAATAAAATCAAAATAGAAGAAGGATATAAAAAGATAGGAGAAAAATTATGAAAAGAACAAACACTGAAAACATTGAAACTGTACACACACACACACACACACACACACACACACACACAAGTAATTTAAAAAATAAAAAAGTTATAATAATAGGACTAATAATTATAATTTTAATAGTAGTGCTAATACTATTTTCAATAGAGCCTATAAGAAAAGTAATAATAAATACATTAAAAAAAGAAGAAATACAAAAAAGTATAAATTATGAAGTATATTCAAATGAAAATAATAAGATAAAAATATTATT